>CAMBLN010000016.1 GCA_945868215.1 Opitutus sp. GAS368
TCCCCCGCCGCCGGCCGGATGATCAGGAAAAACACCATCAAGGCCGGCGCCAATCCGAACGACACCACATCCGCCAGCGAATCGAATTCCGCGCCAAACAACGACTCCTTGCCACCCATGCGCGCCAACCGTCCATCCAGCGCATCAAACGCCATCGCGCCGAAAATATACCAGACCGCGCTCGTGTAGTGCCCGATCGCTTCAGGCGGAATCAAGCCCGCCATCTCGGAAGCACCGCGCGCGATGAAACTCGCCTCGATGCAACGCAGACACGCCGCAAATCCGCAGAACAGATTTCCCGCCGTCATCAGGTTTGGCAGGAAATAAATCCGGCTCGCCTGCTCGATGCTGTAAGGATTTTCCGCTTCGTTGTCCGCGGCAGGGCGTGTTTCTTCGGCCATAAATAGAAGGCTTATTTCTTGGTGAGGGACTCCAGGTATTTCCAAAACTTGGAATCCTGCTCGACCAGTTGGCTTTCCGAAACCGGCAGCTTGTTGCGCAAAAGAAAATCTTCCAACGAGTTCTTGTGCAAAATGTAAAGGACGTGGATCGCCTCGCTGCCCCGCGTCTCGAAATAGAACCGGTTATCCCCCGCACGCAGACGGTAGAGCGTGTGCCCGGCCCGCTTAAAGGTGCCCAGCGGCTCCCTCGGGTGTTCCAGATCCGCCGGTTTGAGCGAGCTGATCGGTTCGATGGCTTCGAGCTGCGCCAGTTTATCGAGCTTGTTCAGCTCCAGCATGCTTTGCTCGGAAAAAGTGACCTGATACATGTTGGATATTAAGGGGGAAATCGAAAGGCTGCGGGGTCGCGGCGAACTGTAACCCGGCACCGGCCCGGGCGTCACGCCAGAGACTATACCCGAAACAGCCCGACCCCGATCATCCCATGAAAGTCTCGTTTCTATTCCCCGTGTTCCTCGCAGCAACGCAATTTGTGTTGCCCGCCTCCGCCGAAGAAACCCCCAAAACCCAGGAACAGCGCGATGCCGAAATCATCAAGCGCTACGACACCAACAAAGACGGCAAACTCGACGAAGCCGAGATCGCCGCGGTGAAAGAGCAGATGTTCATGGAGGGTCAGGAAAAAAAAGAACAACGGCGTGAACGCATCCAGGCCCGTCTCGAAAACTCCATCAAGGAGTTCGACCAAAACGGCGACGGCAAACTCGACGAAGCTGAAAAAACCGCGCGGGAAGCCGCCCTCCGCGCCCGCGCCGAAAAAATGCCCCGCGTCATGAAACGCCTCGATACCGACAAGGACGGCAAACTCAGCGACGCCGAGTGGATCGCCGGCCGCGAAAAAATCATCGAACGATTGCAGGACGCCCGCCCCGAAAAGAAGTAGGCGGCCCTTGCCACGGAAAAAGAGTTGGCGCACCCGCCCGCACCCGCGCACACCTGTCGCGATGCTCCGGCGTGCGTTCGCACTCATTTTCCTTCTCTGCCTCGCGACGGGCCTCGCGCGCGCCGACACCCCGCCGCTCGAACTCGACATCCCCGTCCTCGTCGCCGGCTACGGCGCCGCATTCTACGAGGAAACCGCCCGCGAATTCGAAAAACTCCGCCCCGATGTCCGCGTCCGCATTGGCGGCAACCCGCGCATCAACGACCAGGTCCGCATCCGTGTCATGGCCGGCGACGACCCCGACGCCACCGACGCCGTCCTGCTTTACCCGAACCTGATCAAAGCCGGCAGCATCCTCGACCTCGCGCCCTACCTCGACGGACCCAACTGGGAAGGCGACGCCCGCTGGCGCGACACATTTCTCCCTGGCGTCCTCGACCGCTGGGACACCGACGGAAAAATCCACGGGCTCCCCTTTGCCCACGCGGTGTGGACCGTTTTCTACGACAAAAAACGTTTCCGTGAAAACGGCTGGAACACCCCGCGCACATGGGACGAATTCTTCGCCCTCTGCGAAAAAATGGAGCGCGCCGACGTCGCCCCGCTCTCGCTCCCCGGCGTCTTCATGCGCTACGGCGACGCGTTTCTGCGCGCCGCGCACTACAACCTCGTCGGGCCCGATGGCTGGCGTGATTACAACCGCCTCGCCGAGGGCGCGCGCACCGATCCGCGCTTCATCCGCGCCGCCGATGTTTTGCAGCAGCTTTCCACCAAGCATCTTGTCAAAGGATGGGAAGGCATGACCCACACCGCCGCGCAGCTTGCCTTTATCGACGGACGCGCCGCGATGACGATCTCCGCCTCTTGGTTCGCCAGCGAGATGAAGGGAAAACTCCCGCCCGGCTTCGAACTCGGCGCGATGAACCTGCCCGTCTTTGCCGACGGTATCACTTCTCCGGATACACTTCAGACCCAGAGCGCCTATTACTTCCTCTTCGCAAGCGGCGATCCGGCGCGCGAAAAAGCCACCGTCGATTTTTTCCGCTTCCTCACGTCGCGCGAGCGCGCGAAACGCTTCGCGCAAACCGTCGATTCACCCGTCGCACTGCGTGCCGTCACTCCGGACGATTTTTCTCCGCTTATGCGCGACACCGCGGAGCTCGTCGCAAAAGCCCCCGCGTCGTTCGACGCCGCGCCGCCCGCGTCGGCGACGAACCTCGCGGTGATCAACCAGGCCCTCACCGATGCGCGTTACCGCCTGATGACCGGCCGCATCACCCCGGAGGAATTCGGTGCCCGCCTCGAAGCCGCCGCGACCGCCGCGTGCGCCCGTGAAACCGATCCCGACCGCGTGGAAAACCGCCACGGCTTCGCGACCGCGACGTTGCTGCTCGTCTTGGCTGCACTCGTCGCGTGGCTCGCTTGGAAAAAAGCCGCGCGCGGCGGTCGCGGCACCACCGCGAATCCTGCGTCCGCCGAACACCTCGGCCACCTCCGCCCCGCCTTCGCCTTTGGTTTTGTCGGCCCCGCGCTGTTTCTTTTTGGTGCATTCGTCATTCTCCCCGGCCTCGCGTCGATGGTCTGGGGCTTCACCCGCTGGGACGGACTCGGCGAGCGCACTTGGGCCGGCCTCTTCAACTTCAAATGGCTGCTGCTGGAGAGCGATGTGTTCTGGTTCGCGCTGCGCAACAACCTCTACCTCATGATCGTGCCCGCGCTGGTCGTCGTGCCGGCGGCGTTGTTTTTCGCGACACTCATCCATCGCGGCATCTGGGGCGCGGGCGTGTTTCGCGTGGTCTTCCTGTTTCCCAACATGCTTGGCGGCATCGCGGCGACGCTCCTCTGGATGAGCGCCTACGATCCGCATGGCGGACTCGTGAACACCGCGCTGGTGAAACTGGGATTCGAAAGTTTCCAAGGCTTTGCCTGGCTCTCGCAGGCCAATCTCTACGGAGCACTCATCCCGATCTACCTGTGGATGGCGTGCGGCTTCAACCTCGTGCTCTACCTCGCCGCGATGGAAGGCATCTCTCCCGATCTCTACGAAGCCGCCGACCTTGAAGGCGCGTCACCGGCGCGGCAATTTTTCAGCATCACGGTGCCGCTCATCTGGGAGGTGCTGGTCATATCGGCGGTGTTCCTGGTGATCGGCGGACTCAACGCGTTCGAAATGATCTGGCTCCTCACCTCGCAGGATCCGGCGAGCGGCACGCACACGCTGAGCACGCTGATGGTCTCGACGATGTTTCAGGAATTCCAAGTCGGCCGCGCCACCGCCATTGCGGTCGTGATGTTTGTCCTCGTTCTCATCGGGAGTGCCGCGGTCATGCGCGCGCTGAAACGCGACACGGTGGAGATGTGAACCGATGAAACTTTCCCGCATCCTCATCTTCTCCGTGCTCGCGGGCTACCTCTTGTGGGTCGTCTATCCAATGGCGTGGGTGGCGTATTCATCTTTCAAGGACGACGAGGCGATTTTCCGCGAAGCCTTCGCGCTGCCGCCCTTCGACGACTTGCGCACCGACAACTACGCGCGTGCCTGGAACGAGGCGAAGTTCGGCGATTATTTTCTCAACTCCGTCATCGTGACGCTCTCTTCGGTGACGCTAATCGTTTTGCTCGGCGCGATGGCGGCGTATGCGCTGGCGCGGTTTTATCATCCGTTGGGCAAAGGTGTGTTCTGGCTCTTCCTCGCGGGGCTGATGATTCCCGTGCAGCTCTCCATTGTGCCGCTCTTTTTCGAGCTGAAGGCGCTCGGGCTGCTCAACTCGCGGCTGGGCCTGATCCTCGTTTACACCGCCAACGGCCTGCCCTTCGCGATTTTCATTCTCGCGGGATTTTTCAAATCGCTGCCGCGTTCGCTCTACGAAGCGGCCGTCGTGGATGGTTGTTCGGAAGCGTCGGCCTTCTGGCGGGTGATGCTGCCGCTGGCGCGGCCGGGGCTGGTGACGGTGGCGATCTTCCAGTTCATCGGTGTCTGGAAGGAGTATTTTTTCGCCTTCATGTTCACGAGCGGTGACGCGGGCGCGTCGGTGCGCACGCTGCCGCTGGGGCTGGCGAATCTTTCGATCACGTCCCAATACCGCAGCGACTACGGCATGTTGTTCGCGGGTCTGGTGATTGTGACGATCCCCATCCTGATCATCTTCATCGCGCTGCAAAAACAGCTCGTGAAGGGCGTGACGGCGGGCGCGTTGAAGGGTTGAGCCGATCGTGTAGCAGCCGAGGTGACGAGGCTGGTGGTGCAAACGACACGTCAACCAACAGCCTCCTTACGTCGGCTGCTACGCGATCGTCGGTGGGAAGGTGTCGTTTCCGCCGGACTTCGCTTCGAAATCCGCGATCAGGGCGCGGGCGTTTTCCTCGTGCTCTTCGGGGACTTGCACGCGGATTCCGCCCATGGCGAGGATGAGGTGGGGCATGGTCTGCGCGCTGTGTTCATTGGGCAGGAGCACCGGAATGCCGCTGTCTTCGAGCACAGACTTCAGCAACTGCGCGTGCATGGGGTTGTTGCAGGTGGCCACGGTAGTCATGGGTCAATCGTGGCCGGTTGGGTTGATATAGCCAGCCTTTGGGAGGATTAACGGATTCGTGCTGGATTGCGCGAAGTCATGGGGTTAGGCACATAACTCCCACGTTCCCCATGTCGTCGCCCGAAATGCCTCGCACGCCTGCCGATGCCCTCTTTTCCCTGGGCGGCACTTCTCTTCCCGAGTGGTTGAGCCGAGGGCCCGACGCCGTGCAGCAGCTCACGCTGTTTTTTGAACACGCCCCGGTGGGCCTCAGCTGGCGTGAGGTCAATGAGGCGGGCACTCCCGGCAAGAATGTGGTCAACCGTCGGTTCTGCGAACTCATCGGCCTGAGCGCCGAAGAGGCCAGCAACATCGAAAACGTCCGCAAGATCACGCATCCCGACGACTGGGCGCGCCAGCAACAACTCACCGCCGAAATCTACGCGGGCAAACGCGACGGCTTTACGCTGGAAAAACGTTACCAACGGCGCGACGGCCGCGAGGTGATGTGCGAGCTCACCATCGTCGTTTTGCGCAATGAAACGGGCCGCGTGACGCACCATTTTGCGATGCTGGCCGATGTCTCCGCGCGCCACGCCGCCGAACAGGAGCTGCGCCGCAGCGAGTCCCGCTGGCGCACCTACCTGAAGATCGCCAGCGAGATCCTTTTCGCGATCACGCCCGAGGGTCGCTACAAGTTTGTATCCGATGCGTGGACACCGAAACTGGGCCACGAGGTCGGCGATGTCATCGGGAAACCCTACATGGAGTTCATCCATCCCGACGACCGGCCGCTCTTCAAGGGATACATCGATGAAACCCTCGAACTCGGCGTCAACCCGCGGGGAATCGAGTATCGCGTGCATCACAAGGACGGGCACTGGATCTGGCACGCCACCACGGGTTCGGCCTACACCGACCGCGACGGCCGCCGCGCGTTTTTCGGCGTGGGCCGCGATGTCAGCATCCGCCGCAAGGCGCAGGAGGAGCTCAAGCTCGCGCTCGCCCGCCGCGAGGAACTCGAGCAGATCGTCAACCGTTCGCCGTCCATCGTCGTGCTCTGGCTCGCCGAGGAAAACTGGCCGGTGGAATACGTTTCGCAGAGCATCCGCCAGTTCGGTTACCAGCCCGAGGACTTTACCAGCCGCCGCCTGAGTTTCCGCGGCATCACCCATCCCGACGACCGCGAGCGCGTGGGTGCCGAGGTCGATGCGCATGCCGCCGGCGGACATCATGAATACAGCCAGGAATACCGCATCGTGTGCGCCGACGGTTCCGTGCGCTGGGTGGACGACCACACGGTGGTGCGCTTCGCGCCGGACGGCAGCGTGACTCATCACGAAGGCCTGATCTCGGACATCACGCCCCGCAAAGACGCGGAGGACCGTGAGCGGGCCTTGCGCGAACGGGATCTGCGGCTGGCCGGCGAAGTGCAGCATCAACTGCGGCCGCACGTGTTTCCGGACATCGGCGAAGTGGAGATCGAGGCGCTTTCGCAGGCCTCGCTGCACATCGGCGGGGATTATTACGACGTGCTTCCGGTGGATGAGCGCCGGTGGGGCTTTGTCATGGCCGACGTGGCGGGCAAGGGACCGGCCGCGGCGCTCATGATGGCGGCCTGCCGCGCCACGCTGCGCCTGTGCGCCGCCGGCGAGCCCAGCGCCGCCACGGTGGTGAGGCGCGTCAACCGCGCGCTGCACGGCGACATGCCGCGCGGCATGTTCATCTCCCTGTTTTACGGTATTTTGGATTTGGATACAAACCGGCTCACCTATGTGCGCGCGGGCCACGAGCCGGCCCTCCTGCTGCGGGCCGGCGGCTCGCTCGAGCTGCTTTCCGCGGGCGGGCTGGCGCTCGGCTTTGACGAAGGCCCGGTGTTTGACGCGATGCTGGAGGAAGTGGCGATCGACCTCGGCGCGGGCGATCTGCTCACGCTTTACACCGACGGCATCACCGAGGCGGCGAATGCGGCGGGGGACGAATTCGGCCGCGACCGGTTGGTGACGACGCTTTCGGGGCAGGAGCAGACGCCGCTGCCGCGCGTGGTGGAGAAACTGAACCGCTACCTGCGCCAGTTCTCCGCGCTGGCTTCGCGCAACGACGACCGCACGCTGCTGCTGGTGCGTCCGCGATAATCAAGGCCGGCCGCCGGTCTTTTGCGTTCGCCCGTCGCCAGGCGCGGCGTTTTCCTTGCGGGCATGCATTACGACGTGGTCATTGCGGGAGGAGGGTTTGCCGGGGTTTATTGTGCAAGAACGCTGGGGCGGCTGCTGGGTCCGGCCAAGGGAAAGCGGGTCGCGTTGATCGCGGAGAGCAACGTCATGATTTTCCAGCCCATGCTGGCCGAGGTGGCGGGGTCCGCGCTCTCGCCGCTCGATGTGGTCAACCCGCTGCGCCAGCTCTGCCGCGAGGTGGATGTTTTGCAGGGGTCGATCCAGCGCATCGACTGGTCGCGGAAAACGCTGACGATGGACGGCGGGCGTTTCTCGCGCGACCACGAGATCGGGTTCGGGCAACTCGTGCTCACGCTGGGCAGCGTGACGGACCTCAGCCGCGTGCCGGGCATGGCGGAATACGGGCGTCCGATGAAATCGGTGTCGGACGCGTTGCGCCTGCGGGCCACCGTCATCAACCGGCTGGAGGAAGCCAATCTGGTGTCCGACGCCGGACTGCGGGCGCGCTTGCTCACCGTGGTCGTGGCCGGCGGCGGTTACACGGGCGTGGAGACGGCGGGCCAGCTCCTCGATTTCATGTCAAGCTCGCGCCGGTATTACGCGAACCTGAAGGACACGCCGGTGCGGGTGGTGTTGGTGCACGGCCACGACCGGTTGCTCACCGAGATCGGTCCGGAGCTGGGGGAACACGCGCAACGCGTTTTGGAAAAACGCGGGATGGAGCTGCGGCTCAACACGCGCGTGGCGGAGCTCACGGCGGATCGTGTGATTTTTGCCGACGGGACGTTTGTGGAGTCGCACACGATCGTCACGACGATCGGCAACGCGCCGAATCCGGTGGTGCTCGACCTGTGCGGACAGCTCGGACTCGCGACCGAGCGCGGGCGGGTGCGCACGGAGCCGACGCTCCGCGTGCCGGGACACGCCGACCTGTGGAGTGCGGGGGATTGCGCGGCGGTGCCGTGGACGGATCGAGGCGAAGTGAAACTCTCGCCGCCCACCGCGCAGTTCGCGCAACGGCAGGGCGTGCAGCTCGCGAAAAACATCTTCGCGGTGATGAACGGACGGGAGCCGCGGCCGTTTCGTCACCGTTACATGGGGCAGATGGCGGCGATCGGCGAGCATGACGCGGTCGCGGAAGTGTTTGGTTTTCGTTTCAGCGGACTGCTGGCGTGGTGGATGTGGCGGACGGTTTACTTGGCCAAGCTGCCGGGGGTGTTGCGCCGGTTGCGCGTGATGATCGACTGGACCTTCGAGCTGGTTTTTCCGCGCGACCTGAGCCTGGTGCTGCCGCCGCCGGAGGATCTTTTGCGGGCGATCCATCTGGTGAAGGACGAGCTGTTGTTTGCGCGCGGGGCGCAGTGCCGGGCGTTTTTTTACGTGCGCGGCGGGTCGGTGGTGTTGTCCGCTCCGGGCGAACCGGAGCGGGTGCTGGGCAAGGGGGCGATTCTGGACCAGGCGTTGCTCGATGAAAAAGGCTGCTGGCGATGGACGGTGACGGCGGCCGAAAGCTCGGACCTCACGGCGATCCGCGGGCGGGCGCTGAAGTTGTTGAAAACCGAATTGCAACTCACCTCGCGTTTGCCGGGCGCGGAGGGTTAGATGCGTGCAGGTTGGCAAAATCTGCGCGGACGCAGTTCGGGCCCTCCGCTAAACTTTCTTCACTATGGACTGGATCACCCAGCTTTTCACCGCCGAATCAGTAGCCCGCACCGTCATCCTTCTCGGGGTGGCGGGAGCATTGGGTGCCGCGCTCGGCAAAATCAAAATCTACGGCATCAGCCTCGGCGTGGCCGGCGTGTTGTTTGCAGGCCTGCTGCTCGGGCACTTCAAACTGACCTTCGACCATCATGTGTTGGAGTTTGTGAGGGAGTTCGGGTTGATCCTGTTTGTTTACACGCTCGGGTTGCAGATCGGCCCGGGTTTTTTCGCGTCGCTGCGTTCGCGGGGGCTGGTGCTCAATCTTTTCGCGATGGCGATCGTGGTTATCGGCGTGCTGGTGGCGTCGGCGTGGATTCTTTTCGGTTATACGGACGTGGCGGCGGGCGTGGGTCTGCTTTCGGGCGCGACGACCAACACGCCGAGTCTGGCGGCGGCGGCGCAGGCGCTCAAGCAGCTCGGGGCGGGCGATGACGCGGCGGTGGTGCAGGGGCTGGGTTACGCGATCGCGTATCCGTTCGGCATCATCGGCATCATCATCACGATGATCGCGGTGCGGACGGTGTTCCGCATCGATGTGCAAAAGGAAGTGGCCGCCGCCGAGTCGGCCAACCGACCCTCGGTGCCGCCGCCGACCACGCGCAACTTCGAGGTGCGCAATCCCAACCTGACCGGACGCACGCTGGCCACGGTGCCCGGGCTGGAAGGTTCCGGCGTGGTGATCTCGCGGTTTTCCCGCGAAGGCGTGGTGGCGGTGGCGCATCCGGACACGGCGCTTCAGTTGGGGGACATCCTGCATGCGGTCGGTCCGGAAAAAGGATTGGAGTCGTTGCGCGTGGTGATCGGCGCGGAATCCGGCGTGGACCTGAAGACGCTGCCCGGCTCGGTGATCAACCGCCGGTTGATCGTGACGAAGCCGGCGATGTTCGGCAAACCACTGGCCGAGCTGACGACCTTTTCGCAGCATCACGTGGTGGTGACGCGCGTGACGCGCCAAGGGCTGGAGTTCACGCCGGCTCCCGGCTTCAGGCTGCAATTCGGCGACATCCTCATGGTGGTGGGCGAGCCGCCGCAGATCGACGCGGTGTCCCTCGTGGTGGGCAACTCGCCCAAGGCTCTGGATACGCCGCAGCCGCTGACGTTTTTCCTGGGTATCGTGCTCGGTGTAGTGGTGGGCTCGATACCGCTGATGCTGCCGGGATTGCCGGCGGCGGTGAAGCTCGGCCTGGCGGGCGGGCCGCTGGTGGTGGCGATTCTGATGTCGCGACTCACGACGACGGGGCCGCTCATCTGGCACGTGCCGCACACGGCGAACCACATGATCCGCGAGATCGGCATTTCGTTGTTCCTGGCGGCGGTGGGCATCAAGTCGGGCGAGAAATTCGTCGAGGTGCTGACCGGCGCGCAAGGGATGAAGTGGGTGATTTACGGCGCGATGATCACGATCGTGCCGCTGCTGATCATCGGCTTCGTGGCGCGGGCCTGGAAGAAACTCAATTATGCCGAGTTGTGCGGGTTGTTGGCGGGATCGATGACGGATCCGCCCGCGCTGGCGTTTGCGCAGCAGACGACGGGCAGCGACGCGCCGGCGGTGGCGTATGCGACGGTGTATCCACTGGTGATGTTGCTGCGCGTGTTCACGGGGCAGCTCGTGGTGTTCGTGCTCTACAAGGCGGCGACGGGATAGGTGGATTGCGGGCGCGAGCTGTGGCGCGAGCAAGCTCGCGGCCTACGTGCCGGCCGTGGGTGCGGGTTGCGCACGAGGCGAAATGAGGCAAACAAAAGCCCCGGGGGCCTGAGGGTCGCCGGGGCTTGGTTGTTTTAGGAGGACGTGAAGGCGGGCCCGGGGATTACGGGTAGAGGGCTTGTTCGCGCCAGCCCTTGCCGATGCGTTTGTAGGCCATGCGTTCGTGCATGCGAAACGGGCGTTCTTGCCAGAGTTCGATGTAGTCGTGCACGAGGCGGTAGCCGGTCCAGTTTTCGGGGCGCGGCACTCGACCGCGCGGATGGCGGAGCATCTCGGCGGCGACTCCGCGCTCGAGTTCGGCATAGCCGTTGAGCGGTTGTGATTGTTTGGAGACGCGCGCGCCGATGCGGCTGAGGTAGGGGCGCGAGTTGAAATAGGCGTCGGCTTCCTCGTCGGACACGGGTTCGACGCGGCCGGAGACGCGGACCTGGCGGCCGGGGGGATTCCAATAAAAGCAAAGTGCGGCGTAGGGTTGGTGGCGGAGGGCGTCGGCCTTGGGGCTTTCGGTGTTGGTGTAGAACACGAAGCCGGCGTCGTCGGCGTGTTTGAGCAAGATCATGCGGACGGAAGGGCGGCCGTCGGGATCGGTGGTGGCGAGGGCCATGGCGGAAGGCTCGTGGACTCCGTGGCGTTTGGCGTCGTCGAGCCAGGACTGGAACGTGTCGAGAGGGTTCTTCATTAGCGCATATTTTAGGGCATAGTGGCGCAACGGTCTGCGCATTCCTTGATGAAAACCACGCAAAATCCGCTCAACGCTTTCGACGAAACGGGTGTTTATCGGGATATATAAGAATTTGGAAAAGAGGTTTAAACGAAAGTTTGTCACTTATTAAGTGACAAACTTTCGGGGTGGTTGAATAACCTCGGGGTATGACTATGGACATTGGAAGAGGGTTGCCGCCGCAGATGCGGCCGGTGGGTGCGGTGATCGGGATTTTGGAGGAGCTCGGTGCGCTCGCGGTCGAGCAGGCGCAGCGGGCCGTCCAGCGGCGGAAGGACGCGCGGCGTCCGCGCCGGGGGGCAACGTTGCGGCCGGGTGAAGACACGCCGTTGTGGACCGCGGTGGTTGAAAAGATGAGGCCGCACCTGCGCGTGCGCGGGGCGAAGGCGAATCTGGCGCGGGTGCTGGAAGTGCCGCGTCAGCGCGTGCACGATTACTTTGTTTCGGGCACGCAGATGCCCGACGCCGAGCGCATGATCCAGGTGTTGTTGTGGCTGGCCGCGCGCGAGGCGGGCGCACCGGTGGGCAAAAGTCCGAAACCGCTGCGGTGAGGAGAACCGGGTTTGTCACTTATTAAGTGACAAACCGGTTTGGAGGCTGGCATCGGGGTGCGCGGGCGGACAGGGTGACGGTGTGCCCGCCGGAGCTTGTGGCCCGCGGGTGCGGCTTGAGCATCCCCATCACCGACTGCCTCCGTTGCGGAGTGTGTTGTCATTCCAATTTGGATACCTACGTGCGCGTCACGGGCGCCGATTGGGACCGGCTTGGCGTTGATGCGGAACGCGTGGCGCACTTCATCGGGAATCGCGCTTACATGAAGATGAGCGCGGGCGGACATTGCGCGGCGCTGGAGGTGCGGGCGGATGCGGCGGGTGGGCGGGAGTTTTTTTGCACGGTTTACGAGAAGCGTCCGCAGGTGTGTCGCGATTTGGCGCGAGGTTCGCCGGAGTGCGGGGGCGAGCGTGCGTCGAAAGGGGCGCGGGTTCATCCGGTTGACGAAGCGTAGCCGGTCGATGAGTCAGGGATGACGAGGGGAGGAAATGCGCTTGTTGGCGGCGGCGGGTTTTGCAGGCTCGCGGCATGAGCAACCCCTCCGCTTTTGCCGACGAAGAAATGGTGAGGTTTTTGGCGGCGTCCGCGCCGCGGGCGATTCCCGTGCGGCTGCGCAAGACGGCTTTGCGCGAAACGGCTCCGTTTGGCGCGGGGTTGTTCGGCTTTATGTTTATGTTGGTGGGACTCGGGTTCGCGGCGGTGTTTTTTCCGACGCGGCAGATTGACCAATGGCGGCTGGAGCGGGGTGAGGCGCCGGAGGTGATGGAGGTTCGCGGTCGGATCGTGTCGGCCGAAAACACCAATCTATCGATCAACAAGGTGAAGGTGCGGGTGTATCGGTTTGAGTTTACCGTGCCGGACGGGCGGCGGATCGAGGGCGAGTGTTACACGACCGGGCGGCGTTGGTCGGAGGGGGCGTCGGTGACGGTGAGGTATGCGGCCGATGATCCGTCGATGGCGGTGGCGAGGGGCGGGCGGCTGGGCAAGACGGGCTGGGCGAGTGGTTTTGTGCTGCTGTTTCCGGTGGCCGGGGCGTTGATTTTCGCGTGGTGGGTGAGGGCGCGACGCCGGGTGGTGCACTTGCTGACGAACGGGCGGTTGGGGGATTTTTTCGTGGTGTCGGTGGAGCCGACGAGTGTGAGCATCAACAAGCAACCGCAGTTCAAAATCACGTTGAAGCGCGTGGATGCGGGCGAGGGGGAGACGCACACGTTGCGGTGGCATCAGCCGAACCGGTTGAGCTGGATCAACAGCCGGAAGGCGGGAGGGCAGGCGGTGTTCGGGTTGTATGATCCGGCCAAGCCGGGGCGGATCGTGCTGCCGGAATTGTGGATGCAGGGGTGAGTGGCGCTCGGGCGGACGGGCGCGGCGGCGGTTGGGCCGGGGCGAGGCGGAGGCGAGGGGTGTCAGCCGGAGAGGGCGTCGCGGACGAGGGCGGCGATGGCGGGCGGGAGGTCGAGACCGAGGGCGGCTTGTTGCGCGGAGGGGCTGAGTTTGCGCCAGGTTTTTTGGAGGATATCGATGAACTTTTCGCGCGGGTAGTCGGCGTGTTGCGCGGCGAAACCGGCGATTTCGTTTTCGAGGAAGACGAGGACGGCGGCGTCTTCGAGGGCTTGGGTGCCGGGGTTGGTTTTGAGTCCGGTTTTGGAGACCCAGGTGCGCACGTCGTCGGCTTCGGCGGCGGGAACGCCTGCGGCGAGGAGGAGTTCGCGGGCGCGGTCGGCTTGTTTGACGTAGAGCGAGCGGCGCCAGGTGAGGTAGCCGACTTTGCCCTCGGGGAACGTGGCGCGGGGAGTGAGCCAGCGTTCGAGGTGTTGGCAGCGGGCGGCGAGGCGCAGGGCGGGCGGGGCGTCGGGGATGAGTTGGGCGACCCAGGTTTCGACGCGGTCGGCGTAAACGAGCTCGGCGGGGCGTCCGTCGGAGGCCAGTGCGGGGTCGGCGGAGTGGGCGGAGTCGATGAGCTGGCGGGCGCGGTCGTGGGCGGAATCGGGTGCGGAAGCGGAGGCTGACATGCGTGCATCGTTCGCCGGAGAAGAGGGCTTGGCACGCCTAAAGGCGGTGGAGAGGGATACAAATAAGCCGCAAAAAACGAGTTTATAACTTATTTTAAGGCAGAGGGAAAACCAAGTTTGTCACTTATTAAGTGACAAATAGGTTCGGGGATTTGGGGGGTAAAAACCGGGGTGGATAAAGGAAGGGGAGGCTTGGGGGCGAGGGTGAGCGGGCGGTGACGCAGGGGCGCGCGGGCACGCGGGCGCCCCTGCGGGGGTCAGGCCCAGCGGGCGGTGAAGTTTTCGCGGTCCACGGGCCACGTCTGCCAACGTTGGGTGCCGGCGGAGGCTTCGACGAGGTTGTGGCAGACGACGGCCAAATCCTCGCGGCACCAGAAATCGCGGGCGGCGTGCGCGTCGTGATCGACGGCGATCAACGCCGCGCGAGAGAGGACGAGTCCGCTCATGGGCGGCACGATGCAACCGAGGGTGACGAGCACGCCTTGGAGGCGGGAGAGGACGCCTTTGCCGCCGACGCTGTGCTCACTCACGACCACGGCGGCGGGTTTGCCGAGCCAGAGGGAGGTGCCTTCGGCGGGCGTGGCGGCTTCGAGGAATTGTTGGAGGACGCTGCTCCAGCTGTCCCAGTGTGTGCCGGTGCCGATGAGAAAACCGTCGGCGGAGGAGAGCGCGGGCAGGAGTGTGGTGAAGTCGGGGGTGTTGGCGTGCGCGAGCGTGAGGGTGGTGAGGTCGGCGACGGGAGCGAGGTGCGTGCGGGCCTCGGCGAGGAAGGCGGCGGTGTTGCCGGTGTCGCCGTTGAGCGAGGCGTTCAGGATGAGGAGGCGAGGGCGGCGGGCGAGGGCGGGCATGGGCTCTGCTGGTTGAGGAGTATGACGAAACTTCGCAAGTGGGTGCTCGGGGTGTTTTGCGTGATGATCGGTTTCCAGGCGAGCTTCGCAGCCGGGGCGGACAACACGGCTGTGTTAACCGAGGCGCTGAAGGGCCGGAGCGTGGTGACGTTTACCTACAAGGGGCAGGCGAGGACGGTGGAGCCGCATGCGCTCGGCAAGGCGAACGATGACAAGCCGGCGTTGCTCGCGTGGCAGACCTCGGGCGGGAGCAACACGGAGCCGCCGCCGGGGTGGCGGGTGTTTCTCGTGACGGACATCGAGGAACTCAAGGCGACGGGGAAGACGTTTGAAAAACCGCGCGCGGATTACGGGGCGATGGGGCGCGGGTTGAAGTCGGTCGATGTCGAGGTGGCGAAACCGGCGGAAACGCCGTGAGCGTGAAGCGATGTGGCGGCCGGAGGGGCGAGGCAGACCGTGACGTCTTAGGATGTGCTCGGAATACGGAACAGCCTCGTTACCTCGGCTGCTACATCGGAGCGTTAGTTCGCGTCGGGGGCTTGCAGGGATTTGATGAAGGACTCGGCTTCGCGGATGGAGGTTTCCATGTCGGCGATGAGGCGGGAGATGTCGGCCTCGAGTTCGCGGTTGGTGGAGTCGAGCGAGGCGAGGGCGCGGGCGTTGAGGTTGTGTTTTAGGAACAGCACCTGATCGCGGAAGGTGGCGAGGACGGGGTCCATGCGTTCGGCGGCGCGGCGCATGAGGCGGAGGACGTTGTCGTAGCTGCGGCGGGTGGTATCGAGCTGGCGCTGGCTTTCGCTGCGGAGGGTGGCGCTGGAGTATTGTTTGAGCTCTTGCTTCCACTCACTGAAGAGGGCCTCGGCGACGTTTTCGACGGCGTTGATGCGCTCATGGACTTCCTTGGCGCGGGTTTCGGAGCGTTTGAACTCGGCGCTCATCTCGGAGTATTTGCGCTGGAGGTCGCCGCCGCCGGTTTTGGTGACAGCGAGAAATTTTTCGAGGGCGTCGGCGAATTGCTCCTTGGCCTCGGTCTGCGCCTCCTGGGCTTTTTCGACGCGGTCCACGAGGACGTCGCGCTTGGCGTAGCCGAATTTTTCGAGGGTGTTGTAGTAGGTGGACGAGCAGCCGGTCGCGAGAAGGAGCAGGACGGCGGTAAAAGCGACGCGGGGGAGAAGGGCGTTCATTGGATAGGAGAAGGGACCGCGGCGGGAGGCTTTGGTGCCGTGGCAATTGTGCGAATGGAGACTGGCGCGGGCGAACGGATTTTGTTGGATAGCGTATCATGGCCTGGCGCATCGAAGAAACGTTGATCAGGGGCGAAGTGGACAACCGTGTGCACGGGCGTGTCACGGGGCGGCTGTGGTTTACGGGACGCGACAAACCCGTGGTGCTGGAGTTGGAAGGCAATGCGTGGCGCGACGTGGCGGGGCACGTGTTGCGGTTCACCAATCCGGCGCCGAAACCGGCGCGGGCGGGCGAGTGGGATCATTTTCCGGCGGTGCAGCGCGGGGTGGTCGGCGACATCACGGCGTCGCGCAAGGTGAAGGTGCCGGACTGTTCGATGGACGAGGTGATGGAATTTTATAAGGCGAAGAAGCCGTTTCCGTGGCACTGGGGGAACAGCCTGTATCTGGAGTGGCACAGCGAGACCAACGGGCGCGTGCTGATCGAGTCGGCGGACTACACGCTGGAGCTGGATCCGGAGGCGGCGTGGACGATGGACGAGGCCGAGGAGCAGATGCAGCGCGAGGCTAACGGGCGGGCGATGATGGAGTTTATGGAGCGGTTGGGACGGGCGGCGGCATCGGAGGAAGCGGGAGACGATGATGAGTCCACGAGCGAAGGTGAGGCGGAGGCGGATGCCGAGGCGGCGCGGATGGATTTGTTGTTGGATCGCGTGACCGCGCGCATGGAGCGCGAGGGGCTGGAGGCGGAGGAGTTGGAACGCGTGATGGAGGAGGAACGCGCGCGGCTGCGGCGCGAGCGCGGCGAGCCGGAACCGGAGCCGCTCACACCGGAGCAGGAGGCGGAGCGGGCGCAGTGGATTGCGGAGATGAACGCGGCGGGCGAGGAGGCGATGGCCGAAGCGGAGGCGGAGAAATGGAAGGGCGGGGTGGCCGGGGACGGCGATGGTTTTGATGATGACGATGAGGACGAGCATCCGCTGCTGGTGCGTATCGGGGCGCTGACACATCGTTTGATGGACGAAGTCGAGGAACGCGGGTGGTTGACGGATGCGGATCCGCAGGAGCATCCGTTGCGCGATTTGGTCAATGGCGTGATGATCGCGAACGGCAAATTGGCGGGTGCGCTGGGATCGGTTGATGAAGACGAGTGGCCGCCGGAAAAGCTTTTTGCGGGGTCGGTATTGGTGCGGCTGAAGAAGGCGCGCGGGCATTTGCGCGATGCGTTGGCGGGGCTGGACGCGGCGGATGAACAGGGACTGGCGGAGGCCGCGTGGCGAGCGCAGGCGCGGACGGAGATAAGCGGGGTTTTGGAAGAGGTTGAGCGCCTGATCGCGGAGGTGCGGGCGGTGTTGGAGGGAGGGAAGGAGTAGGCTGCGGCTTTTCGACGGCGGTGAGAGGATCGGTAATAAGATCGGCAAAATATATGGATTTATAGCCCTGTTTTATTATATAAAATGTTTAAAATTAGATTTGTAGTGCCTTTATAAGATCGGCATATAAATCGGCATAATGGCGCTGGATCATACGGCAATTGAACCTATTCTTCCCGAACAAAGGCTGTCGGTGCTGGAGGATCTTGCGTGTTTGGTTTTGGAGCAGGCAGCGCGGTTGGCGGGGAAGGTGCGTGAACCGTTGCGCGCCGATCTGGCGGAGCTGACGCGGTGGATGCACTGCTACTATTCCAACCTCATCGAGGGTCAGCCGACCCGCGTCAGGGATATCGAGACCGCCCTGCAAAAGGATTTTTCGGCGGAACCGGCCAAGCGTGATCTTCAACAACTGGCGATGGCGCATCTCAGTGTTCAGCGATGGGCGGCCGACTACACGGGGTCGCCGTTTCAAGAGGAGTTCATCTGCGAACTGCATCGCCGGTTTTATTCGGAGCTGCCCGAGGGCATGCGTGTGGCCACCACGGCGAGCGGGGTGAAGTCGCCGTTGGAGCCCGGAGTTTTGCGCACCACGGATGTCGAGGTCGGCAGTCATGTGGGGCCGCCCCACGAGCTTGTGCGGGGTTTGTTGGCGCACTTCGGACGGCGTTATGAGGCTCCTGAGTTGAGCCGTGTGCGAAAGATCATCGCGGTGGGCGCTAGTCATCACCGGCTGGCGTGGATTCATCCGTTTCGCGACGGCAACGGACGCGTGATCCGGCTTTTTTCCGACACAGTGATCCGCCAACTCGGAATCGACGGCGGTGGCCTGTGGTCGCTTTCGCGAGGTTTCGCGGTGCATCGCCGGGAGTATTACGGACACTTGGCCAATGCCGACCAGGAGCGCAGCCGTGCGTCCGCCGATGACGGACGCGGGCATTTGAGCGAGCGCGGGCTTCGTGAGTTCTGCGAGTTTACCCTCAACACCATGCTCGATCAGATCGGGTTCATGGAGCGGCTCTTTGAGTTGGATACGCTGGCGGGGCGCATCGAGCATTATGTCCGGCTCGAAGGAGGATTCGGGAAGGATGCGGAGCGGGTTTTCTTTCTCCTGCGCGAGGCGCTGTATCGGGGGGAGTTTGCCCGCGGGGAGGCGGGTCGCGTCGTCGGGTCGGGTGAGCGCACGGGGCGCAGCGTCCTCACGAAAGCGATCGAGGCGGGGTTACTGAAATCGGATACGCCGAAATCGGCGGTGCGGCTGGCGCTGCCTTCAAAGGTGCTGGGGACTTATTTCCCGCAGCTCTTTCCCGTGGGGCAGTTGGAGGGGTGAGTGCGGAGTAAAGGGAACTTTACTTGGGTGCGGGCGGGAGTGAGCGCGGAGTGGGATATCGCGAGCGAGCTCGCTCCTACATTTCGGACCGGGGTCGGCGACCCCGGCTACATCGAGCCATCGCCCATTATCCGCCTTCGCCAAGGCTTTGGCGGGACTTGGGTGGGTTCCTTATCTTTTCGCATCAGGCCAGGATGCGTTTGAGGCTGTCCAAGTCCATGACGGTGGCGAGGGACTCTTCTTGGACGACGGCGGACGCGAGGGCGGCTTTTTCGCGCTGTAAGAGGCGGATTTTTTCTTCGACGGTGTGCTCGGCGAGGAGGTGGTAGGCGATGACCGGTTTCGTCTGGCCGATGCGGTGGATGCGGTCGATGGCTTGGGCTTCGGCGGCGGGGTTCCACCAGGGGTCGTAGAGGATGGCGTAGCTGGCGGCGGTGAGGTTGAGGCCGAAGCCGGCGGCTTTTAAGGAGAGGAGGAAAACCGTTTTCGTCGGGTCGGTTTGGAAGGTGTTGACCAGGTCTTGGCGGTTTTCAGTCGCGCCGGTGAGCATGAGGTGGCCGATGTTGGCGGCGATGAGGCGGTCGCGGATGATTTCCAGCATGCCGACGAATTGGCTGAAAACGAGGACTTGGTGGCCTTCTTCGGCGAGTTCTTCGACCCGCTCCAGGAGGGCTTCGAGTTTGGCGCTGGGGAGGTCGGCGTGGACCGGGTCGATTAGCGCGGGGTGGCAGCAGATCTGACGCAAGCGGAGCAGGCTCGCGAGGACGTGGAAGCGGACGGCGTCGAGCGCCTTGGTCGTCTCGACTCCGAGGAGGTGGGAGCGGGCGCGTTTGAGCTCGGCGTCGTAGAGGCGGCGTTGTTCGCCTTCGAGTTCGACGATGATTTCGTCCTCGGTGCGCGAGGGGAGGTCGGGCGCGGCCTGGGCTTTGGTGCGGCGGAGGAGGAAGTGGCGGACGCGGCGGTGGAGGCGGGAGAGCGCTGCCGGGTCGGCTTCGTTATACTGACGGCGGAAGGTGGCCTGGTCGCCGAGGAGGCCGGGTTGGGCGAAGGCGAAGAGGCTCCAGAGGTCGGCGAGGCGGTTTTCGATGGGCGTGCCGGTCAGGACAATCCGGTGTTTGGCGCGTAGTGAGCGGGCGGATACGGCGACCTGGCTGCCGGGGTTTTTGATGAACTGGCCTTCATCAAGGACGACGACGTCCCAGGCTTGTGCGCGGAAGGCGGCGGCGTGGAGGCGGAGTTGGGTGTAGTTGGCGACGAGGAGTTGCGGGGCCTTGGTGACGGCGGCGGTCGCGGATTTCCCGTCGGTGTTGAAAGCGGCGATGCCGAGGTCGGGGGCGAAGCGGGCGGTTTCGGCGAGCCAGCCGTGGGTTACGCTCTTCGGGCAGACGATCAGGGCGCGGAAGCCGGCGTTCTCGCCGGCTTTCGCGCCAGTTGAAGAGGAAAGTTTAAGATTAAGGGCGGCGAGGTGGAGGAGCCAGGCGAGGGTTTGGACGGTTTTGCCGAGGCCCATGTCGTCGGCGAGGATGCCGCCGAAGCCTTGGGCGGAGAGGTGGGAGAGGAACTGGTATCCTTCCAACTGATACGGGCGGAGCGTGGCGCGGAGGTTGGCGGGGAGCGTCGCGGGGGGGAGGGCGGCGATGCGGGCGGCGCGGTCTTGGAGGACTTGGACGAGGAGGGCGTCGCGGTGGGCGAGAGCCTCGGCTTCGAGGGCGAGCTGGAGGACGTGGAGACGGTGTTTGGCGGGGCGTCCGCCTGTGAAGACGTCTTCGGCGGTGAGGCCGAGGCGGTCGAGGGTGGCGGCGGTGGCGGGGTCGAGGGCTGTCTCGGCGGCGACGCGGCGCCAGCCGTGGCGGGGGAGGTGGACCCATTTGCCGCGGGCTTTGAGGAGGAGGGCGACTTCGTCGGCGGAGAGCGTGGAGTCGGCGACGCGGAGGCCGACGGTGAGATCGAACCAGTCTTGGTCGGAGGAGCCGGGGGCGGCGGAGAAGGAGACGTCGATCTCGGCGTGGAGCGGTTCGCCGAGGAGCGAGGCGAGTTCGGGGGAGAGTTCGACGGTGAGATCGGGCGGGAGGGCGGCGTGCCAGGCGAGGAAGTCGTCGGGGAAGGTGTTGGAGACGGTGCGTGTCCAGGAGTCGGCCCAGCCGTCCCAGTTGAGACGGAAACCCGAGGTGAAGGCGGCGCTGGCGGAGCGGGCGGCGGAGAGGTCGAACTCGATGACGGGCTCGCCGGCGATGCGGGGCGGAGGCGTGCCGTTTTTGGCCCAGTGCCAGGAGACGGGGGCGCCGGCCCAGTGTTGTTCGCAGGGCGGGTTTTCGGAGCGGGCGATCAACTGCGCGTGGAAGTCGCGTTCGGCGCCGTCGATGGCGGCGGAGAGCCAGCAGCGGAGGTGGGGGCGGAGGGTGATGGCGCGGACTTCGGCGGCGAGTCCGGCGGGGAGGCGAAGGCCGGCGGCGCGGAGGCGCGGGAGGAGGCGCGAGTCGGAGAGGGCGGCGACGGGGAGCTTGGCGGACGGGGCGGGTGGAGGGCCGCGCCAGACGCGGTCGTCGAAGAGGTAGAGCGGGTCGGGGCGGGGCGCGATGAGCTTGGCGGAGTCGGCGATGCGACCGTCGGGGGCGACGAGGCGGACGTCGAGCTGGTCGGGTTTGCCGGCGGAGGCGATGGCTTCGGGGACGAGCGGGGCGGACTCGATGACGAACGGGTTGCCGTCGGGCAGGGTGAGCGCGGGACGGGCGGCGGTGGTGCGGAGGAGTCCGTTGACGGCGGCGGGCGGGAGCGGCTGTTTCACAGACAGACCGTGGGGCGCGAGACGGACCTCGGCGGCGAGCGCGGAGGCGAGGGCGGCTTCGGCGGGGACGAGGGATTCGAAATCAACGGGGCGCAGGCGGGCGAGGTCGGTGAGCCATTTTTGCGACGGGGCTTTCCAGCGTTTGTCGGAGGCGTTGCGCGTTTCGATGTGCCACGTGCCGAGGATGGAGAGGCGCACGCGGATGCCAGAGAGGCCGGCGAAATGCGAGGAGGCTTCGGCGGTGGCTTTGTCGGCGGCGGGGTCGGGCGTGAGGGCGCGGAGCCAGCCGGCGAGTTCGGTTTCGAGGGCGGCGGAGGCGACTGACGCGGCGGTGACGGGGGCGGCGACGGTTTTGGGGACGATAGGCGCGTCGCCGGGGTCGCGGCCATCGCGGGCGCCGGATTCGACGTTGTGAATCCAGGCGAGGCCGGCGGCGTGGCTGTGTTTGCAGCGGGCGGTGGTGGAGCAGGAGCAGCGGGAGGACCATTCGCCGCGCGTGAGGAAGAACGTGAGCGTGTAGCGGTAGTCGTCGGTCAGCTCGGCTTTGACGAGGTGGTCGGCTTCGGACCAGACGTTGGTGACGGCACCTTTCTTGAAAAGCTCGCGACCGCGCTGGCGGGTGGCGGCGTCGAAAGACTCCAGCCACACGGCCATCGAGGCGAGCGCCTCGGGCGTGCGGACGCTGCGCACGTGAGGTTGTCGAGGACGGACGGCCATGGATGGAGGGCGGAGGTTGAGTTGAGTGCGACGACGCGAAAGCGAAGGGGCGGTCGGACATACAGGCGGATAGGGCGGGGGCTTTGCGAGCTTTTCGATGCTACTAGAGCACGCATTTCGCGACAGTCACTACCCCCGCCAAGTCCTCGGGCTGAACCCCGCCTCCGAGTTCGAGCAATGGCTGGAAAAGATACGCCGCCACCCACGGCCTCTTCCTCCCGATGCCTGGACAACAAAAATTACTTACCAGCGCTAGCCCGAAGCGGGGATCATCAAATTTCGGATGGAACGTTTATGACTCCTGCGTGCATTGGTGATTCAGGTCACGGATCAAGGCAACGATTTCAGCTTTATCGGTGATTTGGCTGATCTTGGCCGAAGTTTTTTCTACAAACTCGATTGTATTATTACCTGCATGCCATGCGATGATCCGTAGCCGAAGGTTCGGGTCACTAACCTCGTCAAAGGGGTTAAAATTACGAATGGAACGTATACTGCCAAATTTCTGGGGATCTGATCGAGTCTCTGGCGACCCAGTGAGGATGCGAAGCGGTTCAAAATTTTTAGATTCGAGCGCACGGAGCGCTTTCTCGCGCATCAGTTGGTCGCCCCAACTAAGCACCCAGCGCAGGGTTTCGTAGCGGTCTCGCACGTGGAGTTGCAGCACGAGGCAACCGTCGGACTTTTCTTCGATGACTTGCGAGCGGTGCCAGATGCGTTCGCGGATGAGGTTGGCCGCGTAGGAATCGAAAAAGATGCGGACGGTCTCGGCGGTGTCGCCGCGAAAGGGGCCGAAGCTGTCGCCGAAATAAACGTCGGGAGAAAAATCGGATGGGCGCTTGAAGTGACGTTTGTGCAGCGTGAGCTCGCTCATGCGGGTGAGGGCAAAGGTGCGCATCGCGTCGCGGTCGAGATCGCGGGCGGCGAGATACCAGAGTCCGTTGATCGAGGCGATGTGGTAGGGCTCCACCTGACGGCGTTCGGGCTCGGCGTCGGGCGTCTTGCGGTAAACGAAGGAGACTTCCTGGTGTTCGAGCACGGCTTGGCCGAGCGGAACGAAGAGTGCTTCATCAACGGGGGCGTGTCCGGCGGTGCGAAACGAGAACAGGCCGGCGAGTTCGCCGGGGGAAAAGCTGACCGTGGCCGAGAGCGAGGAGGCGAGTTTGTTGAACGCCGTGGCGAGGGCGCCGACGTAAGGGGTGCCTTGGTTGGATTGGAGCGCTTCCTTGGCGAAGGCGAGGGCGAGGAGTTCGCCTTCGCTGAGGTGGATCGTGGGAAAGGCCGCGACTTCCTGGGTGTAATAAAAGCCGAAGTGCGATTCGTCGTAGCCGATGGGCAAGCCGAGGCGGTCGCGCATAAACTCCATGTCGCGCTGGATGGTGCGCGAGGAGACTTCGAGTTTTCGGGAGAGTGTTTGCGCGTTGGGGAACGCGTCTTCCTTGAGGGTGTTGTGGATGGCGATCATCCGCTCGATGGGCGGACGCGAAGAAAGGTAATCGCGTTTGGGGGCGGGGCGGGACGAGCGGCGAGCGGGCTTCGGTTTTGGCATGATCGCAAGATTATCTGACGGGGGCTGACATCGTATGTCCACCCTGTGCGGGTAAGTTCATTTCCAGAACACTTAATTCAAATGAACTTTGTCATCTTCGATCTGGAAACGACCGGGCTGTCGCCCAACTACCACGAGATTATTCAAATCGCCGGCGTGCGGATTTCATCGGGCGCGGGGCGGTGTGCGCGGGCGGAGGAGTTTTCAACCTATGTGCGGCCGACGGGGGCGATTCCGGAAATCATTTCCGAAATCACGGGCATCTACGACGAGCACGTCGCGGATGCGCCGGATGCGGCGAGCGGGTTGGCGCAGTTTGCCCGGTTTGCGGAGGACGCGACGTTGGTCGCGCACAACGGGTCGCGCTTCGACATGCGATTCATCCGCGTGGCGGGCGTGCGACATGGACTGGCGATGCGAGAGGTGGAGTTTGTGGATACGCTGACGCTGGCGCGGTCGTTGTGGGGCTATCGTGGGCCGCACAATCTGGATGCGATTGCGGAGCGGCTGGGGATTTCCACGGAGGGGCGTTGCCGCCATAATGCACTGGGCGATGTTCAGATCCTCGCGGACGCGTTTTTGCGAATGGTCGAAGCCCAGTCGGCGGCGGACGGAGCCGTGGCGCTGGAAACGATCAAACTGGAATTCCCACTATGATGCCGACGATGTCGCTCGTGGTGGGTTACCTGCGCAAACATTGTGAGCCGTGCGGGTTCGAGCAGCTCACTCAAGAGGTGTGCGGGCTTTTTCCGTCACCGGGGAAGGGGCTCTTAAATGCGGAGTTCTATGTGGCCGATGCGCGGAAGCGTTATTACTTCGAGTTTATCGAAGCGGCGGCGGGGGCGTCGGGAGGCCCGGCGATGAGCCATCAGGCCGCCATCGTGCTGATTCAGGGTGATGAGGTGATCACGCTGATTTCCTGCCGGGGTGGAGCGGGCGATATTTGGGAGTCGTTTATGTTGCCGGTGGGCAAGGTGGCCTATGTCGCGTTTCGAGCGCGAGCGGGGCGGCGCTAAGCCGATGATGCAGCCGGATGTTGGGCCTACGGCCTCTTCTGATTGTCTTCATGGTCTTGCAACCCCGCCGCACCGCCGCACAGTCCGCTGGTATGAGCACGCTGACCAAGACCAAGAAACCCGCTCGTAAAACCGCCGTGCGGAAGTCCGCAAAGAAGACCCCCGCCCGCCGCCAAACCCGCGCCGAATTCGTCGCCGAAGTGAAGGCCGTCGCCGCCCGCATCGATTCCGGCGAAGAGCGCATGTATTCAGCCAAGGAGATTGAGCGTGAGTTGGGTTTATGAGCTTACGGAGACGGCTCGCGAACAACTGCGAGCCCTCGGCCCCGTGGCCGAAAAGAAGATTATCTCGTATCTGAAAAAACGCATCGAGAGCGGTGCACACCCCAAGATGTGGGCCGATCCCTACCGGGGTGATTTGCACGGGTTCTGGAAAATCCGCATCGGAGAATATCGCGCCGTCGCCCGGCTCCATGAAAACGTGCTCGTGGTCGAAGTCGTCAAGGTAGGGAACCGCCGCGACGTTTATGAGTAACTAAGGGGCATTAAAAAGCCCGCCGTAAACAGCGGGCTTGGTTAAGAAACGTGGAAGTCGTTGGCTTAGTAAACCTGCTCTTCCAGGAGGGCGAAGAGTTCGGTTTCGGTGATGCGGCGCTGCTGCATGGAGTCGCGTTCGCGGAGGGTGAAGGTGTCGCCTTCCTTCTCGATCGTGTCGAAGTCGATGGTGACGCACCAGGGCGTGCCGATTTCGTCTTGGCGGCGGTAGCGTTTGCCGACGGCGCCGCTCTCGTCGTAGAAACTCGGATACTTGCGCTTGAGCTTCGTGTAGAGGGCCTGGGCGCGGGCGACGAGCTGCTCCTTGTTTTTGAGGAGCGGGAGGACGGCGACTTTGACCGGGGCGATGCGCGGGCTGAGGCGGAGGACGGTGCGGGTCTCGGTGTTGCCCTTTTCGTCGGTGACCTGCTCCTCGGCGTAGCACGAGGCGAGGACGGCGAGGAAAATGCGGTCGAGGCCGACGGCCGGCTCGATCACGTGGGGGACGAATTTCTTCTTCGTCGCTTCGTCGAAGATTTCCTGCGGCTTGCCGGAGGCGTTGGCGTGCTGCGTGAGGTCGTAGTTGCCGCGGGCGGCGATGCCCCAGAGTTCCTGCACGCCGAAGGGGAACTTGAACATGATGTCCGTCGTGCCCTTGGAATAGAACGCGAGCTTCTCTTTGAGATGGTCGTATTCAGAAAGGTGTGACGCGGGGAGGCCGATGGAGAGGAGCCAGTCTTTGCACCAGTTGATCCAGTAGCGGTGCCACTTGGCCCAGTCGTCGTCCTCGTGGATGAAGAATTCCATCTCCATCTGCTCGAACTCGCGGGAGCGGAAGATGAAGTTGCGCGGGGTGATTTCGTTGCGGAAGGACTTGCCGGTTTGGGCGATGCCGAAGGGCAGCTTCACACGGCCGGTGTCCACGACGTTTTTGAAATCGACGAACATGCCCTGCGCGGTCTCGGGGCGGAGGTAGGCGACGGACGAGGCGTCGGTCATGGCGCCGACGTTCGTCTGGAACATCATGTTGAAGGCGCGGGGCGGGGTGAGGTCGGGGTTGCCGGTGGCGGGCGACGGGATCTTGGTGACCTCGTCGGCGGTGGCTTCGGTGAAGTCGCGCGGCTGGACGGGGGCGAGGGTGCCGGTGATGGCCTTCTTGCGTTTGAAGAGCTCGGCGGCGGCTTGGAGGTCCTCGGTGGTTTTCTCGGATTCGAGGGCGGAGACGTAGCCGTGGGTGGTGCCGTCGATGACGACGGGGGCGAAGAAGAGTTGGTCGGCGCGGTAGCGGTTTTTGGATACTTTGCAGTCAACGAGGGGGTCGGAGAAGCCGGCGACGTGGCCGGAGGCTTCCCAGACCTTCGGGTGCATGATGATGGAAGTCTCGATGCCGACGATGTCGTCGCGGCGGCGGACCATGTCGTTCCACCAGCAGTCGCGGATGTTTTTCTTCAGCTCGACGCCCATGGGGCCGTAGTCGAAAAAGCCGTTGAGACCGCCGTAGATTTCGGAGGACTGGAAGACGAAGCCGCGGCGTTTCGCGAGAGAAACGATGGCTTCCATGAGGTTGGCGGGCTCGGTGGCGGCGGCGGGCGTGGACATAAGAGGGGCGGGTATAGCGAAGGGGACCCCTCGGGGTCAATGGTGCCGTGCGGTTATCAGCCGTTGTCCATTTGCTCGAGGGTGCGGCCTTTGGTTTCGCGGACGAATTTCCACGCGTAGTAGGCGGAGAAGGCGGCAAACGCGGCGTAGATGCCGTAGGCGCCACCGAGGCCGATGCCGGCGAGGAGCACGGGGAAGGTGATGGTGACGGCGAAGTTGGCGCCCCATTGCACGAGGCCGGCGAGGGAGAGGGCGGCGCCGCGAAGCTGGTTGGGGAACATCTCGCCGAGGAGCACCCACATGACGGGGCCCCAGGAGATGCCGAAGCAGACGATGTAGAGGTTGGCGGCGATCAGCGCGACCGTGCCGGCGGAGGAACTGAGCGCGAGGGAGCCGTCGGCGGCGGTGGGCGCGCCGGCGAAAACGGTGGCGAGCACGCCGAGGAACACGGCCATGCCGACGGAGCCGATGATGAGCAGGGGCTTGCGGCCGATGCGGTCGATGAGGGCGATGGCGACGAGCGTGGCGGTGATGTTGATGACGCCGCCGATGACGTTGATTTTGAGGGCGTCGGTCTCGGAGAAACCGGCGGCGCGCCAGAGTACCTCACCGTAGTAGAAAACGACGTTGATGCCGACGAGTTGTTGGAGGGCGGCGATGGCCATGCCGACCCAGACGATGGGGTGGAGACGACGGCGGGCGGCGTCCCAGAGATCGCGGAAGACGGGCTTGTGTCCGCGGTCGAGCGAGCGGGTGACCTCGGCGACCTGGGCTTCGGCGTCGGCGTGTGGGGCGAGACGGGTGAATGCGCGGGCGGCGTCGGCGGGGCGGCCGGCGGCGACAAGGTAGCGAGGGGACTCGGGGATGAGAAGGAGGCCGATGAAGAAGGCGGCGGCGGGGAGGAGTTCGACCCAGAACATCCATTGCCAGGCTTGGAAACCCAGGAGCCAAACGGTGCTGGTGCCGCCGGCGAGCTCGGCGATGATGAAGTTGCTCAGGAACGCGGCGAAGAGACCGAGGACGATGGCGAGTTGTTGCAGGGTCGCGAGGCGTCCGCGAATGGCGGCGGGGGCGATTTCGGCGATGTAGGCGGGGCAGATCACGCTGGCGGCGCCGACGGCGAAACCGCCGATGAGGCGATAGATGACAAACTCAACCGAACCGCCGGCGATGCCCGAACCCCAGGCGCTGAGGGCGAAGAGGATGGCGGCACCGAAGAGCGCGGCGCGGCGGCCGAAGGCGTCGGAGACGCGGCCGGCGAGGAAAGCGCCCGCAGCGCAGCCGAGGAGCATGGAAGCGACATTGAAACCGGTGACGGCGGCGCTGGAGCCAAAGGCGGCGGAGAGCGCGCCGACGGTGCCGTTGATGACGCCGCTGTCGAAACCGAAGAGGAAACCGCCGATGGCGGCGACGGAGGCGGGCAGAAGGACGGAACGAAGAGGGGACGGGGGACTCATGCGGGGGTGGGGGGTGCAGCGAGCATGGCGGCCGGCGACGGCAAAGTGCAAGGTTGTCGGGAATAAGACCGGGCGGCCGGAACTCTCATGGGAGCGCGGGGTCTTTTCGGCACGGTTCGATTTCCCGAAACCCTGCGTTCAACATCCATAATAACATGAAAAAACTCCTCCTCCCCCTCCTCGCGTGTTTAACGCTGGTTACCTTTGTTTTCGCCGGTTCCGGCAAGGCGGCCGACATCTCGCATGACGACCTGAAGGCGGCGATCGCCTCCGGCAAGGTTACCCTCATCGATGTGAACGGCACCGACACTTACAACAAAGGCCACATTCCCGGCGCGATCGACTTCGAAGCCACCGGCGACAAGCTCGCCACGCTTTTGCCCGCCGACAAATCCGCGCTCGTGGTTGCCTATTGCGGCAACGAAAACTGCGGAGCCTATAAAATGGGCGTGAAGGCCGCCGAGAAGCTGGGCTACACCAATGTTCAGCACTACTCGAAGGGCATCATGGGTTGGAAAAAGGCGGGCGAGACGACCGAGAAGGGCAAGTAAGCGATTTCAGCGCGTGATCCGCGCGTGAGTGGATCATATCGGCCCGGCGGCGTTTGTCCTGCCGGGCTTTTTCATGTCCATTCCCGTCTTGCGCGGGGAACGCGGACGGATGCACTGGACGGCATGAAGGTCATGTTTACCCAAAAGGAATTCACGCGGTTGCTTGAGCTGGTGCATCTGGGGATGCGCGTTGTCGAAGGCCGCCAAGGCGAGGAGTCTCCGCAGGTGGAACGTTATGCGGAGCTGGAGCAAAAACTTTACGAAATGGCCACGCCGCTGGGTTGCGCGGATCTGGTTGATGTGGGTTTTGACGGGAGACTCGCGCCGTCGGAAAAACTGCTGACGGACGAGCGCATGGAAAAAATCTCGGGCGACTACGATAACGACACCTTCTGGCATGAGTTGGTGACACGGATGGCGGACCGGGACCTTGCGGCCGAGCAGGCGCGACAATCCGTGCTGGGTGCCGGCGGCCCCTCGATTGATGCCAACGTGCGTTTAAGAAAGATAGAAGATGCTTATTGGGATGAGTTTGAGAAAAACGATCTGGCCAATGTGATCCTGTTGCGCGGAGGACGCGGGTGAGCCCCGCCCGCGATGCAGGCGCAAATGCCAGATTGTGGCGGGAAGATAATAAGGGGTTGCCCTGCGTGTGTTTAATGATTGGTTGGGGACTCCGGAACCCCAGCTTTGTGAAAGTTATTTGCCACAGTTTTTTTATTTTGGCGCTGATGTCCTGTTCTTTGACGGGGCAAACGATCACGGAAGCGTTCACCGGATCGACGGCGCCGGGGTGGGTTTTAGGGGGCAACAGTTACACGCCGATCCTGACTTCTGGCGGGATTGATCCGACGAATAACGGTTGGTTGCGATTGACGGATAATGCCAACAACCGGGCGACTTACGCGTATTACGACACGGCGGTTTCGTCGGCGAACCGCACGGTTTTCACCAGTTTTGATTACGCGAGTTACAACGGCACCGGCGCGGACGGCATCACGTTTTTCCTGTTCGATGGCAGTGCCGAGTTTTCGGAAGGCGCGTTTGGTGGTTCGATGGGATATGCGCCCAAGACCATAGCGGCCGGCGGCGCGGTAGACAAATAAGGTCTGGCGGGCGGTTATCTGGCCATATCGCTCGATGATTTCGGCAATTTCTCGAATCCGACCGAGGGTCGCACGGGAGGCATTGGATCAAATCCCAACGCGGTGGCGGTGCGCGGCCCGGGCAGCGGATACAGTGGTTATGAGTTCATCGCGGCGACGGGCGACGGCACCAATGCGGCGTTGACCGAGCAACTCGACTTTCCCGGGTCCGGTTCGCGGCCGAGCCAGACGGGTGCCGACTACCGGCATGTGGAGATCCTGATCACGCCCACGAACCAGTTGACGGTGTGGTTACAGTTTGGAGCCTCCGGTGCGCTCACCAAGGTGCTGGAGGCCGACCTCTCCGGTTATCTGCGCCCGGAAACGCTGAAGTTCGGTTTCACTTCGGGCACGGGAGGCCAGACCGAGATTCATGAGCTGCGCGCGCTGACCGTGGCGACGTTGGTGGCCAATCTCTGGGACAACGGCGCGAACGGTGGCGACAGCACTCCGGGTGACTGGGCGACCCCCGCGAATTGGAATCCCGACGTGCCGGTGACCGGCGATGACATCCTTTTCGACAACACCTTTGTTTCGAGCGACCAGACGGTGAACGTCGGCGTCGGGGCGACCCGGGTGATTCGCTCCATCCAGATCGACGCGCCTTTCAGCTACACGCTCAACAACGGCACGCTCGAATTCAGCGACAACGGTGTTCCGGGCTTCGTCGGCATCGCGGTCACGCAAACCAACGGTGTTGGCA
>CAMBLN010000017.1 GCA_945868215.1 Opitutus sp. GAS368
TCCTTCATCCGCCAGGCCGCCCGCGCCGTCGCCAAACTCCGCCGCCACCACGCCACCGGACAAAGCCAACTTGTAACTTATTACGTTACAAACTGCCTTAAGACGCTTGATGAATTTGAGTTAAAACTCTCCCAAGCACGCCTCAGCGCGCGCGAAATGTGGGTTCGCACGCGTGATCCGCGCTGCGCCTCGCCTTATGCCGACATCTTTGATCGGGACACGGTCCGCCTGAAATCTTGGCGGGCCTGGCTCGGCGCAACCGCCAAAAACTCCGGCCGCTCCCTCGACGCGGCCCCTGTGCACGGACGCTGGCAGCTCACTTTCATCGTCCACAACCACGCGCCCGCACTTCAAAAAATCCTCGTCGAACAACAGGCCGCCGACGGCACGTGGAAAACCCTCGCCGAACGTTTCACCATCGAGTTCCGCGCCCAGGCCGCCCGCCCCCGCGCCAACATCAAACGCGAGTTTTCCGTATCCGTGGATTCGCCCGCACTGCCGCTGCGCATCGCCCTGCGCGGCATCGGTGAAGTCGCCGTTAGCCAAGTCACTTTCACCGACGGCGTCATTGTTTTGCGCCCGCACGACTGGCCCGTGCGCGAACACCGCGCGCTCGGCACGCCGGCGCCGGCCGGCGGATTCCCCGATCTCCACCTCGGCAGCAACCGCGACGCGGTGTCGCTGGTGTTTTAAGGTAGGAGCCCATTTATGGGCGATGAGCGACTTGCGCGGTCTCCTCCAATAATCGCGCGCCAAACATCGCCCATAAATGGGCTCCTACCTCTCGGACTTTTCCTCAAAAAAATCCCATCCATTGCCACCGGCGTTGTTTGCGTTTCACTGCAACCTCCATGTCCGGCTGCCCGTTACACTCAACGCATTCCCCTTCGTCGTCTCCGCCGGTTGCGGTTTCCACCGACGACGAACTCGCCTTCCTTGCCGAAGCCCATCACGGCCACATCCTCGAAGAGCGCCTCGCCCTCTGCCGCAGCGCACTTCTCGCGCAACAACCCGCTCCGCTCACCTGCTCCGAACTCACCTGGGCCGGTCGCATCGCCTGGCGCAACCACGCCCGCTGCATCGGCCGCCTCTACTGGCGCAGCCTGACGGTCCGCGACCACCGCCACCTCGATTCCGCCGACGAGATCGCCGCGAGCCTGCGCGAACACCTCGAATTTGCCCAGGCCGATGGCAACGTGCGTCCGGTGCTTACGGTTTATGCGCCACCGAACCGCCCCGGCGGACTTGCTCCGCGCATCTGGAACCACCAGCTCTGCGCCTACGCCGGCTACCGTCATCGCGACGGCACCTTCCTCGGTGATCCGAAAAACATCGCGCTCACCGAGCAGGCCCTCGCCCTCGGCTGGCAACCGCCGTCCACGCCGGGCCGCTTCGATTTGCTCCCGTGGATCGTCGCCGGTCGCGACGGAAGTCCGCAACTTATCCCGCTTCCCGCCGGACTCGTTCGCGAGGTGCGGCTGCGCCACCCGCAGTTTGCCTGGTTCGAGAAGCTCGAACTGCGCTGGTATGCGGTTCCCGTGATCACCGACATGCGCCTGCACGCCGCCGGCACCGATTATCCGGCCGCGCCTTTCAACGGTTGGTATATGGGCACCGAAATCGGTGCACGAAATCTGGCCGACACCGATCGCTACAATCTCCTGCCGGTCATCGCCGAAAAACTGGGCCTGGACCAACGCAGTCCGCGCAGCCTGTGGAAAGACCGCGCGTTGCTCGAACTCAACGCCGCCGTGCTGCACTCCTACGAAACCGACGGCGTAAAACTCGTCGATCATCACACCGCGTCCGCGGAGTTCATGAAATTCTGTGAACGCGAAAAATCCGCCGGCCGCGAAGTGTCCGCCCGCTGGGACTGGATCGTGCCGCCGCTGTCGCCCGCGACCACGACGGTGTTTCACACGCCGATGCGCGAGTTCCCGACCACCCCGGATTTCCACGCGCAACCGCCCGTGTGGGTGTAAGCAGGTAGGAGCCCATTTATGGGCGATGAGCGATGTGCGAATTCACCCGGTAATCGCACGCCCAAAATCGCCCATAAATGGGCTCCTACCTCCCGATCTTTTTCAGAGCTTCGCCTTCATCGCGCGCGCCGTTTCCAGCGCGGCGTCCGGCGTCGTTGCGGTCACCGTGAAGTGCCCCATCTTGCGGCCGATGCGCGGCTCTTTTTTTCCGTAGAGATGCAGCTTCGCGTGCGGCTCCGACAGAATCGCCGACCAGTTGGCGTCGCCCACCAGCGCGCCGTCCTGCCATTTCCACGCGTCACCCAAAATGTTCACCATGACGACCGGCGACACGACGGATACGTCGCCGAGCGGCAGGCCGCACACGGCGCGCACGTGCTGCTCGAACTGCGAGGTCACGCAGGCATCCAGCGTCCAGTGTCCGGAGTTGTGCGGACGCGGCGCGAGTTCGTTGACGAGCAGCTCGCCGCGATCCGTGAGGAACAACTCGATCGCCAGCAGGCCGACGACGTTGAGTTTTTCCACGATGGCGAGCGCGAGCTTTTCGGCCTCGGCCTTCACGGCGTCGCCGATGCGCGCGGGCACGATCGAGAAATCCAGAATATGTTTCGTGTGGATGTTCTCCGCGACGGGGAAAATCTTCACTTCGCCGTTGCTGCTGCGCGCCACGAGGACCGACAGCTCGCATTTGAAGTCGATGAACTTCTCGATGACGCAGCGTTGTTTCGCGAACGAAGCGACCGCCTTGGCCAGCGTCGCGTCGTCGGAGACCTTGATCTGACCTTTGCCGTCGTAACCGAAGTCGGCGGTCTTCACGACGCACGGCAGGCCGATTTTGCGGATGGCGGCGGCGAGATCATCGCCCGCCTCGACCTCGGCGAACGGCACGGGGGAAAAGTCGTTTTTGCGTAGCCAGTTTTTCTCGCGCATCCGGTTCTGGCAGGTCTCGAGGACGTTCCAGTGCGGATGAAGCTGCACGTATTTCTCGATGCTCCACAGCGGTTCCGCCGGGATGTTTTCGAACTCGTAGGTGAGCACATCGACCGACTTGGCGAAGGCCGTCAGCGCCTCGATATCGGTGTAGGGTTTGTTCGTCTCCAGCGCCGAGACTTCGCCGGCCGGACCGTTGGCCTCGGGCTCGTAGATGTGCACGCGGTAACCGAGACGCTCCGCCGCGTGCGCAAACATCCGGCCAAGCTGGCCGCCACCGAGAACACCAATCGTTTTGCCGGGAGGAATCATGAAGGGAGCTGAGAGCTAAGAGTTGATCGCCAAGAGTCCAGTCCGCGCTTTCCGGCGCTCACCCGCACTCACGGCAACTTCGCAGCCAAAACCTTTTCGGTCTGCTCCGCGCGGAAAGCGTCCAGCGCCTTCTTCACCTTCTTGTCCCCGCCCGTCGCCAGAATCGCCGCCGCAAACAGCGCCGCGTTGATCGCCCCCGCTTTGCCAATGGCAAAGGTCGCCACCGGAATCCCGCCCGGCATCTGCACGATCGAATAAAGTGAATCCACGCCCTTGAGCGTGTGGGATTCCACCGGGACGCCGAGCACGGGCAGCGCGGTGAGCGCGGCGGTCATGCCGGGCAAATGGGCGGCGCCACCGGCACCGGCGATGATGACCTTGAGGCCGCGCTTTTCGGCGGTTTTGGCGTAGTCATACATTTTTTCAGGCGTGCGGTGCGCCGACACGACGTGGTGCTCGGCGGCGATGCCGAGGGCTTTGAGCGTCTGCGCGGCATGCTCCATCGTGCTCCAGTCCGATGTGCTGCCCATGATAATGCCGACAAGTGGCTTGGCCATAGACGAAGAGCCATAAACCACCCCGCCCCTCCTCCGCAAACCGGTTTTCACGGTGACACCGCGAACCAGCGGACTAAGGTAGGGTCTCATCTGCCTGTTTCCGTATGCAAAACCTCCGCTCCCTCCTCCTTTCCTCCCTCTCCCTTGCGACGCTGGCGTTCGGCCTTTCCGGCTGCAGCACCGTCAGCCTCGACGAATCCGGCGACAAATCCGCCGTCTATCAATTCAACGAGTTCCGCATGGTGCTCAACTCCACCGCGCCCGTCGCCTTCGCCGCCACCCAAAAAGCCTTCCGCGACTACGACCTCTTTGAAACCAAGAGCAAACTGAACACCTTCGACGGCGAGCTCTACGCCCGCTCCCGCTCCGACGACAAGGTCTTCGTCAGCATCGCCGAGATGAACAGCAAACAGACCCTTCTGCGTATCCGCTGGAGCACGACAGGCGACAAAAAGAACTCCCGCGCCCTCTACGATCTCATCGAGCGCAACCTGCGCTGAGTCGTCCGAATCTTACTTCGCTTCCAATAAAAAAACCGCGGACATGACGGCCGCGGTTTTTTATTGTCCGAAAGGAAGCACTCCGGCGCTCAGCCGATGTAGCCTTCTTCGCCGTGTTCCGACGTGTCCAGACCCGCCGACTCCTTTTCCGGAGCCACGCGCAGGCCGACCACCGCCTTCACGACATAAGCGATGATGACGGTCGCCACCACGCTCCACACCGCCGTCACCGCCACGGCCTTGAGCTGCTCGGCGAGGAGGTTGACGCCCTCCGCCTTCAACGTGGCCACCAGCGGGTGCACCGCTTCATCGGCAAACACGCCGGTGAGAATCGCACCCAGGGTTCCGCCCACGCCGTGCACACCAAAGGCGTCCAACGCGTCGTCATATCCAAAGATCTTCTTGAGATAAGTCACCGCAATGAAGGGCACGACGCCACCGAGCACGCCGAAGATAATCGACGAGCCGACCGTCACAAAACCCGCCGCCGGCGTGATCGCGACCAGGCCGCCGATCACACCCGAACAGAAACCGAGCACGCTCGGACGTCCCTTGAACGCCCACTCCGCCAAGCCCCACGAAAGACCGCCGATCGCCGCCGCAAAGGTCGTGGTCGCAAAGGCGTTGCCCGCGATGCCATCGGCCGCACCCGCCGAACCGGCGTTGAAACCATACCAACCCACCCAAAGCAGACCCGTGCCCACCGCCGTCAGCACCACGCTGTGCGGTGCCATTTGTTCTTTGCCGAAGCCGATGCGCTTGCCGAGGATGATGGCGAGCACCAGCGCCGAGTAACCCGAGGTCATGTGCACCACCGTGCCACCCGCGAAGTCGATCGCCTTGATGTTGGTCGCGAGGAAACCGCCGCCCCACACCATATGCGCAAACGGGAAATACACCGCGAACAACCACAACGTCACGAACAGCAGCACCGCCGCGAACTTTATGCGCTCGGCCACCGCGCCGATGATCAGCGCCGGCGTGATGATCGCAAAGGTCAGCTGGAACATCGCGAAGATGTTCTGCGACACCGTCGGCAGCGTGCCCGGCTCGCCGTCAACTCCCGCGAAGAACGCATTCTTCAGCCCGCCGATAAATTGATTGCCCTCGGAAAACGAGAGACTGAAACCCACCGCCCACCACGAAATACAGGCGATGCCCGCGATCGCGAAGATCTGTGCAAAAACCGACAACACGTTCTTTTTGCGCACGATGCCGCCGTAGAACAACGCGAGACCGGGCAACGACATCATGATCACCAGCGCCGTGCTCGTGAGCATCCAGGCGTTGTCGCCCGAGTTGATGCCCTTCGCGTTCGCCGCCGTTTCCAGCGCGGCCAGACGCTCCTCAAGCGTGGGCTCGGCCGCAACCGCTCCCGACCGCGCATCCACCACGGCCTCCTGCGCGTGCATGAAAGGAGCGACCGCCAGACCAGCCAGCAGGGTCAGGCCCAGAATAAGGGATTTAAGACGATGTAGGTAATTTAACATGATGGTATTGAATTTTTTGAGTAATAAAATCCCACGCCATCAATCCAAACGGACGGCTAGCAGCGGAATGCTTATTATTCATAAGATGAACAATTTTCATGTAGCAGTCCAAATGCCAGCACCCCCAAGACCGTCATTTTTGCGCGAAAATTTCACGTCGGGAGGCACCTTCGTGAAAAATCCCTGCCAAAAAAATGTCATCGTCCCGCCCCGCCTCACTAACCGAACTCAGTCCGCTCCGCCCCGGCGCTTCGAGAGCATCCACGTATACACGTCTTCGGTCGCATACGCCTCCGTCCAGGAATCATGCGCCACACCGGGATAAATCGTCACCCGCGGCTCCCCTCCCGCCGCTTTGATCGCCGCAATCATTTCCTCGGTCCGCACCACAGGCACCGCCGTATCTTTGTCCCCATGGAACGCCCACACCGGCAACCCTTTCAACTTCTCCCCTTGCGCCGGATCACCGCCGCCGCACACCGGCACGATCGCCGCAAACCGCCCCGGCACCCGCTGCGCCCAACCCCAGGTCCCGTAGCCGCCCATGCTCAATCCCGTAAGATAAATCCTGTCCGCATCCACCCGGTATTTGCGCACCACTTCATCAAGCCACGCATCCAGCGCCGCCAAATCCCACCACTGTCCCGTCGGACACTGCGGCGATAGCAGGATAAACGGAAAGTCCCTGCCCGCCTCCACCAGCTTCGGCGGACCATGCTTGGCGACTTTTTTCAAATCCGCCCCGCGCTCCCCCGACCCGTGCAAAAAAATAACCAGCGGCCAGCGCTTGGCCCCGCCCAGCGCATAACCCGCCGGCAACACCTCCAGATAAGTGATCTTCACCGGTATCGTCACCGTCTCGTGCGCCTCGGCCTGCCGCAATGCCCGCACCTCCCCCGCCTCCTGCGCGCACACCCCGACGGGCCACGTTGCCCAACACACCAAGACCGATCAGCCATGCGCGGGGTAGTTTCATATGAGTGAAATCCACAACCGCTCCCCCGCCCCGACGCAAGCCGGCACCCGCCGGTTGCCATGCACCCGGCATACGCACAACCTTCCGCGCATGAAACCACGCACCTGGCCCGCCCTCGCCGGCTTCATCCTGCTCGTCGCCATCGTATCCGCCCTCGGCGGCGCGATCACGTCCACCAGCGTGAACACGTGGTATGTCGAGCTCGTCAAACCGTCCTGGACTCCCCCCGGCTGGCTGTTCGGCCCCGCCTGGTCGTTCCTCTACGCCTTGATGGCGGTCGTCGGATGGCGGCTCTGGCTGCTTCGCAACGATTCCCCCCTCGCCCGCCCGCTGCTCAAACTATGGTGCCTGCAACTCGCATTGAACTGCGCGTGGTCGTTCCTGTTCTTCGGGCTGCGCTCCCCGCTCGCCGGCCTGCTCGACATCGCCGCCCTGCTTGTCGTCCTGATCTGGATACAAGTCCGCCTGTGGCCCCTCCACCGCACGCTCGCCCTCTTCTGGATCGCCTACATCGGCTGGGTGGGCTTCGCCAGCGCGTTGAACCTCTCGATCTGGCTCAACAACCGCTGACGCCGCCCGACCGCGCTTACCCGCGCGTCGCATCAATCGCCTCGGCCAGCGACGCGTAACCGTCTTCCGGAATCATAAACGGATCCATGATCGTCTCGCTACGCGCCGGCTTGACCGGTGCCACCACCACCGACGGCGGCACGGGATCCGACACCACGACCACCGGTTCCACCACGACGGTAGTCACCCCGGCCGGCACCGCCGGCACATCCGCCGCGGGCACCGCCCGCTGCTCCGCCAACTTCACGAGCGCCTCCTCCACCGCGGCCAAACGCTCCACAATCGCCTCTCCCGCCGTAACCGCCGCCGGCTCACGCGCGGCCGCGCGCTTTAATTCTTCCAGCAGCGCGCCGCCCGCCGTTTCCATCTCCGCAAACCGCCGTTCCAGCCTTTCCGCCGTATCAGAAAGTCGGATACCCGCCTCAGCCGCCACCCGCGCGACCTGCGCCTCGATCTGCGCCGGCACTCCGGCGAGCTTCTCCTCAAATCCGGCCCGCGCCGCCTGCGCCCGCCCGGTCGCGGCAACAAACTCCGCCAGCACCGCGTCCAACGCCGCCCGTTGCTCGCCCAACCCCGCTTCCACGCGCCCGAAATCCGCCAGCGCGCCTTGCAGCACCGCGGACGCCGTCCCGATCTCCTTCGCGCGCTCCGCCAGCGCCGCCTCCAGTTCCCCGGCGCTTTCAACCCGCTTCCGCGCGTCGCTTTCCGCCTGCGCCAGTTTCTGCGCCAGCCCGTCGATCTTCTCCTGAAACACCACCGGCAACCGCTCCGCCGTCGCGATGCTCCGGGCCGCCAGGCCCGCCGCATCCTCCAACCCCGTCGCCGCCGCCGCCCACTGCGTCCCCCAACGCGCAGCATTCGCCGTCGTCGTCTCCATCAGCGCCACCATCTCCCGCTGACGCTCCGCCAGCGCCGCCTCCCGCTCCCGCGCATCATTGATAATGAAGGGCAGCACCAACAGCACCGCCCCCAGCGCCACGCATGCGACCACGCCCAGCAACGCACCGCCCGCCAGCTCCTCCGGCGTCCGCCACGCGATCAGCGCCGCCGTGAGCAACAGCCCCGCATCGGCGGCGAGAAACGGAAATAGGGACAAGTGACGCGGTGCAAAAGAGGAGTTCATTCGGCGAAAAACGATCATCTTCGTGCCTGCGCCCGTCCCTTTTCAAGGGCGAACACACAGACACTTCGCAACCGCCGGTTACCCATCGCGCCCGCGTCACGCCGAAGCGTCGGCGAAGGCGGATCACTGGCCCTTCGCCGCCGCCTTCACCTCCGCCAGCGCCGCCTCGATGAAATCCAGAATCTCCACCCGTCCGTTCTTCTTCACCGACGAGCTCGTGAACATCTTCGGCTCCTGCGGCATGAACTCCGCGACCGCCTTCTTGAACTGCGCCACATTCGACTGCACCAGCGACGACGACACCTTGTCCGTCTTCGTGAACACCAGCGAATACTCCACGCCCGTCGTCACCATCCAGCGCAGAAACTCCAGATCGATCTTCTGCGGCTCCAGCCGCGAATCGATCAGCACAAACACATGCGTCAACACCTCGCGCTTCTCGATGAAGTTCGCGACAGCCTCGTTGAAATCCGCCCGCTGCTCCCGCGCCACCTTCGCGTAGCCATAGCCCGGCAAATCCACCAGACACCAGTTGGTGTTGATCCGAAAAAAATTGATCAGCTTCGTCTTGCCCGGCGTCACCGACGCCTTCGCCAGCGCATTCCGCTCCGTGAGCAGGTTGATCAGCGACGACTTGCCGACGTTCGACCGGCCGATGAACGCAAACTCCGGCAGCATCCAACGCGGCGCCCCCGCAATCGTCTGCGCGCTGGTTTCGAACTCGGCTGATTTGATCTTCATACCCGCCAGTCCGCCAACCAAAGCGCGCACACGCAAGGCTTGGTCTTAACCGCTCACGGCGACACACCCGGCGCGATCGGACGATCCGACAACGTAAACTTCAACGTCCCGCTGCTGTTCGACTCCTGCACCGAGAATACAAACTCCAACGACTTCGCCGCCGGCGTGATCGACGACGTGAACGCCGCCCCTTGAAACTCTTTCACCAACACGCGGCCCGAATCCGGCGACCTGCGCTCATAGATCGAAACCGTCACCGCCACCGGCGATACGATCTGATAATAAAGCGCCTCGCCCGCCTCCGCCGTGACCTGCTGGGTCGCGCTCACGTTCAGATTCTGATCGCCCGCCGACGAGGTCACCTGCGTGTTGCCCACCGGCACGTCATAGGTGACCGGATACACCACCACCGGACGCGGCGGCGGCGGAGTCGCGCAACCCGCAAAAAAGCCGGCGACAATCAAAGCTGCACAAGTAACCAGCGTGGAACGTGTTTTCATAATTGGAATGGTGATGATTTCTCCAACCACCGGGACAACGCCCGGCTCCCCCGATAGTAGCCCGCCCCGCCAAACGGTTCCGCTCAAGCCCTCTGCCCCAATCCAAAGTGTCACCTATTAGGTGACACTTCCCTCCGCCCCCGCCCCACAAAAGAACTTCGCACGCGCCCCAATCACCCCCGTACTCCCCGCTCCCACTCTCCGCACCATACCATGTCGCGCCTCAACTTCACCCTGGAAAAAACCGCCCCCGGCTCCCGCGCCCGCGCGGCCCGCTTCACGACGCTCCACGGCGAGGTGCAGACTCCCATCTTCATGCCCGTCGGCACCCAGGCCACCGTGAAGTCGCAGACCGCCGAGACCCTTCGCGCCGCCGGTTCCAACATCCTTCTCGCCAACACCTACCACCTCCTCCTCCGCCCCGGTCCCGAGGTCTTCAAAAAATTCGGCGGCATCCACCGCTTCATGAAATGGGACCGCCCCGTTCTCACCGACTCCGGCGGCTTCCAGATTTTCTCCCTCCCCAGCGAACGACGCATGAATGAGGAGGGCGCACGTTTCAAAAGCTACGTGGACGGCACCACGCTCCTCCTCTCCCCCGAGGTCAGCATCGAGACCCAAAAGGCCATCGGCAGCGACATCATGATGGTCCTCGACCAGTGCATCCCGTCCACCGCGCCCTACGACCAGGCCGAGGCCGCCATGCAACTCACTCACCGCTGGGCCGTCCGCTCGCTCAACGCCCGCGGCGATTCTCCCCAGTCGATGTTCGGCATCGTCCAAGGCGCCTGCCATCCGGAACTCCGCAAACAAAGCGCCGCCTTCCTCCGCGAACTACCCTTCGACGGCCTCGCCATCGGCGGTCTCGCCGTCGGTGAAACCCACGCCGAGCGCTACGAGTTCACCGGCCTCGTCACCGAACACCTCCCCGAAAATCTCCCTCGCTACCTCATGGGCGTCGGCACGCCCATCGACATCCTCGAGGCCGTCCACCGCGGCGTGGACATGTTCGACTGCATCATCCCGTCGCAACTCGCCCAACGCGGCACCGTGTTCACTTCCCACGGCAAACTCCACATCCCGCGCGCCGTCTACAAATTCCAGGACGGCCCCCTCGACGCCAACTGCGACTGCCACTGTTGCCGCAACTACGAGCGCGCCTACCTCCACCACCTCGCCAAGACCGGCGAATACCTCGGCTGGCACCTGCTCGGCATCCACAACATCACGTTTTATCACCGGCTCATGCGCGAGATCCGCGCCCATATCCTCGCCGGCACCTTTGCCGAATACTACGAAAAGAAACGTCTCGAACTCGTCCGCGTGGACGAGGAAAACCCGCCCGTCCCTCCGCAGCGCAAACGCATCAAGCCGTCCAAGACCCTCGGCGACTACGAGATCATCACCGGCCCGTCCGGCTTCTCCAGCATCAAGCAGATCAGCTCCGGCGAGGTCATGCACTCCGTCAGCGCCCCGAGCGAGGAAGCCCAGAAACTCTACGTCGACCAGTCGTGCCTCGCCGTGCGCCTCCTCAAGCGCGCCGACGACGACAACGCCGAGCTCGTCATCTGGGACGTCGGCCTCGGCGCCGCCTCCAACGCCATGGCCGCCGTCCAGTGCTTCGAACGCGAACTCTCCGAACGCGGCCCCGCCGTCCTCCGCCCGCTGCGCATCGTGAGTTTCGAGTGTGACCTCCACCCGCTCGCCCTCGCCACCAAGGACGCCGGCGGATTCCCCCACCTCCGCCACCGCGCCCCCTACGAGCTCCTCAAAAACGCCCGCTGGTCCCACGCCTCCGGCCTGCTGAACTGGGAACTGCACACCGGCGACTTCCTCGACTTCCTCGAATCCTCCGCCGTCCCCGACATCATATTCTACGACCCGTTTTCGTCGAAGACCGACACCGCGCTATGGACGCCCGGGGTCTTTGCCCGCGTATTCAACCACTGCATACCCAAGTCCGCCGAGCTCTACACCTACTCCGCCGGAACCGCCGTCCGCGCCGCGCTCCTCAACGCCGGCTGGTCCGTCGGCGAAGGCACCGGCACCGGCCCCAAGGCCACGACCACGCTCGCCTTCACGCGCCTGGAGGCCGCGCAACACCACCCGCTCGCCCCCGCCCTCCTCGGCGAACCTTGGCTCGCCCGCTGGCGCCGCAGCGACAGCCAATACCCCAAGTCCCTCCCCGGCGACGCCCGCCCCGCCTTCGCCGCCAGCATCGAGCAACACCCCCAGTTCCGCCGCTAAAAAGCGCCCCTTCACCCCAATCCAATTTGTCACTTAATAAGTTACAAACTTCCGTTACCCCTTCTCCTCAAAAGTGTAGCATCTTTACTTTTTGACCGGAATATGCGCCGCCTGGCGCATCGCTTCGCTCTTCGAAATCTTCAGCCCGTGCGCGATTTTGTTGAGCTGCACCGCCTCCGCCGGACTCAGCACCGTCGTGCGCTCCGTCCCGTCGCGATCCACCCAATCCACGCTGTGCGGCTTTTGACGCGACGCTTTCACCAGGTCGCGCAGGAAGGTCAGTTCAGATTCAGGCAGGTCGTTCATGTGTCCGCCGAGTTGACCGCCTCCCCGCCCCGCGTCAACGCCGCTTCACGGTCACCCCTTCCGCCCACGACCCGCCGACCAACGTCGCCCGCGGAAACGCCGGCACACCCGCCTCGTTGTTGTTCAACATACCCACCAGCATATCCACCGCCGCCTCGCCCGTGAGATCGTTGTGCTGCTCCATACCCGCCCAGTCCGCGCAGCCTCGCCGCCGCTCCAACTGAATCAACCCCGTGTCGCGGGGCACCTTCACGCCTTCCGCTTCCAACCACTCGCGCACCACCGTGTGCAGCGTGAAAATCACATCCGGCCTCCACGTCCGATACCACGCGTGAAACCGCTCCGGCTCCGCCCGCGCCCCTTCCACGTCATAAAACCCCGGCACGCGCTCCGCCTCCGCCAACACCCGCTGCCCCGTCCAAAATCCCGCGCTGAACCGCCCGTCCACCAACCGGTCGATCGCGCCTTCCACCACCAGCGCCGGCCGCCGATACTCCAGCCGCCGCGCTTGCTCCATCGCTTCCAACACCAGCGCATGATGATCCACACACGCAAATGACAGCGTCGGCCCGTGCGTGCGCACGCCCGTGACCACCGTCGCGTGCTGCCTCCACGTCTCCGCAAACCGCGCCGGCAACCGGTTCTCTTTCATCATGCCGACCACGATCACCCCGCGAATCCCCCGCGCCTTCAGCACGCGATTCAATCGCTCCCCATACAGCTCCGGATCGTGCAGCCAAAACTCATCCAACGTGCACCCGTGCGCCGCCGCCCTCCGCCGACACCCCGCCACATACGCCGGGATCGTCGGATGCCTCACAAACGCTCGCGCATCCTGATTCGCATTCAACAACGCAAACGTCCGCCGATACCCCGCCGGCCCCGCCTTGCGCAGCTCCGTCATCAGCTGCGCCACCACCGGATTCTTCGCATACCCGAGCTGCTTCGCGATCCGCTCAATCCTCCTCCGCGTCCCTTCTGGAATCTGCGGATCATGCCGCAGCGCCAGCGACACCGTGTTCTTCGAAACCCCCGCCTTTTCCGCCACCGCCGACATCGTCACGCGCTTCATTTCACATTACTGTAATGTAACGCGCCCGTTTACCAGTCGCAAACTCCGCCCGAGAGTGTTTCCGCCCCCTTCCCAACCATGTTCACCCTCGGCATCGATTACGGCACCAACTCCGTCCGCGCCCTCGTCGTCCGCACCAAGGACGGCTCCGAGCTCGGCACCGGCATCGTCAACTACCCCAGCGGCACCCAGGGCGTCCTCCTCGATCCCAAGGACCACCACCTCGCCCGCCAAAACCCCGCCGACTACCTCCTCGGCCTCGAAAAATCCATCAAGCTCGCCCTCGCCCAGGCCAAAAAAACCAAGGGCTTCGACGCCCGCCAGGTGATCGGCCTCGGCGTGGACACGACCGGCTCCAGCCCCATCCCCGTTGACGCCACCAACACTCCGCTCGCCCTCCACAAAAAATGGGCCGCCAATCTCGCCGCCCACTGCTGGCTCTGGAAAGACCACACCTCCGTAACAGAAGCCGCCGAGATCACCGCGCTCGCGGCCAAGATCCGCCCCCACTACATCGCCAAGTGCGGCAACACCTACTCCTCCGAGTGGTTCTGGTCCAAGATCCTCCACTGCCGCCGCACCGCCCCCGCCGTCTTCAAAGCCGCCTACTCCTGGGTCGAGCTCGCCGACTGGATTCCCTCCGTCCTCGCCGGCATCAAAGACCCGCGCACCGTCAAACGCGGCGTCTGCTGCGCCGGCCACAAGGCCCTCTACGCCGCCGACTGGGGCGGACTCCCCGACAAGGAATTCCTCGCGCAACTCGATACCGCCCTCGCCGATCTCCGCGACCGCCTGTATTCAGAAGCCCACGACGCCACCGTCGCCGCCGGCACCCTCTGCGCCGAATGGGCCAAAAAACTCGGACTCCCCGCCGGCATCCCCATCGCCATCGGCGAGATGGACGTCCACTACGGCGCCATCGGTTCCGGCGTCACCGAGGGCACGCTCGTCAAAGTCATCGGAACCTCCACCTGCGATTGCGGCGTGGTCTCCGCCGACAAAACCGTCGCCGACATCCCCGGCATCTGCGGCATCGTCAAAGGCGCCATCCTCCCCGGCTACTACGGACTCGAAGCCGGCCAATCCGCCGTCGGCGACATCTTCAAGTGGTTCGTAGAAGGCGTGCTCGGCGACGCCAAACTCCACGCCATCCTCACCGCAGAAGCCGCCAAACTGAAGCCCGGCCAGTCCGGCCTGCTCTCGCTCGACTGGAACAACGGCAACCGCACCGTCCTCGTCGATCCGCTCCTCACCGGCCTCACCCTCGGCACCACGCTCTACACGACAAAGGCCGAACTCTACCGCGCCCTCATCGAAGCCACCGCCTTCGGCGCCCGCGCCATCATCGAACGTTTCCGCGACTACGGCGTCCCCATCGACCGCGTCGTCTGCGCCGGCGGCATCGCCGAAAAGAATCCGCTCCTCATACAAATCTACGCCGACGTCACCGGCTGCACCATGCTCGTCGCCGGCAGCTCGCAAGCCTGCGCCCTCGGCTCCGCGCTCTCGGCTGCTGTCCTCGCCGGTGCCCATCCCGACTTCGCCACCGCCCAGCGCAAGATGACCCGCCTCAAAAAAGTCGCCTACAAACCCAAGACTGCCAACGCCCGCATCTACAACCAACTCTACGCCCTCTACCGCCAACTCCACGACAGCTTCGGCGGCGTCACCAAATCCGCCGACCTCTCCAACGTCATGAAAGACCTCCTCGCGATCAAATCCTCCCAATCCAAGTAACCCAAATTAGTCACAGAGAGCACAGAGCCCAGACACAGAGTTCACGGAGCCAATCCTCCGAACTTCCGATTCCGAACTCTGTGCCCTCTGTGTCCGAGCTCTGTGTCCTCTGTGGCAAAAAACTCCTTCCCCTAATCCCTCTCTCCCCATGTCCCTCATCAATCTCCCCACCCCCGAAATCTGGTTCGTTTGCGGTTCGCAGCATCTCTACGGCCCCGGCCCGCTCAAACAGGTCGCCGCCAACGCCGAGGCCGTCGTCGACGGTCTCGTCAAATCCAAGCGCCTCGCGCTCCCCCTCAAATTCAAAGCCCTCCTCACCACGCCCGAAGAAATCTCCAACCTCTGCATCGCCGCCAACTCCGATCCCTCCTGCGCCGGCCTCGTCTTGTGGATGCACACGTTCTCCCCATCCAAAATGTGGATACGCGGGCTCACCACGCTTAAAAAACCGTTCCTCCATCTCCACACCCAGTTCAACCGCGATCTCCCGTGGCAGTCCATCGACATGGACTTCATGAACCTCAACCAGGCCGCCCACGGCGACCGCGAGGCCGGATTCCTCCACACGCGCCTCCGCCTTGGCCGCAAAGTCGTCGTCGGACACTGGTCCGACACCGAAGTCCAGGACCGCATCTCCGCCTGGATGCGCGCCACCCACGCCTGGCACGACTGGCAGGGCGCCAAGTTCGCCCGCTTCGGCGACAACATGCGCTACGTCGCCGTCACCGAAGGCGACAAGGTCGCCTCCGAAATCAAATTCGGCTTCTCCACCAACACCCACGGAGTCGGCGACCTCGTCGCCAAGGTCAACGCGGTCTCCCCTTCCGCCATCACCGACCTCGTCGCCTCCTACGAAAAACTCTACGCCGTCACCCCCGCCCTCAAAAAATCCGGCAAACGCCACGAAGAACTCCGCTACAGCGCCCGCCTCGAACTCGGTCTCTCCGCCCTGCTCACCGAGATCGGCGCCAAGGGTTTCACCGACACCTTCGAAGACCTCCACGGACTCCGCCAGCTCCCCGGCATGGCCACGCAACGCCTCATGGCGGCCGGCTACGGCTTCGGTGGCGAAGGCGATTGGAAGACCGCCGCGCTCGTCCGCGCCATGAAGGTTATGGGCCACGGACTCCCCGGCGGCACGTCCTTCATGGAGGACTACACCTACCACCTCTCGCCCAAGGGCCACCAGGTCCTCGGCGCGCACATGCTCGAAATCTGCCCCACCATCGCCTCGTCCAAGCCCAAGGTCGAAATCCACCCCCTCGGCATCGGCGGCAAAGAAGACCCCGTCCGTTTCGTCTTCGATGCTCCGGCCGGCGAAGCCCTCAACGCATCCCTCGTCCACCTCGGCAACCGCTTCCGCCTCCTCATCAACGAAGTCGTCGCGGTCAAAGTCCCCGCCATGTCGAAGCTCCCCGTCGCCCGCGCCGTCTGGGAGTGCAAGCCCGACTTCAAGACCGCTTGCGCCTCGTGGATCTACGCCGGCGGTGCGCACCACACCGGCTACAGCTACAGCGTCACGTCCGAGATGCTCGAAGACTTCGCGACCATCGCGGGCATCGAGACCGTCCACATCAACGCCGACACCCGCCTGCCCCAGCTCAAACAAGACCTCCGCAACAACGAGGTCTTCTACCACCTCGAAAACGGCTTCCGCGCCTAATCCCCAAAACCTGATTGCCCACGAAACACACGAAATGACACGAAAAGCAGCACTCCGACTTTCGTGTCTTTTCGTGTGTTTCGTGGGCCCAAATTCCGATGCTTGAAGAACTCAAAGCCGAAGCCTACGAAGCCAACGTCGCCCTCCCGCGCCACGGCCTCATCAACCTCACCTTCGGCAACGCCTCCGCCCTCGACCGCGCCCGGGGCATCTTCGCGATCAAGCCCAGCGGCGTCGCCTACGCCGACCTCACCCCCGCCGACATGGTCCTCGTCGATCTCGATGGCCGTGTAGTGGAAGGTCAACTACGCCCGTCCTCCGACACCCCCACCCACCGCCGCCTCTTCCTCGCCTTCCCCGAGATCGGCGGCGTGGTCCATACGCACTCCTCGCACGCCACCGCCTTTGCCCAAGCCGGCCGCGAGATCCCCATTTTCGGCACCACGCACGCCGACTACTTCGCCGGCAACGTCCCCGTCACCCGCAAGCTGACGCCCTCCGAAATCAACGGCGGTGCCTACGAATGGGAAACCGGCAACGTCATCGTCGAACGCTTCAGCCAACTCTCCCTCGACCCCGCCGACTACCCCGCCGTCCTCGTCAACCGCCACGCTCCCTTCACCTGGGGCCAGACCGTCGCCAAAGCCGTCGAGGTCGCCGTCGCCGTCGAATGCATCGCCCACATGGCTTTCGAGTCGCTCCAACTCAGCCCGTCACTCGCCCCCATCGAGCCCGAGCTCCTCGCCAAACACTTCAAACGCAAACACGGCCCCGCCGCCTACTACGGCCAGCCCGGCTGCTAAAAAGATCCGCCCGCACTTGTGCGTGATTCCGATGTGCGCATCGTGATGCCGTGATCTGGCTCCTCCTTATTCCCGCGGCGTTCATCGGCTACATCCTCTGGGCCGGCCGGCGCCACATCTGCATCCGCCGCAAAGACTGCTGCGGCAAGGGCTGCGGCTGCCTCTTCCCCGTCAAACTCAAAGACGAGTAAACGCCCCCGCCGCCTCATCACCGCATGACCGCCTCGCCTTTCGTGATCACCCGGCGCGTGGAATTCCACGAGACCGACGCCGCCGGCCTCATGCACTTCTCCAACTTCTACCGCTGGATGGAGGTCTGCGAACACGAGTGGTTCCGCGCCCTCCAAATCCCCATGATGGACACCACGCCCGCGGGCATCCGTCTCGGCTGGCCGCGCCGCGAAGCCACCTGCTCGTTTCTGCGTCCGCTTCGTTGTGGCGACGTCGTGCGCATCACCGGATCTGTCGTCGAACTGGGAGCCACCCACGCGACCTACGATTTCATTTTCGAAAAAGACCGCGCCGGCCGCTGGACCGAAGTCGCCCGCGGGCGCATGACCACCGTGCACGTCCGCCAAGACTCCGCCGGCCGCATGGAAGCCGAGCCCATCCCGGCCAACACGCGCGCCGCGCTCGGCGCCTAGCACGACTCCGCTAAGTTTTTCCGCAGCGAAGTGAGCCATAGCTCACCGCCTCTCACGGCACAGTCGGCAGAAAACCCGGCCTTGAATCAACCGCCTGTCAAAAGGTCGCGTCACGATGAGCAGCCCCGTTGCCGGTTTTCGTGAACCCGATAAGCACCCCCCGACAATCCGCAGTCCGGGACTAAAAATTTTCGTATGAACCTCATTCCCACTTGCCCGGACTTATAACCCTGTTCCCTGTTGTTCATACCCCACCCCAACCTCACCCCTGCATGTCCGCCGCCAAAATCGCCGCCCCTCTCAAGTCCACCTCTGCCACCCCGTCCGCCCTCCGCCCTGTCGCGAAGCTCATGGCCGCCAACCGCTCCGAGATCGCCGTGCGCATCTTCCGCGCCGGCACCGAGCTCGGCCTGCGCACCGTCGCCATCTACGCGCAGGAGGACCGCTTTTCCCTCCATCGTCAGAAGGCCGACGAAGCCTACCTGATCGGCAAGGGCAAGGGTCCCGTCGCCGCCTATCTCGACATCGACAGCATCATCGGCGTCGCCGTTGAAAAGGGCATCGACGCCATCCACCCCGGCTACGGTTTCCTCTCCGAAAACCCCGACTTCGCCCGCGCCTGCGCCGAGGCCAACATCATCTTCGTCGGCCCGCGTCCCGAGTTGCTCGACATGATGGGCGATAAAACCGCCGCCCGCGCCCTCGCCCAAAAAATCAAAGTCCCCGTCCTCCCCGGCACCGAGGAACCCGTCAGCGACCGCGCCGAGGCCCTCAAAATCGCCAAACAAATCGGCTTTCCCCTCATCATCAAAGCCGCCTTCGGCGGCGGCGGTCGCGGCATGCGCGTCGTCCACAAACCCGCCGATCTCGCCGATCTCCTCGACGAGGCCCAGGCCGAGGCCGGCCGCGCCTTCGGCAACTCCGCCGTCTTCCTCGAAAAATACATCCCGCGCGCCAAACACATCGAGGTCCAGATCCTCGGCGACAAACACGGTAACGTAATCCATCTCCACGAGCGCGACTGCTCCGTGCAGCGCCGCCACCAGAAGGTCGTCGAGGTCGCCCCGAGTTTCGGCCTGCCGCGCGATGTCGTGGACGCCCTTTGCGCCGCCGCCGTCCGCATCGCCCGCGAGATCCGCTACGACAACGCCGGCACCGTCGAATTCCTCTATGATCTCGACCGCCACGAGTGGTTCTTCATCGAGATGAATCCGCGTATCCAGGTTGAGCATACGGTCACCGAGGTCATCACCGGTCTCGATCTCGTGCGCGCCCAGATCCTCATCGCCCAAGGCCACGCGCTTCACTCGCCCGAGGTCGGCATGCCGGAGCAATCCGACATCCCGCGCAACGGTTTCGCCCTCCAGTGCCGCATCACCACCGAGGACCCCGAAAACAAATTCGTGCCCGACTACGGACGCATCCAGGCCTACCGCTCGCCCGGCGGTTTCGGCATCCGTCTCGATGGCGCCGCCGGTTTCTCCGGTTCCGTCATCACGCCGTTCTACGACTCGATGCTCGTGAAGGTCATCGCCAGCGGACACAGCTACGAGGTCGCCCTCCACCGCATGAGCCGCGCCTTGAGCGAATTCCGCATCCGCGGCGTCAAGACCAACATCCCTTTCCTCGAAAACGTCGTCGCCCACCCGCTCTTCGTCGCCGGCCGGGCCACCACCACGCTCATCGACACCACGCCCGAGCTGTTCCACTTCCGCGAGCGCCACGACCGCGCGACCAAGCTGCTCACGTTCCTCGGCAACGTCACCGTCAACGGCAATCCCCACGCCAAGGGCTACCGCCCGGTCAAACCGTTCCCCGCCCCCGTCCCGCCCGCCTGCGATCTTCACACCGCGCCGCCCGAGGGCACGCGCCAGTTGCTGCTCAAGCTCGGCGCCAAAAAATTCGCCGATTGGACCGTCGCCCAAAAGCGTCTGCTGGTCACCGACACCACGATGCGCGACGCCCACCAGTCGCTTATGGCCACGCGCATGCGCACGCACGACTTGCTCGCCGTCGCCGGCGCCGTCGCCCGCCGCGCACCCGGACTCTACTCGCTCGAGATGTGGGGCGGCGCCACGTTCGACACGTCCATGCGTTTCTTGAACGAGGACCCGTGGGACCGTCTCCGCCAGCTCCGCGAGCGCGTGCCGAACATCTGTTTCCAGATGCTCCTCCGCGGCGCCAACGCCGTCGGCTACACCAACTATCCCGACCACGTCGTCGCCGGTTTTGTCCGCCAGTCCGCCTCCGCCGGCATGGATATCTTCCGCGTCTTCGACTCGCTCAACTACCTGCCAAATCTCCGCGTCGCCATGGAGGCCGTGCGCGACACCCACGGCGTCTGCGAGGCCGCCCTTTGCTACACCGGCGACATCCTCGACGACCGCCGCGACAAATTCTCCCTCAAGTATTACCTGCGCCTCGCCAAGGAACTGGAAAAAATGGGCGCCCACGTTCTCGCCATCAAAGACATGGCCGGACTCTGCCGCCCCGCCGCCGCCCACAAACTCGTCAAGGCCCTCAAGGAGGAAACCGGCCTGCCCATCCACTTCCACACCCACGACACCAGCGGCATCAACGCCGCCTCGATCCTCCGCGCCGCCGACGCCGGAGTCGACGTGGTCGATCTCGCCTTCGCTTCCATGAGCGGAAGCACGTCGCAGCCCAACCTCAACTCCGTCGTCGCCGCCCTCGAAAATACGCCGCGCGAAACCGGCCTCGATCTTTCCTCCCTCAACGAAATTTCCGATTACTGGGAACAGGTGCGCACCGTCTACACGCCGTTCGACACCGCCCCGCGCGCCGGCTCGGCCGAGGTCTATCTCCACGAGATGCCCGGCGGCCAATACACCAACCTCAAAGAGCAGGCCGTCTCCCTCGGCGTCTCCCATCGCTGGCCCGAGATCGCCCGCACCTACGCCGACGTGAACACGCTCTTCGGCGACATCGTCAAGGTCACCCCGTCCTCCAAGGTCGTCGGCGACATGGCGCTCTTCCTCTTCTCACGGGGCATCAAGCCCGCCGATGTCGTCAACCTCCCGCCCGGCGAAACGCCGTTCCCCGAGAGCGTCATCGACATGCTCACCGGCGGTCTCGGCTGGCCCGAGGGCGGCTGGCCCGCCGCCATGTCCCTCGCCATCCTCGGCGAAAAACGCCACCGCGAGGCCGTCGCCGCCTACAAGGCTTCCCTCAAGCCGAAGAAACCCGCCTCCGCCAAAAACGCCGCCGCCACCGGTGCCGCCGAACTCGCCAAACTCAAAACCGGCCTCGCCGAAAAACTCCGCCGCGAGCCCACCGACGACGAGTTGTTCTCCCATCTCATGTATCCGCAGGTCTTCGCCGACTTCGCCAAACAGCGCCGCGAATTCGGCGACGTCAGCGTCCTCCCCACCTCCGCCTTCTTCTACGGCTTGCAGCCCGGCGAGGAGATCACCGTCGAGCTCGAGGCCGGCAAGACGCTCATCATCCGCCTGCTCGGCATCGGCGCCCCCGACAAGGACGGCCGCCGCAACGTCAGCTACGAGCTCAACGGCATCGGTCGCGACGTGCTCATCACCGACAAGGGCGTCGCCCCCAAAACCAAAGCCCGCCCCAAAGCCGATCTCGCCGACCCCGCGCAAGTCGCCGCGCCGATCCCCGGCCTCATCGCCGCCCTCTCGGTTTCGCTCAACACCCGCGTGGCCAAGGGCGACAAGCTTCTCATGATGGAAGCCATGAAGATGCAGACCACCGTCTACGCCGCCTGCGACGGCGTGGTCTCCGAACTGCACATCGGCGTCGGCGACACCGTCGAGTCCAAAGACCTCCTCATCCGCCTCCGCCCCGCCCAGTAATCACCACCTTTCCCTGATCCACGGTTGGCCGACCACTCTCGCTCTTGCCAACCCGCCTCAAGCCCTCCATCGCTCTCCTCCTCACCCATGCTCCCTCAGCATAAAGTCCCTGTAACCGCTCTCGTCGTCTGGCGCGCACTTCGCGTCGGCACATGCGCGGCTGCACGATCGGTGATCGTTTCTTAAATCCAACATCCAAGAAACGCCTCCTTCGCAACCGCGCCCGATTCCGGCGCGGTTTTTTTATGCGCCGTCATCGGACCCGGTTTCGTCCTCACGACACCCGCCATGACCTCCTCCGTCTCGACCCGGTCCCATCGCGCCAGCCTCCTGCTGATGCTCGGCTCCACCGCGTGCTTCATCACCAACGTGCTCATCATACGCGCCCTCGCCGGCGTCGAAAACGTGAGCCTCTGGGTCGTCACCTCCGCCCGTTTCGCCGTCGGTCTCGTCATCGTCTGCACCGTCTATCGGCGCGAATTCCAGCCGTCCCACCTGTTCACCAACCGCAAGCTCATCGAGCGCGGCGTGCTCGGCGGTCTCGGCACACTCGTCTTCTATTACACCGTCACCAAGCTCGGCCCCGGTCGCGCCACGTTTATCAACAACACCTACGTCATCTGGGGCGGACTGCTCGCCGTCTGGATGCTGCGCGAATACCTCCGCCCCGCCCTCATCACGGGCGCCGTCGCCACGCTCGTCGGCCTCGCGCTCCTCACCAACCCGTTCGCCTCCGGCTCCCACACCGGATTTCACGATCTCCTTGCGCTCCTCAATGCCGTCGGAGCCGCCTGGATCATCGTGACCATCCGCCAGCTTCACGCCCGCGAACACAGCTCCACCATCTTCGCCGCCCAATGCGTCTACGGCTTGCTGATCTGCGTCGGCCCCGCCGCCACGGATCTCTCCACCCTCACGCCCACCTCTTGCGTGCTACTCGTTATCACCGGCACCGCTGCCAGCGTCGGACAACTCTTCATGACCCACGCCTTCCGCGACCTGTCCGTCGCCGAGGGCTCCCTCCTGCAAATGCTCGTCCCGCTCGGCATCGCCCTCGGCGGCGTCGTGTTCTTCTCCGAACACTTCACCGCCTTCGAGCTCCTCGGCGGCGCCCTCATCCTCGCCGGCACCGCCGCGTCGTCTTATCAACCCACCCGTAAACTCAGATAGTCCTCCGTTCTCATATCTCTTCCTCCGTGCGGGCGGCGACGGTTTGACCACCGTCGTCCGCTCGCCTTCATTCCTTCCCCGATGCCTTCGCCCCGCCCCGCGCCCGCATTCCACCTCACCGGCTTGGCCACGCGCTACACGCTCTACGTGGAGCCACCCGCTCCCGCCACCTCCGCCGCACCTTGGCCCGTGGTGCTCTGCCTCGATGGCGACGACCAATTCGCGCTCCTCTGCGAAGCCCGCCGTCAACTCGCCGAATCCCACGCGCTCCCGCCCCTCCTTCTCGTCGGCATCGGCTACGGCGCGAGTTATCAGGAACCGGGCAACCGCCGCGCCCGCGACTACACGTCCGTCCCCATCGAGGGCGCTCCCGATGGCGGCGGCGCCGACGCCTTCCTCGACTTCCTTATCACACAACTCTGGCCCGAACTCGCCCGCCGGTATCCAATTTCCCCCGACATCCGCGGCATCGCCGGCCACTCCTTGGGCGCACTCTTCGCTCTGCACGCCCTTTTCAAACCCGCGCCTTTCTTCAACCGCATCCTCGCCAGCGCCCCGTCCATCTGGTGGGGCGACCGCATCCTCCTACAACAGGCCGCCTCCCTCCGCGCCGCGCAATCCGCCCTTCCCGCCCGCGCCCACCTGAGCGTCGGCCTCCGCGACAGCTCCTCCATGATCACGGATCTCGATCTGCTCGAGGCCCAACTCTCCGCGCGTCCCTTCGCCGGCCTCGTCCTCCACCGCGAACGCTTTCCCAAGAAAAACCACTTCAACTCCATCCACCCCGCCTTCCTTTCAGGCCTCCATTCCTTGTTCGTCCAAAAAACGGATCACCGCTAGCCACGGCGGCCGGGATGCCCTAGGCTCACGGCGTCATGGCATCATTGATCGATAAACTCACCGCCTGGCTGCAGTCCTGCGGCCTCATTCCCGAACACGCCTTATGGATCGCGCATTCCCTGTCCGTTGCAGCCATGCTGATCATGGCCTTCTCCGCAAACTGGGTCGCCAAACACCTCATCCTGCGCGCGGTTAAATCCATCGTTAAACGCAGCTCCGCCACATGGGACGACATCCTGGTCGAAACCGGCGTGTTCACACGCCTTTCCCATCTTGCCCCCGCCTTGGTCCTGGATGCCGTTGGCCCCGCTGCTTTGGGCGGCAACGAAGCCGCCGTCACGTTTCTGGAAAATGCCACCGACATCTACCTGATCATCATCGCGGTCATGGTGCTTCACGCCCTTCTGAAGGCCGTCCATCTCATTCTCGGTCGCACCACCCGCGGCGCCCAAATCCCCGTCAAAGGATTCACCCAGGCCATCATGCTGCTCGCGACCTTGGTCGCCGGTGTGTTCATCCTGGGCACGTTGATGGGCAAATCTCCCGTCTACTTCCTTTCCGGCATCGGCGCCCTCACCGCCATCATCATCCTCGTCTTCAAAGATGCCATCATGGGTTTCGTCGCCGGCATCCAGATTTCGGTCAACCAACTTGTCCGCGTGGGCGACTGGATCGAGATGCCCAAAAACGGCGCCGACGGCGACGTGATCGACGTCTCCCTCACCACCGTCAAGGTGCGCAACTGGGATAAAACCATCACCACCATCCCCACCTACTCGCTCATCTCCGACTCCTTCAAAAACTGGCGCGGCATGGCCGACAGCGGCGGTCGCCGCATCAAACGCTCCCTGCTCATCGACATGCAGACCGTCGGTTTCGCCGATGAAAAACTCCTCGAATCCTGGAAAAAACTCCGCCTGCTCAAACCCTACCTCGACGAAAAACTCGCCGAGATCTCCAGGGAAAACGCCGCCCGCGGCGAAAATCTCGGCGAACTGGGCGTCGGCCGGCGTCTCACCAACCTCGGCACTTTCCGCGCCTACTGCGGCGCCTACCTCCGCGCCCACCCGCGTATCCATCAGGACATGACTTTTCTCGTTCGTCAGCTCCAGCCGACCGCCCACGGGCTCCCCTTGGAAATCTACGTTTTCACCAACGACATCCGCTGGGCCGTCTACGAGGGCATCCAATCCGACATTTTCGACCACCTCCTGGCCATCATCAATCAATTCAACCTCCGGGTCTTCCAGAGTCCCGGCGGCCACGATGTCGGCACCGCACTCGCCTCCTTCCGCGGCCGTGAAGAGCTTGCCTCATCCCCGTCGCAAGCCTCCTGATTCGTTTCCCCTTCCCCCATGAAAACCTACCGCATCCCCAAGACCGATCTCACCGTCTCCCGCATCGCCTATGGTTGCATGAAAATCGGCGGCACCTGGGATCACGCCCCCATCTCTTCCGAGGTCGAGGCAACCGCCCGCGACACCGTCGCCGCCGCCCTCGATTGCGGCATCAATTTCTTCGACCACGCCGACATCTACACCGCCGGCAAATCCGAAACCCTCTTCGGCCGCATCCTCAAATCCACCCCCGGCCTCCGCGACCGCATCGTCCTCCAGTCCAAGGTCGGCATCCGCTTCGCCAACGACGCCTACCTCAGCGGCGAACCCGCCCGCTACGACTTCAGCCACGACCACATCCTCCGCTCCACCGAGGCCATCCTCGCCCGCCTCGGCATCGACCACCTCGACATCCTTCTCCTCCACCGCCCCGACCCTCTCGTCGAACCCGCCGAGGTCGCCCGCGCCTTCGACTCACTCCACCGCTCCGGCAAAGTCCGCCACTTCGGCGTCAGCAACCACACGCCCGGCCAGATCGAGCTCCTCCGCCACTACGTCCGCCAGCCGCTCGTCGTCAACCAGCTCGAATTCTCCCTCGCCCAGCCCGCCCTCGTCGTCGAGGGCTTCCTCGCCAACCGCGCCGGCGCCACCGCCGAGGCCAACCTCGCCTCCGGCACCCTCGACTACTGCCGTCGCCACGAAATCTCCGTCCAGGCCTGGTCCCCCGTCGGCGGCGGCAAACTCCTCAATCCCGACCACCCCGCCGCCGCCTTCATCGCCGGACTCGCCGCCGACAAAAAAGTCTCCCCCGAGGCCGTATTGCTCGCCTGGATACTCCGCCACCCCGCCGGCATCCAGCCCGTCATCGGCACCACCAAGGCCGGCCGCGTCCGCGCCTCCGCCCAAGCCGACGGCGTCACCTTCTCCCGCGAGGAATGGTATGCCCTCCTCGCCGCCGCCCGCGGACAAAAAGTGCCCTGACTTTGGCCCCTCCGGATTTGTCCGTGATCGCCTTAATGCTAAAATCGGACTCAGTTCCAACCGCTCCCATGCACTACGGCCATTCCATCGACTCCAAGCGGCAGCTTATTTTTCAGGTGTTCTCCGGACATTTCACGGTCGCCGACATCATCGAATGCACTCGCTGCCTCTGGGATGATCCGGCGTATTCCACCACCCACAACGGCATCGTCGACATCACTCAAATGTCTCCGGGCGCCGTCATCGCCGACCTGCACTCGCTCACCGCCTTTCTGAAGGATCACCCCAAAACCAGCCGTTCCCGCTGGGCCGTCATCACCGACTCCCCCCTCGTCACCGCCGGCTCCCTCTTCTATAAAACGCTCATGTCGGGCCGGCATTCCCTGGAGGTCTTTTCCACCCGCGAAGCCGCCTGCACCTACCTCCAACTCGACTCTTTCCGGCCGTCCGAGCCCGTCATCAAAATCATGCGGCCCGAAACGCCCGCACCCGCCGTCACTTGATCCCCGCCCGCGCATCCGTCGCCACGACGTAGCGCTGGAACCACCGGAAAAACAACATCACCGGCAGCGTCGCCATCACCGCGCACGCCAGGATGTCTCCCCACTGCACCGGCGGCTGCGTAAAGAGATTCGCCAGACTCAACTGCACCGTCCGCGTCTCCTCGCGCGTCGCGATCATCAACGGCCACAGAAAATCCCCCCAGTGCGCCAGCAGGTCCAGCACGACCACCGTAGCCAGCGCCGGCTTCATCGACGGCAGCGCCACATTCCAGAACAGCCGCCACGTCCCCGCCCCGTCGATCACCGCCGCCTCCTCCAACGCCCGCGGCACCGACAAAAAATGCTGCCGCAGAAAATAAATATTAAACGCCTTCGCCAAAAACGGCACCGTCAACCCCGCCATCGCCGCCCCGTAACCACCCGTCAGCCCCAGATCCCGCGCCGTGAAAAACATCGGCACCGCCAGCACTTCCACCGGCAGCACGATTAAAATCACCACGCCCGCGAACACCGCCTCGCGTCCACGGAACTCCAGCCGCGCAAACGCATACGCCGCCATCGCATTGATCATGAGCCCGCCACCCGCGATCACCAGCACCTGCAGCGCCGAGTTCACCAAAGCCCGCCCGAGTCCCGCCCGTCGCCACGCCTCCGCATAATTCTCCAACGTCCACCCGTCCGCCCTCAGCCACCCGCCGCCAAAAATCGACGCCTCCTCCCGCAACGACGCCGCCACCATCCACAGCAACGGCCCCAAAAACACCACCGCCACGATGGCGCTCACCACCCACGTCCCGTAGGCCGCGAGCTTGCTCGCGCTCCGTCCACCTGTTGCCTCCGCCCGCTTCATTCCCGTTCCTCCTTCCCGTAGCTGCGAGCGTGAGCGAGTGGTCCGGACAATCCGTGCCGATCCGTGCACTCCGTGGTCAAAAACTCCGTCTGCCTCATCTTCATTCCCGCTCCTCCTTCATCCACCGCCGTTGCGCCCACGTGAGCCCGCCCACCAACACCAGAAACGCCATCGCCGCCGCGCACGCCCGCCCGAGATCCTGCGTCACAAACGTCATCTCATACACCGACTGGATCAACGACAGCGTGCTGTTCCCCGGCCCGCCCCGCGTCATCAGGTAAGGCTGCACAAAAATCCTGAACGCCAGGATCATCGTCACCGTCACCACAAAAATAATCGTGTTCCGCATCGACGGCACCACCACGTGCCACACCCGCTGCCACGCCCCCGCCCCGTCGATCCGCGCCGCCTCGATCAACTCCTTCGGCACGCTCTGCAGACCCGCCAAAAACACCATCATCTGCAAACCCACGCCCTGCCACACCGACATGAACGCGATCGCCGGCAACGCCAGCGCCGGGTCCCGCAACCATGCCTGCGGCGGCACGCCAAACACGCCCAATGCCGCGTTCACCGGACCCATCTCTCCGCCCTGCGCCGGCTGGTAAAGCAGCGTCCACAACACCGCCAGCACCGGCATCGCCACCACCACCGGCAAAAAAAACACCCCGCGCAACACCCGCCACGCCGGCTCCGGCCGGTTCACCCACAGCGCCATGAAAAACGCCAGCACCGTCTGCGCCGGCACCACCAGCAGCGCAAACATCCACGTATTCAAAAAAGCCCGACGAAACCGCCCGTCCGCCCAAAGCCCCGTGTAGTTGTCCAGTCCCACCCCCCGCGCCCGTTCCGGCGAAAGCAAGTCCGCGTTCGTAAAACTCCACACACCCGCCCGCACCAGCGGCCACACGACAAACACCGCCAGCAACGCCAGCGCCGGCGCCAAAAACCACTTCGCGCTCCGCCCCCGCGCCCGTTCCCACGCCATCATGGCCGCCCCTCCTGTTCCGACGTGGGAGCGAGCTCTCTCGCGATTCCCTCCTCCTCCGTCGCAGCCGCGAGCACCAGCGAGTGGTCCGTCCCCTGCTCCGTCGTAGCTACGAGCGTGAGCGAGTGGTCCGTCTCCTGCACCTCCATCCGCCCACTCTCACTCCCCGCCCTCCGCTCAATCACCGCCTGCACTTCCTCCTCCGCCTGCCGCAACCGCGCCGCCACGTCCGCCCCGCGCGCGATATCCCGCAACGCCGCCGCAAACCGCCCCGTCAACGTCGCATAAAACGGCGTCCGCGGACGCGCCCGTGCCCCCGCTTCCAACTGCTCGCGAAACAACCGATACGGCGCCTCCGCATACTCCGGAAAATACTCAAACGCCGACCGCCGCGCCGGCACCGCCCCGTTCGCCCGCACAATCGGCACCACCCCCGTCTCCGTGTCCGTCACCCACTTCACCCACAACGCCGCCAGCTCCGGCTCCCCCGCCCGCGCCGACACCCCCCAGCACCAGCTCCCGCACGGCGCTGCCGGTTCCGCACCCGTGCGCGGCAACCGCATCGCACCCAACCGCACGCCCTTCGCTTGCATGTGCCCACGCGCCATCCAATGCCCCGTCCAATCCATCGCCACCTTCCCGTTCCCAAACGGATTCGGATCCACCGGATCCGTCGCTGCGTATCCTTTTTCAAATACATCCTGCCACGCCGTCAAACTCCGCACATTCTCCTCGCTCGCCAACACGCCCCGCACGCCACGCTCCGCGATCAGCGCCCCGCCCCCGCTCCACACCACCGGACTGAACGCATACGTGAACCACTCATCCGCCCCGTCATCCATGTGCATCGCCACGGGCTCCATCCCCGCCGCCTTCACCTGCGCGCACGCCGCCATAAACTCGTCCCACGTCCACGCCGCGCCCTCCGCCGCCGGCACCACACCCGCCCGCGCCAGCATCTCCTTGTCATAATACAGCACCACCGCCGACTCAAACGCCCCCAGCGCATACAACCGCCCGCCCACCGTCCCTTGCTCGATGATCGTCGGCATAAAATCCGCCAACTCGTCCTCCGTCCAAAACGCATCCAGCGGCGCCAGCAACCCCGCATCCACCAGCCGCGCCACCAGCGGACCATCCAGGTCAAACGCATCCGGCAAATCCCGCGCCGCCGCCGCAATCGCCAGTTTTT
>CAMBLN010000018.1 GCA_945868215.1 Opitutus sp. GAS368
ATGTCGCCGGAGCAGATGACGCCGGGCGCGCCGGTGACACCGCAGACGGACATCTATGCGTTGGGCGTGATGACGTATCAGATGATCACGGGGCGCGTGCCGAAGGGGGCTTACACGCGACCGTCGCGGTTCACGGATGCGCCGGTGGCGGTGGATGCGTTGATCGACGCGGCGATGTCGAACGAGGCGGAGATGCGTCCGAGGAAGGCGGGGGAGTTTGCGCGGAAGTTGTCGGCGATCGCGGGGGTGAAGCCGAAGTCGAAGCGTGGGTGGATCGCGGGCGGTGTGGTGCTGGCGGCGGTGGGTGCGGTGGCGGCGTGGGTGGCGAGGCCGGAGGAACGTGAGCGCGAGGTGCCGCCGGTGCCGATGGTGGCGGCGGTCGAGCAGCCCACGCCGATGCCGCCGGTTGTTGTGGAGATGCCGGCGAGTCCGGAGCCTGAGCCCGTGGTCGTGCCGCCGCCTGCGGTGGTGGCGGAGCCGGTGGTAGAGGATGTGCCGGTGGTGCCGGTGCCGGTGGTCGTGGCGCCGGCTCCGGAAGTGAAGAAGGAGGCGCCGCAAGTTCCCTGGACATGGGTGTTGAGCGACGTGCGGCCGGCGGAACATGCGTTGCGCGGGACGTGGAGTATGCGCGGGAAGGAGTTGGTGGCGGGCAACGATATTTGCGTGCTGCGGTTGCCGGTGCAGGTGGCGGAAAACTATGACGTGGCGGTGGAGTTCACGCGCACGGGGGGAAAGAATTCGATCGGAGTGTTTTTGCCGACGCGGTCGGGCGAGGGTGTGTTTGAGCTGGATGCGTGGGACCTGGGCATCGGGGGATTGCAGCGCATCAACGGCGAGGACATGCGCGGGCACGGGCAGCATTTTCCGGCGAAGCTGAAGAATGGAGAGAAGCAGCAGGTGATTTTGCAGGTGCGGGGGGCGCGGGTGTCGGCGACATGGAACGGCGAGCCGCGCATGACGTGGGACCTGACCGGGCGGAGGTTTGACAGCACGGTGTTGTGGGAGACGGGCACGGGGATCGGGCTGGGGTTGTGCGCGTGGAAGAGTCCGACGGTGTTTCACCGGGTTGCATATCGGCCGGTGTTGACGGAGTAACTGGGGGCGGACTGTTTATGGGTGTTCATGATCAATCTGCATCAACGCGTTCCGTTCAGGATTTTACAGAGGTTGGCGCGCCGTTGGACGATAGAGATCGGCGGTAGGAGGCTGACGATTCCGTTGCACAGTGCGGATGCGCTGGAGTGGCTTTACTGGAAGGAGACGGCGTTGGTGTCGTTGTTGCGCGATGTGTTGCAAAGGTATCCGGGGGCGTTCGTGGACGTGGGGGTGAATGTGGGGCAGACGCTGGCGGGGTTTATCGCGGCGGGGATGCCGGGGCGTTATGTGGGGATTGAGCCGAACTTGAGATGCGCGAGTTATGTTTCGGAGGTGGTGCAGTTGAGCGGACTGGACGGGGTGGAGATCATTCCGGTCGGACTGTGGAAGGAGGCGGGATTAAAGAGCCTGATGGTCGGTCGGGCGGCGGCGACGGATCCCACGGCTTCGTTTCTGACGGATATCCGTTCCAATGATCACCGGCGGGAGCAGTGGGCGTGGACCATGAAGCTGGATGAGTTGTTGCCGATGGTCGGGGATCCGCAGATCGGCTTGCTCAAAGTGGATGTCGAAGGGGCTGAGCTGGAGGTGTTGCAAGGGCCCGCGGGATTGCTGGAGCGGAGACGTCCGCCGATTTTGTGCGAGGTGTTGCTGGTGGGTGAGAAGGCGGATTTGCAGGCTTACGCGGAACGGGTCGGCGGGCTCATGGCGTTCGTGCGCGGGCTGGGTTATGAAGTGTATCGGGTGCGGATCGCGGGGAGGGAAGGGTTGGGGGGATTCACGAGGGTGGACGCGTTTCCGCTGGATTGCTGGACGCACGAGCGGGCGGACGAGTGTGATTATCTTTTCGTTCCGGCGGGGTTTGACTTGCCCGGGGTATGAAGGATGCGGGGCGCTGCGTTTTAGACTGGCGGGGGCGGGGGTGCGGGGACTCGATAGCGGGCATCCCATGAAGTTCACGGTTTCCAAGCAGTTTTCCTTTGAGGCGGCGCATTCGCTGCCGCACCTGCCGGTCGGGCACAAGTGCCGCAACATCCACGGGCATTCGTATGTCGTGGAGATTTATTGCACGGGTCCGCTGGATGAGCGCGGGTTCGTGATGGATTTCGCGGAGCTCTCGGCGGCGATGAAGCCGCTGGTGGAGCGGCTCGACCACCAGAATCTCAACGACGTGCTGCCCGTGGCCAGCACGGCGGAAAATCTCGGGGCGTGGATCATGGAGCAGCTGACGCCGCAGCTGCCGATGCTTTCACGGGTGGATGTGCGCGAAACGGCGCGGACCTGTGCGCGCGTGGACCGGTGAGTGTGCGGAAGCGGATTAGAGCCGTTTGCTCATGCGGTGGCGGTCGAAGGTGACGCCGTTGCGTTCGACGGTTTCGGGAGAATCGACCGTGTAACCGTGACGGAGGAATAGCGGGTGGCTGACGAGGCTCGCTGCGGTGCGGACCCGGGTCACGCCGCGGCGGCGGGCTTCGTTTTCCAAGGCTTCGAGGAGACGGCCGGCGTGGCCCAGGCGCGAGGCGCGGGCGCGGCAGTAGAGCAGGGAAACGTAGTCGGCGGGATCGAGCACGGCGAAGGCGTCGATGCCGGCTTCGCTTTCGATGACGAGGCGGTAACCTTGCGCGAGAAGCGGGGCGAGTTGATCACCGGTTTCGGCGAAGGCGGCCCAGGCTTCGACTTGTTCGGGGGTGTAAAGGCCCGGGGTGATTTTGCGCACGGCGTCGCTGTAGACCTCGATGACGCCGGGCAGGTCGGCGTCTTCGTATTCGCGGAGGAGGGGGAGCGGTTTCACGGGAAGAGCGGTCAGGGCGCGGGGACGAGGCGGATGATGCAATCAGGGGTGTCGGGTCCGGGGATTTCGAGGGCGACGTAGAGCGCGCCGTCGGGGCCGGTGATCATGTCGCGGATGCGGCCGCGGTTTTTGAGGATCAATTCGCGGTGGGTGACGCGGCCGCCTTTGACGACGAGGCGGTGGAGTTCCTGTTGCGCGAGGGCGCCGAGGAAGAGGTTGTTTTTCCACCTCGGGAAAGCGTCGCCGTCGTAGAACCGGATCGGGCTGGTGGCGATGGAAGGCGTCCAGTGGAGCACGGGCGGAGTGAGGCCGCGTTTTTCGGTGAGCGGGGAGACGGAGGTGACGTCGTAGTTCATACCGTGGGTGACGAGGGGCCAGCCGTAGTTGCGGCCGGGGCGGATGTAGTTGAGTTCGTCGCCGCCGCGGGGGCCGTGTTCGGTTTCCCAGAGTTCGCCGGTCTTGGGGTGGAGGGCGAGGCCCTGCGGGTTGCGGTGGCCGTAGCTCCAGATGGACGGGAGGGCGCCGGGGGTTTTGGCGAAGGGGTTGCCGGGCGGGATGGAGCCGTCGGGGAGGAGGCGGTGGATTTTGCCGTTGGGCAGGGAGAGGTCCTGGGCCTGGCCGACGTGGCCGCGTTCGCCGAAGGAGAAGAAGACGTATTCATTATCCACTACGACGCGGCCGCCGAAGTTGACGCCGAGGCTGGTGTAGGACGAGGAGGACGCGGCGAAAAGGGTCTGCTGGTCGGTCCAGCGGCCGTCGCGCAGGCGTCCGCGGACGAGTTTGGTGTTGCCGGTGTCGTCGGGGCCGGGGTCGCTGAGGGTGAGGTAGAGCCAGCCGGTGGCGGTGTAGTCGGGCGGGACGGCGAGGGCCATGAGGCCGCCCTCGTCGCGGACCCAGACGGGAGGGACGCCGGCGACGGGTTGGGTGGTCCAGCCGGCAGGCGAGGGGGTTGAGGTGAAGACTCCGCCGGTGCGCTGGGTGAAGAGGAGGCGTCCGTCGGGCAGGAAGGCGAGGGACCAAGGGACGTCGAGACCGTCGACGATTTTTTCGATGCGGTAGGAGTGGTGTTCGCTGGATTGGACGCCGGAAGGGAGGGGTTGCGTGGTGCGGACGGCGGGGTCGGCGCGGCGGGTGGCGGATTCGCGGATGAGGACGACGAGGGAGCGGATTTCGGCTTCGTCGAGGGTGGCCCCGAAGGCGGGCATGCCGGAGCGGCGGACGCCGTTGCGGATGATGCGGGCGAGGCCGGTGCCGTCGGTGGAGTGCGACCATTTGGCGTCGAGGAGGCTGGAGGTTTTGCCACCGCGGAGGTCGGCGCCGTGGCAGTTGGCGCAGAGTTGGGCGTAGAGGGTGGCGGCGTCGCGCGGCGGGGTGTCGGCCGTGCAAGGCGCGGCGGCGAGCAAGGCGAGGATGACGAGGCGGCGGGAGGGAAAACGCATGGGCGGGCGGTGGCGGATAAGCCGGTCTATGCAGACGGCGTTCCGGATGCGCGGAAAGGTTACGCGTGGGCTTGAAACCAATCCCAGTAGCGGCGCAGGCCGTCAGCGATGGAAACGCGCGGGGAGTAGCCGAGTTCGGCGCGGGCGAGGGTGAGGTCGGCAAAGGTGCGTTCGACGTCGCCGGGCTGCGGGGGGAGGCGGTGGATGGAGGCGCTTCGGCCTAGGATGCGTTCGATGGCGGCAACGAGTTCGGCGAGGGTGACGGGGTGTTCGCCGCCGAGATTGTAGACGCGAAAGCCGGGTTGAAGGCGGTCGAGTGCGGCGAGTATTCCGGAGACAGTGTCCGTGACATAGGTGTAGTCGCGGCTGGTGGAGCCGTCGCCGTAAAGTTCGACGGGACGGCCGGTGGAAATGAGCCGGACGAATTTGGAGATGGCGAGATCGGGGCGCTGGCGGGGACCGTAGACGGTGAAGAAACGCAGGGCGGTGAGGGAGAGGTGATGGAGTTGCGCGTGGATGCGGCAGAGCTGTTCGCCGGCGAGCTTGGTGACGGCGTAGGGGGAGATGATGGACACGAGGGGATCGTGTTCGGCGAACGGGACTTTAGGGTTGTTGCCGTAAACGGAGCTTGATGAAGCAAACACGAAGCGGTTTACGCCCAGCGCGACCGCTTCATCGAGGAGGTTAAGCGTGCCGGTGAGGTTGACGTCGAGGTAGAGCCGGGGGTTTTCGATGGAGGGACGCACGCCGGCGCGGGCGGCGAGGTGGATGATGGCGTCGGGCCGGAAGGACTGAAGGGCGGTGCGCACGGCGGAACGATCGCGCAGATCGGCTTCGAAGATACGCGCGCCGCTGACGGTCGCGCGGCTGCGTTTGAGGGCGGGATCGTAGAAGTCGTTGAAATCGTCGAGCAGCGCGGTCTCGTCGCCGCGGGCCCGGAGTGCGTCGAGGGTGTGCGAGCCGATGAAGCCGGCTCCGCCGGTGACGAGGACTTTCATGTGTGCGAAAGCGAGAAGCGGAGGCGGGCGGGCGTCAAATCCTGCTTGTGGCGGGGAATTTGCTGATGCGCAGCCTCCGGTCGGCCAAACCGACTCAGAAAAAAACCTTTAAAATACCCGGACCCTCCTCACGGTTCCTAATCGCAACATGGCAGACATCACTCTTTCGACGCAGGCTCCAGACGCTTTATCGCAATCGTTTTCTCCGGATGACGAGACCGCGCTGCGTGAAAGTCTGCGGCGTTGTTCCCCGGCCACCGTCGAGGCGGCCATCGCCTATCGCAAGGGCGGTGATACGAAGGCGCTGGCGGTGATTATCATCGGGATTTTCGAGCGTTTCGTTGAGCCCGACCTGAGGGCGCGCCTGGCCGGTGACTGTGATGATCTGCGCGTGATCGAAGATCTCGGCATCGATTCACTGACGATGATGGAGATCGTGATGCTGGTGGAGGAAGTCACGAAGACCAAGATCGAGAACGACGAGCTTCGCGGGTTGGTGACGATCGGAGACATCAAGACCTTTGTAGATTGCAGGGCGCGCGGGGTGCAGCCGCCGGCGCCGGCGAAATCGATTTTGGGCGACGAGTTGCGCGCGCTCATGCCGATCCAGGCACCGTTTCTTTTTCTGGATGAAGCGAGGGTGGGTCCGGCGCAGTGCACGGCGAGTTATCGCATCACCGGGCAGGAGTTTTTTCTCGCGGGACATTTTAAGAACAATCCGGTGATGCCTGCTTCCATCATGCTGGAGGCGCTGGGCCAACTGGGTGTGTTGCACTTGTTGGCCGGGCTGCCGGTGGAGGCGGGCAAAGTCGTGGGTGCTTCCACGATTTTCTTCGCGTCGACCGACGGGGTGCGTTGCAGCCGGGTGTGCAAACCGGGCGATGTGCTTACGCTGACGATCAAATCGAAGCGCGTGAAGGAGCCGCTGGCCGTGTATTCGGGCAGTATTCGCGTGGGGCAGGAAAAAGCGGTCATCGCCGAGGAGATCACGCTAACGTTCGGGGTAGTGGATGCGCCCGTAGCTCCGGTGGGGGTTCTTCCCGTTGCGGCGTCTTGACGCGGCGGGGGATGTTGGAGCTTTATCGGGGGTGCCGCTCGCGCCGACCCTTGCGGCCCTAACCACACAGCCATTCATGCCGCGCGTTTTTATCACCGGACTGGGTTTTATCACGAGTATCGGGAATACATGTGCCGACGTTGAGCAAAGCCTGCGGGAGTTGCGTCACGGCATGGTGAAAAATCCGGCGTTTGCGGCGGATAATATTCCGGTAAAGGTGACGGCTCCGGTGCGGGATTTTAAGACGGATGCGGAGGATGCGGAGGACTGGACGATTCCGGCGCCGTATAATTTGAAGCGCGAGCAGTTGCGCAGCCTGAGTCCGAATGCGCTTTATGCGTTTTGCGCGCTGCAGCAGGCGATCGCGGATGCGAAGCTCGCGCCGGAGGATGTTTCGAATGACGACACGGGGCTTTACGCGGCCTCGGCGGGGTCGCCCGGCATCATGTCGCGCATGATCACCCGCATGAACCAGCTTGGCGTGATGCGGTGTCCCCCGCTGGGGGTGGTGGCGAGTATCGCGGGCACGGTGCAGTTCAACCTGGTCGCGCATTTCAAAATCAAGGGGGCATCCACCGGGTTTACTTCGGCCTGCGCGGCTTCGGCCCATGCGATGGGATTTGCGTTCGATGAGATCGCGCTGGGTCGCCAGAAGCGGATGTTTGTGGTGGGTGCGGAGGACGGGAACACGGAGACGATTCTGCCGTTTGCCTCGATGCGGGCGCTGTCGTTGAACCCGGATCCGGACACGGCGTCGCGTCCGTTTGACAAGAAGCACGACGGTTTCGTGGGCACGGGCGGAGCGACGGTGCTGGTGTTGGAAAGCGAGGATGAGGTGCGACGCCGCGGAGCGACGGCTTACGCCGAGGTGTTGGGCTGGGGGCAGGCTTCGGACGGGCACAATGTGGCGATCTCGCATCCGGAAGGAGCGGGACTTGCGACGGCGATGCGCAATGCGTTCAAGGCGACGGGCGTGACGCCGGCCGACATCGATTACATCAACGCCCATGCGACCTCGACGCCGATCGGGGATGCGTCGGAGTGCAAGGCGCTGCGCGCGGTGTTGGGCGAACATGCGGCGCGCATCGCGGTGAGCAGCACGAAGGCGCTGACCGGGCACGGGCTTTCGCTGGCGGGTGCGATGGAGGCGGGTTTTTGCGCACTGGCGCTGAAACGCGGATTTATTCCGGGGTCGGCGCATATCAGCGAACTGGATCCGGCGTGCGAGGGGCTCAACATCCCGCGGACGACGGAGCCGGTGCAGGCGCGGGCGGCGCTCAACAACAGCAGCGGTTTTGGCGGGGCCAATGTGTGCGTGGTGTTCAAGGCCGTCTCCTGACGTCCGCGTATGACCGACCGCCTGTCACCCGGCCCCCGGAAATCGGGTTTTGCAACCAATTTGGAGGGAGCGGGAAATGCAGGTTTGTCACTTAATAGGTTACAAAATGGCCCGGTGGGCGGGGGATTGATTCGATGAAAGAGGCGCCGGTGATCGCCTATGTTTTCACGACGTTTCCCAAGTCGACGGAGACGTTTTTGCAGCGAGAGGTGACGGGGTTGCAGGCGCTCGGGGTCAATCTGCGGCTTTACTCGATGTGGGGCGGGGGAGGGGGTTTCAACGGGTTGCCGGTCACCCGCTTTCCCAAGTGGAAACTGATCACGCTGGCGGTCTGGCTTCCGTGGCTGGTGCTGGTGCATCCGCGTGTAGTGGGAGAGTTGATACGCGGGGTGCGCGGCCGTCGGCCGGTGTCGCGGCTTAATTTTTTCGAGAATCTGCTGGGCCTGGGTTTCGGGCTGGTTTACGCGGCGCACTTCCGCCGGGAGCGGCCCGCGCATGTGCATGCGGTGTGGGGGGGCGGGCCGGCGGCGGCGGCGTGGTTGTTGTGGAGGCTGGACGGGCATCCCTACAGCGCGGCGGGGCATGCGTATGATTTGTATCAGAATGGTGGAGACGGATGGTTGCGGGAGAAGCTGGAGCCGGCGCTCTTCATCCACACATCGACGGAGATGGGGCGGGCCACCCTGCTCGGCAAAGGGCTGGCGGATGGGAAAATCGAGGTGATCCGCAGGGGATTGAACGCGTTGCCTGCGCTCAAGCCGCTGCGGGGCGGGCGGGCGGGGACGCCGCTGCGATTGTTGTGTGTGGCGCGGCTGGTGCCGAAGAAAGGACTCGATCACCAGATGCGGATTTACGCGGCGTTGAAGGCGGCGGGTGTGGCCTTTGAGGCGCGGATTGCGGGTGAGGGGCCGTTGATGGAGGGGTTGCGGACGCAGGCGCGCGAGCTGGGCGTGTCGGATGAAGTCACGCTTCTCGGGCATCGTCCACAGGCGGAGATCGTCGGGCTGCTGGGCTGGGCGGATGTGTTGTTGCACACGGGAGTGGTCGCGGCCGACGGAGATCGCGACGGGTTGCCCAATGTGATTCCGGAGGCGATGAGCGCGGGTGTGCTGGTGGTTACATCACCGGCGGCGGCGACCACGGAGGCCATCACGGACGGTGTGACTGGACGCGTGGCGGTGCCGGAGGACGCGGCGGCGTGGGTGGAGGCGCTGGTGGCGTTGCGCGATGATGATGCGGCTGCGGAGCGGATGCGGACGGCGGCGCGCGAGTGGGTGGAGGCGAATTTCGACGCGACGAAAAACGCGGGGCGTCTGGCGGGGCTGTATCGGAAATTTACCGCCGACAGGTAGCGCCGACCGAGGGGATGTGGCTCCGAAGACGGGACGGTTCGCAAGCCCGACCGGCGGTCGGGCCTGAGGCTCAGGAGAGTTTTTCGCCGGTGCGCTGCTCGGCGGCCCAGCGGTAGACTTCGACGTAGCGTTCGGCGCTGGTTTTCCAGCTGAAGTTTTGCGCCATGCCGTTGAGGCGGAGGCGGGTGAATTCCTTCGGGCGGTCGTAATAGGTGGCGCAGGCCCAGCCGACGGTGTTGTAGAGCGCGGGAGCGGTGGCGTCGGTGAAGAGGAAACCGGTGCCGGTGCCTTTGCCCTCGGCGTATTGCTCGATGGTATCGATGAGGCCGCCGGTGGCGCGGGCGAGCGGGACGGTGCCGTAGCGCATGGCATACATCTGGGTGAGTCCGCAGGGTTCGCTGCGGCTGGGCATCACGAAGCAGTCGGAGCCGCCTTGGATGAGGTGGGAGAGTTCGTTGTCGTAGCCGATGTTCACGCCGACGCGGCCCGGGTATTGGGAGGCGATCCAGCGGAAGGCGTGCTCGAGTCCGGGGTCGCCCGAGCCGAGAATGGCGAACTGCACGTGCATGCGGCTCATGATGTGAGGCAAGGCCTCGGCGAGGAGATCGAGGCCCTTTTGCTGGGCGAAGCGGGCGACGACGCCGAAGACCGCGATATGCGGGTCGCGGTCGAGGCCGAGGCGGGCCTGGAGCGCGCTCTTGCAGGCGGCTTTGCCGGCGAGGGCGGAGGGCGTGTAGTTGAAAGGCAGATACTTGTCGGTCGCGGGATTCCAGGCGGTGGTGTCGATGCCGTTGAGGATGCCGACGAGATCACCGGCGCGGAAGCGGAGAACCTCGTCGAGACCCCAGCCGCCGGCGGGGGTTTTGATTTCCTCGGCGTAGGTGGGGCTGACGGTGGTGAGCTTCGTGGAGTGGTAGAGACCGGCCTTTAGCATGTTGACCGCGCCGGTGGATCCGACGCTGTCGGGGCGGAATTCGGAGGCGGGCAGGCGGGCAAAGTCGAGGACGCGGCGGTCGGCGTAGCCCTGGTGCTCGAGGTTGTGGATGGTGAAGACGGAGGCGATGCGGCCGAGGGGCGTGTCCTTGAGCGTGGTGTTGAGATAAACGGGGAGGAGGCCGGTGGTCCAGTCGTGGCCGTGGACGACGTCGGGAATCCAGTCGAGTTGCTGGCAGAGGGCGAGGGCGCCGCGCGAGAGGAAGGCGAAGCGAAGGTCGTTGTCGGTGTGGGAACCCCATGGGCCGGCGTAGACCTCGGGGCGGGCGAAGAAGCCGTCGTGCTCCAGCAAATACACGGGGACGGTGGTGCCGGGGAGGGAGGTTTCCCAGGTGCGGGCCCAGTGGGCTTCGGCGCCGACATCGACGCCGAGAGGCTGGGGGCGGGCGGTGCGGGGACCGTGGGCTTTGACGGAACCGTAGGCGGGGCAGACGATACGCACATCGTGGCCGAGGGCGGCGAGTTCCTTGGGGAGGGCGCCGGTCATGTCGGCAAGGCCTCCTACTTTGACAAACGGTTCAACCTCGGGTGTTACGAAGAGAATTTTTAAGGGGACCACTTGTGTAAATTACCCTAGGGAGGGGGACTGCCGAGTAAATTGTGCAAGAAGTGCGGAGGCGGGCGCAAAAAAACGGTCCGCTGAGGGCGGACCGTTTTTTCGGACAAGACTGCGCGGACGCAGGGTGACGCGGGAGCTTACAAGGCCTTCGGAAGTTCCCCGCCGATCTCGACGCCGTGAGGGTGATGGCGCTTTTCCTTGAGTTCGCTGTGACGTTTGCGGAGGAGGCCGTCGAGTTTGTCGGTGAGGAGATCGACGGATTTGTAGGCGTCGTCGCTGTCGGAGGAGGCGATGATGTCGGGGCCGCTGATTTCGATGCGGCCGTGGGCGATGAAGTGCGCCTGGGAGGTTTTGGTTTTGTCGAGTTCGACGTCGATGCGGATGCGGTCGATGCGCGGTTCGTGGCGCAGGAGCCGGGAGGCTTTCTCGTTGATGATCGACTTCATGGCGTCGGTGAGGTCGAGGTGGATACCGCGAAGGATGACCTTCGCGCCGATAACTTCAGGAGTGATATGGGGCATACGTGATGAGTAGAGCACAACGGCGCGGTTTTGTTGCCACTTAAATGGATGCCGTGAGTTTAAATTATTCGGCCAGCTGATGCTTGGGATCATTGCGCGGACCGGTTTTTTTTCCGGCGCGGCGACGCAGGGCGGCGTCGAGTTTGTCCACAAGCAGGTCGATGGCTTTGTAAGCATCCCGGTCGTCCACGGACGCAATGATATCCGGGCCTTGTATTTCAATGCGGCCCTTGGCGACAAAGCGGGCCACGCCCTTCGTCTTGTCGTGATCAAGATCGATGCGAACCCGGTCGATGCGCGGTTCGTGGCGGAGGAGTCGCGCGACTTTTTCGGCGATGCACTGCTTCAGCGCCGGGGTGAGGTCGAGATGGATGCCGTTGGCTATGAGTTTCGCGGCGAGATTTTCGGAAGCAAGGAGGTCGGGTAGTGTTTTCATGCGCACGCTGCGACTTCCCGCGACGAGTTTCGTTGCTTACAAAAACGGGCGTCGATTCTTCCGGCTCTTATTCGGGCGGATCTGCGGTGATCATGGCTTCGCGGGCTGACCATGCGATGTGACGTGCTTTTGCCGGTAAGCGCGCGGACTGAATCCCGTGTGCCGCGACACCAGTTTGGAAAAATGCGCCACATCGGGCAGTCCGCACCGCACCGCGACATCGGCCACCGGCAGGGCCGTCGTGGCCAGTAACTCCAACGCGGACCGCACTCGCAACCTCCCCAGGTATTGCACAGGGGGCACGCCGTGACGTCGGGTGAACACGCGGTGCAGTGAAGCCCGGTGCAAACCAAGCCGCGCCGCCAACGCGGCGACATTCAACCTGGCGTCCGAAAAATGCGCATCGATCCACTCCCGCGCCACCGTCGCCGCATCCTCTGCATGGGATGCAGCAGCATCGGTGAGCGGCGCACACGCCTTTAGCAAAATCTCATAGCCCAATACCGATGCCCGCAATTCGCCGTCCGGAGTGGGGTCGCTCAACGCCTCGTCGAGCCGCTCAAACAGACCCGCAGGACACGGCCCGGCCGTCTGCGCACGCGCGAGACCATACGCACTAGCAATTTTGCCGTGCTGAGCTCCATCAAACGTTAGCCAGCGATAATCCCAGCCCTCCGCTCCCGCGACCAACTCATGCGATTCATCCGCCGCATAATAAAACACCATGCCCGCATGAATCGGTTGCACCGCCTTCCCGACCTTGATCGAACCCGTGCCCGCCACCGACCAAAACACCTGCAAAAATTTCCCGGGCTGGCGGAGCTCCTCATGCCCGCCCGCCAGTTGATAATATCCCGCAGACCGCACATTTAGCGGCAAAAGACGGCCGGGAGCGGGCGTAAGTCGATATCGCATCATGCGACAAAACTACAAAAATTTGCGTCAAATATCCATCTTGGAGTCAAAGCTGGCACGTCAAAACTACAATTTATGAAATCCCCGTCTTGGACCGAGAGCTACCGTGCGCAGCACTTCGATCATCTCCCCTGGCATTTCACGCAACGGGCCACCGACGCCGAAAAAGCCGATCAACAGCGTCAGCAGCGCGCCTTGGCCAAGGCCGCCGCCGTAGAGGTCGGTGAAAACTGTTTCCTCGCGCCTTCGGCCTCCATTTCCGGCCAGCCCGGTGCCGCGTTGCGCCTCGGGAATAACGGTTTTGTCGCCGCCCATGCCTACATCACCGATGACGTGCGGCTTGGCGACCACTGCACGGTCAACCCCTTCGCCACGCTGCGCGGAAAAATCCACGGCGGCGACGGCGTGCGCATCGGCGCCTACGCGTGCCTCATGGGTTTCAACCACGGCTATGCGGACACGACCAAGCCCATCTGGCAGCAACCGCACACCCGCAAGGGCATCGTGCTCGGCGACGACATCTGGATCGGAGCGCACGTCTCGATCATGGATGGAGTGAAAGTCGGCAGCCACACGATCCTCGCGGCCGGTGCGGTCGTGACCAAGGACGTGCCCGACTACGCTATTGTCGGCGGAAACCCGGCACGCATCATCCGCATGAGAAAACGCACCTACGCTCCTCGTTCGCTTGAGGCCAAACTGGCCCGCTTCGGACAAAAAGCCGGCGGTGAACTCGACGCGTTGCTCTCGGGTTACCAAGCCAAGACCAAGGACGCCGGCCTCATTTATCTGAATCAAAAAGGTGAAAAGAAACGCGTGCGCCCCTGGTGCGACGCGACGGAGATCGCCGCGATGTTCGGCCGCGTCGCGCCCGGCTTCACGAAGGCTGAATGGATCACGCGTCTGCGCGAGTTTCAGGATCGCGTAACGGGAGTCGTGCCCGAGCACATTCCTGCCGACGGACAATTCAACGACGCCGCGCCCGCCGATCCCGACGACACGCGTTTCTATAACACGATGGCGGTCTCCTATGCTTTGGAGACTTTGGGTTCTACGCTGGCGCATCCGGTCGCGGTCGCCTCCGCCATCGCCGTCCCGCGTCTGCGAAAAAAATTGGAGCGCCTTCCGTGGAAAGATCGCGCCTGGCATGCCGGGGATTGGGTGGATTGTTATTCATCGAGCGTGTTGTCCGACGCGTTATATTTCGACCGGCGACCGCCGCTCAAAGAGTTGTTTGCTTGGCTGGATAAAAAGTGTGACCCGATGACCGGCATGTGGGGTCTGTGGTCGGCGGAGTCGCGCTGGCAGCACCCCGTGAACGGATTCTACCGTCTCACACGCGGCACCTACGCGCAGTATGGCATGCCTGTCCCGCACCCGGAAAAAGCGATCGACACCATCTTGGCGCACATGACGGACCGGGTGTTTTTCAACGGGAAAACCGACGACGCCTGTCACGTCCTCGACGTCGTGCACCCGCTCTGGCTCTGTCGCAAACAGACCGCGCACCGCCGCGACGAAATCGAAGCGTGGGTGGCGAAGCGCCTGCCGAAGGTTATGGCGCATTGGCAGACGAAGCGCGGTTTCGACTTCGTGGTGGCGCGCCACGACGCGTCGCTGCAAGGCACCGAAATGTGGCTGAGCATCGTCTACCTCATGGCCGACCTCCTCGGCAGTGCCGCCGCACTCGGCTACAAACCGCGTGGAGTCCACCGCGTCGAATCCCCCGGCCGCGGCCTCGTTCGCTGACCCGTTTTTGCACCGGAATAACGCCGCAGATCCGAACCAAAGTGTCACCTATTAGGTGACACTTTGGTTCGGGCGATGGGGCGTATTTATCACTTCAGTAAAGCCGGCGGCCTTGTTGGCGGGCGGCCAGCCAATGCAGCAGGAGTAACGTGCGCTCAGCATCCGGCAGCCGCCGGCGGCCCACGATGTAATCATCCACTCTTTGGCGGGGCACACCGAGGATCCGGGCCAGATTCGCCTTTTCCCCGTATTCCCACTTTTGATTGCGAAGCACCAGCGAAAGTTCGTTCCAAAGCGGCGTGTCGGGACCGGGATGGAGCGTTTCGCCGCGCGGACCGCGTGCACGGGCCTGCGCGCGCTTCACCGCCTGCGCCGTTACTTCGGCGGCGGCCATCAACACGCCGCCCATCGCCAGCACTGCTTCCAACCGCGGATGTCTTATTTGCATTCACCTGACACAGCATTTCCCAAACCAAAGTGTCACCTAATAGGTGACACTTTGGTTTGGTTGAGACGGTTCCGGCGGCGGCGGTTTTTAAGAAGTGGGGGTGGTATCAGGGGCAGCCCTGGAAACGGTGGCGGCTGCGTCGGAGGAGGAGCGCTGCGGCCAGGGCGAAAGTGCCGACGAGGGCCGGGTAGGCTGAGGGTTCGGGGATCACCGTGTAGGCCAAGGTGTAGTCGGTGCGGGTGCTGATTTCTTGGATCCACGCGGTGTAGGTGCCGGCTCCCAGCGGAACAGTGAAGCCCGTGCCGCCGAACTCGCCGCCCAATGATAACTCATCGATCAACTCGCCGAATTGATACGTGAGGTAATTGCCCAGATGGGTGGTGCCATCGGTCAGATTGATGGTCGGTCCGGCCGCGATGGCATAAAAGGAGCGCTCCGCCGGAGCCAACGGTTCGAGAAAAATCGAGGTAAGGAACTGCCCGGGCTGAATCGTGAAGCTGATGATGTCGGGATCGGAGTTGGGCGGGCCGCCCATCGTGCCGGTCACGCGATTCACACCGAGGCTGAAATCAAGCGCGGTGGGCGCGGAGCCGAGGTTGGAAAGATCGCCGGACACCTCTTCATCGTAAAACAGGGCGGCGTGAGCGAGAGACGCAGAAGCGAGGAGCAGGAAAAATCCGAAGAATCGGACGCGGACGGTGGTGTGGAATGTTGAGTGTATTGGCGGGAAAGAACGGACGTGAGTTCAATCAAGACGGGAATAGTTGAGGATGGCTTGGACGCGCTCCGGAGGGAGGCCCGCCCGGGAGGCGGCATCGGCCAGTGCCGCCGGGGTGACGCGGCGGTGGCGGTATTGCTCGGCGAGGATTTCCTCGATGGCATCAACACGGACTTCCGGCGTGCGAATACGGTCGGCCCACTCGCGGGCTCGCACGTAGTCGGTGCGGGCGGTCAGGTGCGTGACGATTTGGGAAACCGGGAGATCGTAGCGGGGGTCGTCGGGCTGGCGGGCGATCCAAGCGGAGGCCGCGGCGGGATCGACGGCGATCCAACGAGAAAGCACGCGGGCCAAGTCATCGTGTTGTCCGGGGGTTTCCAAGGATTGGGCGAGCAGGTCGGCGTAATGGGCAAAGGTCACCGTTGGCGCGGGCGACGCGGGCGGCGCGGCAACGGAGACCGGTGCGGACGCGGTGACCGCCGGGGCGACCGACTGCTGGCGCAGGTCCGCCGGCGGCGGGGATACTAACGCCCTCGTCTGCGACGGCGGAGCCGCCGGGGCGACGGCATGATCATGAATCTGCAGATGCGCGACCAACGAGAGGGCGAGCAAACCCCAAGGGAGGATGCGCAGAAAGGTCTTCATGCGACGGCAGGTTGGGGTGCGACCGGGGACGACGCGGGCACCGGCTCGGTTTCGATTGAATCGAGGCCGTCAAAACGGAGCAGGCGGGCGCTATTGAAGATCACAAAAAAGGCGGAGAACTCGTGCCAAAACGCGGCCATGATCGGGGTGACGAGACCGGCGGCGGATGCGGTGACCGCACCGATAATGAGCACGAAGCCGGCGAGGAGGTTTTGGTTGATCGTAGCGATGGTGCGGCGGCTGAGCACAAGGAGGTCGGCGAGGCGGCGCAGGTCGTGGCTCATGAGGGCGACGTCGGCGGTGGCGATGGCGACCTCGTTGCCCAAGGCACCCATGGCGACACCGAGGTCGCCGGCGGCGAGCGCTGGCGCGTCGTTGAGGCCGTCGCCGACCACCATGACGCGTGCACCGGAGGCTTTGAGTGCGAGGATGCGCTGTTGTTTGTCCTCGGGCAGGCACTCGGCAACGAATTCGTCGAGTCCGAGGCGGGCGGCCACGCGCGCGGCCACGGCGTGGCGGTCGCCGGTGAGCATGACAAAACGGGTGATGCCGATGGAACGGAGGCGGGCGATGGCTTCGGGGGCTTCGGCACGGAGGCGGTCGGCCAAGCCGAAGGTGGCGACGTGCACGCCGTCCACCGCGAGGCCGACCAGGCTGTGTGAATCGGCCTCGGGAGGGAGCGGGGCTAGCGGGATGGAGTGGGACTCGGCGAGCCAGCGCAGGCGGCCTACGCGGACGGTGCGACCGGTGAGGCTGGCGGAGACGCCGAGTCCGGCGGACTCTTGGAGATTTATGATTTCAGATTTATGATTTATGATTTGCGCGGAATCGGCGGCGGCGCGCTGGATGGCGAGGGCGACGGGGTGTTTGGAGTGTTGCTCGAGTGCAGCGGCGAGTCCGAGGGCTTCGGCGGGCGTGTGGGCGGACTCGTGTATCCAAGTGTTGGTGACGTGAAGGACGCCTTCGGTGAGGGTGCCGGTCTTGTCGAAGACGACGGTGTCGATGCGGCGGCCGGATTCGAAGTGGCGCGCGCCTTTGACCAGCAGGCCGAGGCGGGAGGCGCAGGCGATGGCGGAGACAAGCGCGCTGGGACTGGCGAGGACGAAGGCGCAGGGGATGGAGACGATGAGGACGGCGATGGCGCGGTTGATGTCCTGGGTAAAAAAGAAAACCGACGCGGCGATGAGCAGGACAAGCGGGGTGTAGTGGCGGGCGTAGTCCTCGGCCATGCTGATGATGGGCGACTCGGCTTGTTTGGCTTCTTCGAGGATTTTGGTGACGCGGGACATCACGGTGCCGTCGCCGGCGGTGAGGACCTCGGCTTCGAGCAGGCCGTTGAGGTTGACGGTGCCGGCGAAGATGCGGTCGCCGGGGCGGACTTCTGCCGGGAGGGATTCGCCGGTGAGGTTGGCCTGGTTGAGCAGGGCTTCGCCGGAGAGCACGCGGGCGTCGGCGGGAACGGCGTCGCCGGGACGCAGGCGGATGCGGTCGCCGGGCACGAGGTCTTGCGCGCCGACGGTGGTTTCGGCGGCGGTGGCGGGATCGAGGCGGGTGGCTTTGACTGCGCCGAGTTCGCGCAGGCGGGCGAGGGCGTATTCGACGCCGATGACGGTGCGTTCCTCGAGCATCTGGCCAAGGACTAGGACGACGGCGACGATGCCGCCGGTGAGGTATTGGCCGGTGGCGAGGCAGGCGCCCATGGCGAGGACCACGTATTGATCCATGTAGAACTGAGTGGCGGCGAAACCGGTGGCGCGCAGCGCGGTGAACACTTGCACGACGATGGGCAAGGCGACCACAAGCATGCCGAGAAGGGCGAGCGCACCGCCGAGGCTGTCCTGGCCGGGGCGAAGCGCGGGCAGCAGGCCGCCGGCGAGCAACAGGACGCTGGCGATGAAGACCAGCGTGAGGCGGCGGCTCATTTCCTCGGGAAGGGGAACGGTGGAGGCGGCGGACATTTATGATTTACGATTGATGATTTATGGTTGGCGCAGACGGCGGGCTCAGCGGGTGGCGTCAGAGGTGGGTTCGATGAGGACGGCGGGAGGGGCTTCGCCGGGGGGCAACACGGTGGCGGAGTGGGCCTGGTGGAGCACTTGGCCGACGGTCTCGCTGTAGAGGCGTTGGGTGATGAGGTCGGGGGTCCGGCGATACTCGGTGAGGAGCAGACGGAAGGCGGCGGCTTCGCCTTCGGAGGCGGCGACGGTCTCGCCGGCCCAGCCATCGGAACGACGGCGGACGGTGGCGGTGGAGCCACGCACCGCGCCGAGCTGGCGTTCGCGGTATTCGCGGGCGTTTTCCGTCATGGTGCGGGCTTGGAGGCGCGCGGTCGTCACTTCCTCGAAGGCGGCGACGACCTGGGTGGGCGGGCGGAGTTCACGGAGTTCGAAGGCGGTGGGGGTCAGGCCGAGGTCGAACTGTTCGGCGGCGGCGGCGATGCGGGTGCGCACGGCCTCGGCGAGTTTGTCGCGTCCGGAGGTGAGGGCGTCGTCGATGGGGAGGACGGCGAGTTCGGCGGTGAGGGCGCGGCTGGCGACGGCTTCGAGCAGGGCGGGCGTGGAGTGGGCGGCGCGAAAGTGGGCGACGGGATCGGTGATGCGGTAGCGCAGGCTGAAGCGGCCCTGCACGACGTTCCAATCGCCGGTGAGCGTGTAGCCGTCGGCGACGGGATCGAGCGAGTCGCCGACGGGCGCGACCTCGACGGGGAGGAACTGGTTGCCAATCTGGGCGACGCCGGCGGCTTTTTCCTCGGCGGTGGCTTCGCGGAAGTGGCGGCCTTGCTCGAGACGCGGGCCGCGCGAGGTCCAGGTGTCGAGGGCGAGGGTGTGCTCGACGCCGGTGGCGAGCAGGACGACCTCGTCGATGGGTGCGGGCCAAGTGAAGAGCAGGCCGGGTCCGTGGACCTGCGGTTGAAGTTTGCCAAGGCGGAGGACGAGGGCGCTTTCCTGCGGGCCGACGAAACGCACACCCGAAAAAAGATAAAACACGAGGAGCAAGGCGCAGAGTCCCTGGGCGATCGGAGTGAGGCCGCGCAGGGTGTGCAGCAGGGCCTCCATCAGCAGGCCGTCGGTGGCCCGGGTGGACGTGGGTGCGGGAGCACTCATGGCTGGTCGGCGGAAACGGCCGCAGGAGGATAAACGACCACGGCCGGAGTAGCGGCGGGGGCGGACGGACGGGGCGCGGTGGCGGGGAGGACGGGCATGCCGGGCGCGCCGATGACGGGTCCATCTTTGAGCAGGCGGAAGGGGGCGCTCTCGGTATCGAGGACGAGGGTGGTGTTGCGGTCCACGACGGTGCGGAGGCTTTGGAGCTCGCGGAGGAACGTGTAGAACGCGACGTCCTCGCCGTGGGCGGAGGCGTAGATGCGGGCGGCGTCGGCCTCGGCGCGGCCGCGGGTCTCCTCGGCGTAGCGACGGGCATCGGCCATGAGCACGGCGACCTCCTTGTCGGTCTCGGCGCGGAGAGTCTCGGCCTGGGCGCGGCCCTCGGCGCGGTGGCGGGCGGCCTCCTGGAGGCGCTCGGCTCTCATGCGGCGGAAGACGGCCTCAGTGTTGGCCTGCGGCAGGGTGAAGCGGAGGACGCCGGTATCCACGAGTTCGATACCGAGGTTTTTGTCGGCGTCGGCGCGGGCGGTGTCGGCGATGCCGCGCTCGAAGGCGGCGAGGGCGTCGGGCGCGGCTTGGAGGGAGACGAGCTCGTCGAAGGCGGCGCGGCCGAGGGCGGCGTTGCGCGCGCTGGTGAGCAGGGCGTCGAGCTTTTCGGGGGCGGCCTCGACGGGGCCGACGCGGGCGAGGAAACGCGGGGCGTCGGCGATGCGCCAGACGTAGAACATGGGGACGATGACGTTGCGTTTGTCGCGCGTGAGGGCTTCGGAGAGGCGCAGCTCGCCCTGGCGCAGGCGGGTGTCGAGGCGTTGCACGCGGTCGATGGGGAACGGGGCGCGCCAGTGCCAGCCGGCGTCGGCGAGGGTGCGCACGGGTTTGCCGAAGCGGAGGACGACGACCTGCTCGTTTTCGCGGACGATGAAGCCGGAAGCGGCGAGGAGCACGGCGAGGGCACCGAGGGCGAGGGCGGTGCCGCGGAGGATGACGGGGCGGGATGACGGAACGGGAGCGTCGGACATGGAAAGAAAAAGAGTTCAGCGTTTGGCCTCGCCGGCGGCGGGGTCGAGGAGGTGGTCGGGGTTGGCCGGGGTGATGTCCACGGCGGGGATGGAACCGAGGCCGGCTTTGAGGTAGCCCTCGATGGCGAGGTCAAAGGCGTCGAGGCGGTTGTCCGCGCCCGGGGTCGGGATGAGGGTCGGGGTGGTGGGCACGAGAGGCGGCGCGAAGTCGGGGTTGAGGGTGCGGCGCACGTCGAGGGTGGCGGGGAGGCGTCCGCGGAAGTGTTCGGAGAGAACGAGTTTTTTGGCCTGGCGGAGGCCTTCGTCGTAGCGGGCGTAAGCGTGGCGGAGGCGGAAGATCTCGGGATTGACGGTGTAGGCGGCCTGTTGGGCGGTGAAGCGGGCGGCCTGGCCGGAGGCTTGGGCAGTGCGCGTGAGCAGGACGGTGTCGGCCTGGGTGCGGAGTTTGGCGGCTTCGCCCGCGACGCGCGGGAGGGCCTCGGCGCGGAGGCGTTCGCCCTCGTGGCGGTAGGTCTCGCGGTCTTCAAGGGCGCTGACGACATCTTGGTAGGCGGGGCCGACGGCGACGGGCGGGTGGATGTCGCGCAGGGCGACGAAGGCGATGGCGAGGCCGGTGTGGCGGCGGTCGAGCTCGGATTGGAGGCGGGTGTGCAGCGTGGTGGAGAGGCGTTCGCGCTCGGCGGTCATGATGGCGAAGGCGGAGAGGCGGGAGGTCTCGGACTGGATGATCTGGTCGGCGAGGTCGCGGACGAGACGGGCGGCGTCGCCGGTGTGGCGGGCGTAGGCGAGCGGGTCGCGGATGTGATAAAAAATCGGGACGGAGATGGTGAGCAGCTCCTCGCCGCCGCCGACCAGGCGGGCTTCCTCGTCGATGTAGTGGTCGCGTTCCCAGAGGATGGGTTTGCCGGTGTCAGTCGCGGCGCCGAGCACGACGGATTGAAGGCGTTCGGCAGGCAGGATCTGCACGGAAGCGAAGGGGGCAGGCCAAGTGGCGTGCAGGCCGGACGGGAGCGGAGCGGTGGTGGCGCGGCCGAGGCGGGTTTCGAGACCGAGGCTGCCATGAGGAACCTCATGGAGCGTGGAGGCGAGCCAGAGAACGGCGGCGGCGCTGGCGAAGAGCGGCAGGAGCAGGCGGCGCAACGTGGGAATGAACCACAGGTCGGCGAGGGCTAGGGTCGGCGTGTCGGTGGAAGGCGGATTTTTCCAGACGGCGCGGAGCGGGGCGGGCAGGAAGGGCCACAGCAGCCAGGAACCTCCGAGTGGAGGGAGCAGGCGGGCGTGGCGGGCGGGTTGAAAAGAACGGGCGGCGGCGCGCAGGAGGGTTTCCAGTATCCACAGGACAACTACCGAGGCGAGCACCCACGCGGCCGGGCGGTGGAGGTGGAAATCAAAGCGCGACTCGGCGATGAGCAGCGCCGCGAGCACGGCGGCGACGAGCGTGGTGGCGCGCAGGAGGGCGGCGGCGAAGGCGGGAGCCCAGGAGAAGGAGGCGGTGGCTCGCAGGCCGGCGTAGGTTTGCAGGAAGAAACCCGCGAAAGCGGCCAGCACGAGCAACGGAATCAGAAGGGCGGGATGAGCACCAAGGCCTGGGCCCTCGATCAAGGAGAACGTGTGGAGAAGCGCGCCAAGCCCGAGCAGGCCGAGCGCGCCGAGGGCGGTGCGGCGCAGAATGCGGCCGAGGCGTCCGGCGGGCGCGGCGGTCCAGCCGAGGGCCAAGGCACTCGTCCATGCGCACCAGGCGACAAGGGCGGCTAGCAGCGGCGAGGCTTGCTGCACGATCCCGGTGAGGGCGGCGGCAAGGGCGGCGAGCAGGAAGAGGGCGGGTGTGAAAGGCGCGGCGGACATGGGGCCGGAAGCGGGCTTTGAAAAACGGAATATCCGGCCGGGCTGTAAGGCCCGGCCGGATACACAACTAATCAGGCGATCCGAAGGGACTTACGCGGATCAGGGCTTGAGCTTCATGAGGATGACCTGGCCGTCCTCGGCGAAGAGCGTGTTGGCCTGGGCCATGGTGTAGGTGCCACCGGTGGGGATGGCGATGTTGGTGCGGTCGGTGGAGCCGTGGGCTTGGACGTTGATGATGAACGAGCCGGGGCCGAACTGGGCCGAGGCGTCGATCACGCCGGAGGCCTCCCAGAGACCACGGGAGCGCGTGCCGCCATCGCGGGCGATGGAGTGCGCGAAGTTGAAGTCACCTTGGTATTTCGCGGCGTAGTTGGCGTTGCGGTTGAGGGTCCAGACGCCACCGTTGCGGGCGTATTTGGAGAACACGGCGTCGGCAGGGCCGTTGCGGTCTTCGCAAATAACGATGGTATCGGCGGTGACCGCGATGTTATCGACGGAGACGGGGAAATCGACGCCGTTGTTGAGGAGGGTGGCGCGGGTAGCGTCGTCGGTGCCGTAGGAGCCGGTGAGGGTGTTGCCCGCATAGACACCGCCGGGGGTGACGATTTGGTCAGCATTGTAGATGACGTCCATCGTGGCGTTGCCGAGGGGGTTGGTGGGGGTGAAGTTTAGCTTGTAGAGGCGACCGAGGCGATTGACCGTGCTGCCACCGGTGGAGGCGAGGAACATCGCGCGGGTGGGGGCGACGGGATCGAACTCGGCGTCCTCAACGCGGACGAACTTAAAGCCACCAGCGGTGTCAGCCGCGGCCGAAAGACCTACATCGGTGAGGGCAGCGCCGCCAACGATCTCGATCCAGCGCATCTGGGCGGTGCCAGTGGTGAAGGTGGATTCATCTTTGCCGGCATCCGCAGCGCGACCGCCGAGGACGTAGATCTTGCCGTCGACGAGGCCGTTTTTGGCGAGGACATCTGAGGAGCGGCGTTGTTTCTGGCCGACATACATGTAAACGTAGGAGTCGTTACCGGCATCTTCCGTGGAGATGATGGCGGTGATGGCATCGCGACGGGGCATGACGAGGGTGGTCTCACGGGCGATACGACCGAGGTCGGGCAGCATGTGCATCTTACCGTCGATGATCGCGACGGTCTGGGAGCCGTTGGCGTTGTAGTTGCCGGAGCCGGATTCCTCATTGGTGAGGAACATGGGGCGATCCATACCCTGAGCAGGACCAGCGAAGGCACCGGAGCAGAAGCGGGTGAAGGCCGCACCAGCGGTGGGCGGAGTGCTGGAGATGAGGGTATTCTCATCGAAGAGCGCAGCGTGGGCGACGTTGCCCGAGGTCACGGAGACGATGCCGCCAGTGTAGTCGAGGACATAGCGGGTGACGAACGCACCTTTGAGGGCGGTGGCACCGAAGACGGGGGTGGTGAACTGGCTGCTATTGGTCTCGTGGGCGACGAAGAGGATGTTTTCTTGGGTAACGGGGTCTTTGTAGAGGCCCATGGCATCGGGGATGCCGGCCAAGGCGAACTTATCGGTGGGGCTTCCACCGGTGAGTTGGACGTAGTCGCCAACAGTGACGATGGGGCTGAAGTTGTAATCGCCGGAGACGGGGGCGACGAGGTAGGAGGGCTCGGAGGTGACGAAGCCGGTAGCGAACGCGGAGGCGGCGGTGAGGCTGGACGCGGCGAGGGTGAGAAACGATTTACGCATGGTCATGGGAGTGAAGGCAGAATCAGGTTGGTCGGGCGGGTTTAGGATGAAACCCGGGGAAAGGGGAAAAAGCCGGCGCTTCAGGCAACGCGGCGGCGGCGCGAGGCGGCGAGACCGAGGACGGCCAGGCCCGCAAACGCGGCGTAGGTGGAAGGTTCGGGGACGGCCGAGACAGCAATCGAGGTGATGCCGGAGTCGAACGCGCCGATCAGCGTGGCGACACCCGTGGTGGCATCGATGGAGTAGAGGCCGGACTCAAAGCTGTCGGTCGAGAGGGCGGCGATCAGCGTGGTGCCGTCCACCCAATCAAAGGAAGCCAGTGCGGTGAAATCGCCGCCGAGCGTGCCGACGGTGAAAAACTCCTCGAAGTTGGCGTCGTAGGTGACGAACAGCGTGTCGAGGTTGGCGTCGAAGGCGTAGCCGATGCCGAAGTCGGGATCGATGGCGAGGGCGCTGAAGGCCAGGACGGCGCTCTCGTTGGCGTCGGCGACGCCGACGAAGACATCGTTGCCTTGGGTGAACACGCCGCCGGTCGTGGCGGTGAAGTTCTCGGACGAGTCACTCACGATGCGCAGGCCACCGCCGGAGAGGAAAGGATCGGAGGCGATGCCGAGATCGAAACCAGCGGGCGCAAACGTGCTGGACACCAAGGTGGCGGCGCCGGACGCGGTGTTGAGCGTGTAGAGGTTGGCGTTGGTATCGATGCCGTAGAGGGTGGCGCCGACGTAGGTGAGATCGGCGATCTGGCCGAAGGCGTCGGGGGTGACGCCGTCGGAGCCGACCAAGCCGCTGATGGCGTTGGAGGACAGCACGGTGCCGGGAGCGGAGCTGTCGTAGCGGACGAGAGCGTTGGAGGTGTTAACAGCCCAGATTTCGTAGGCGTGGGCGGTGGGAGCCAAGGCGGCGAAGGCGGCCGCGAGCGTGAGGTGGAGGTGTTTCATGATGTGCGGGAGAGCGCCGTCATCATGGACGAGAATTATTGCGATTTTGCGGAGCGCACGTGACGATGCGGACTCATTCAAGTTACGCCCGCAAACGAGCGACCCGGCCTGATAAAGCCCGGTGGGAACGTAACTCGCTCAGGAGTCGAGGAGATCAGCGAGCGTATCGGGTGCAAAACGCTGAGCCGGAGATTTCCGGCTCAGCGTTTTTTATTTAATGCGGCGGCGAACCAGTCGTTGGTCAGCGCCTGCTGCGGACGCGGGGCCGGCGCGGCAGTCGGAGCCGGGCGGGCCTGGCCGGGGCTCGTGCGCGGGGCGGCCTGGCCGGACTTCGCGCCGAGTTGCGGGGCGCTGCGCATGGAGAGCGCGATACGGCCGCGGGTGAGGTCCACCTCGGTCACGGTGACGCTGACTTTCTGGCCGGGTTTCACGACGGCGGCGGGGTCTTTCACGAAGCTGTCGGCGAGTTGGGAGACGTGCACGAGGCCGTCCTGGTGAACGCCGATGTCAACGAAGGCGCCGAAGGCGGTAACGTTGGTGACGATGCCGGGGAGCTTCATGCCAGGCTTCAAGTCTTCGGGCTTGTGGACGCCGGCGTCGAAGGCGAAGGCTTCGAATTTTTGGCGCGGGTCGCGGCCGGGCTTGGCGAGCTCAGCCATGATGTCGGTGAGCGTGGGGAGACCGACGGTTTCGGTGACGTAGTTTTGAAGGTTGATCTTCTTGCGGAGTTTTTCGTCGCGCAGGAGATCGGGCACGGTGCAGCCGAGATCGGCGGCCATTTTCGCGACGAGGGGATAACGCTCGGGGTGGACAGCGGACGCGTCGAGCGGGTGCGCGGCGTCGCGGATGCGGAGGAAGCCGGCGGCTTGTTCGTAGGCTTTGGGGCCGAGGCCGGTGACTTCGAGGAGGTCGGCGCGGGCTTTGAAGGCGCCTTTGTCGTTGCGGCGCGCGACGATGGCGGCGGCGCTGCGGCTGTTGAGTCCGGAGACTTGGGCGAGGAGTTGTTTCGAGGCGGTGTTGAGCTCGACGCCGACGCCGTTCACGCAGCTGACGACGGTGTCGTCGAGGGAGCGTTTGAGGGCGTTTTGATCGACGTCGTGCTGGTATTGGCCGACGCCGATGGACTTCGGGTCGAGCTTCACGAGTTCGGCGAGCGGGTCCATCAGGCGACGGCCGATGGAGACGGCGCCGCGCACGGTGAGGTCGTGGTCGGGGAATTCTTCGCGGGCGACTTCGCTGGCGGAGTAGATCGACGCGCCGGATTCGTTGACCATCACGACGGCGATGGAGGCGGGCAGCTTGAGTCCGCGAATGAAGGCTTCGGTCTCGCGGCCGGCGGTGCCGTTGCCGATGGCGATGGCCTCGATTTTGAAGAACTCGATGAAGCCTTTGATTTTTTCGGCGGCCTCGGTCTCGTGGCGGTCGGGATAGACGACGTCGTTGTGGAGGAGTTTGCCTTGACGATCCAGGATGACGGTTTTGCAACCGGTGCGGAAACCGGGGTCGAGGGCGAGGACGGCGCGCTGGCCGAGCGGGGCGGCGAGGAGGAGTTCGCGGACGTTGTCGGTGAAGACCTTGATGGCGGCGACGTCGGCCTGTTTTTTGGAGTCGAGGCGGAACTCGGTTTCCATCGCGGGGGCGAGGAGGCGCTTCAGGGCGTCGGCGCACATGAGGCGGAGTTGAGCAGTAGCAGCGGGCGCGGTGTTCTTGATCACGTGGCGCTCGAGTTCGGCGAGGGCGAGGAGTTCGTCCACGGTGATGCGCATCATGAGGAAGAGCTCTTTTTCGCCGCGGCGCATGGCGAGGAGGCGGTGCGACGGGCACTTGGCGAGCGGCTCGGACCACTCGAAGTAGTCTTTGAATTTGGTGCCTTCGACTTCTTTGCCTGAAATCAGCTTCGAGGAGATGACGGCTGAGGATTTGTAGAGGGCGCGGAGTTTTTCGCGGGCGGCGGCATCGTCGGAGACGCGCTCGGCGAGGATGTCGCGGGCACCGGCGAAGGCTTCGTCGGGGGTGGCGATTTTGGAGACGACGTTTTTGCCGTCGTCGGCGGTGTATTCACGGCCCACATACGCCTGTGCGGCGGCGGCGAGGTCGATGGCGGGGTCCTGCGCCCAGATTTGTTCGGCGAGAGGTTCGAGGCCTTTCTCTTTCGCGATGGTGGCGCGGGTGCGCTTCTTCGGACGGAAAGGAAGGTAGATGTCTTCGAGGCGGACGAGCGTCTCGGCGAGGGCGATCTGGTTGTCGAGGGCGGGGGTGAGGAGGTTGCGCTCCTTCAGCGAGGCGAGGATGGAGGCGCGGCGTTCGTCGAGCTGGGCGAGTTGTTCGAGACGGTCGCGGATGGTGGTGATTTGGACCTCGTCGAGTTCGCCGGTCATCTCCTTGCGGTAGCGGGCGATGAACGGGACGGTGGCTCCGTCCTTGAGGAGCTGGGCGGTCGTGGCGACCTGGTGGACTTTGACGGAGGAGCCGAGTTCCTGGACGATGCGGAGGACGTGGTCGGCGTTGGGGAGAGCGGTGGGTTCAGCCATGAAAAAGAAGCATGAGTGCAACGCGGTGGCGGCGACGGGCAAGGGCAAAGCGCGGAAGTGTGTGCGGGGAGGAAACGCACCTTGCGTGGCGGGTGAAGTGTGCTACGTTGTTCGACCTGTTCTTTGATTGGCTGCACCAGGGTGTGTCTCCAAAATAACTCAATGTTCTGCTTGCGCCCTGCGGGTAACGAGAAAACCAAGCTGGGCCGGCGTTGATCTCGACGGCACGGGCCGCTGGCCCGCCTCCGCCTCGGTCGCCTTGGCCGAGCATGATTTTCCCGCCACAAAAAATTGAGTTATTTTGGAGACACACCCTTGCGGTCGATTCTGACTTCCCACTTTGGGGGTGTTCTGGATTCGACCTTTGGTTGGAGTGCGCCGCTGCCCTTGGAGGATGAACGTCCCTCCCAAATCCCCGTTCAAACAAACAAACGGCAACACTGAAGAAATGCCCCTCGCTGCCTAAGTGCAGTGACGTCCGCCTAGTGATATCTGCTAGCTAACGTGGACGACGACAGCAGACATAGCATCGGGAGCCATCCGCGGGCCTGATGTCGTATCTTCACCCGGGGACATGCTTGTGTCTAAGCGCGGTTGGTCGCGTAACACCGGCGAGATAAATACCAGCACATAAGGGTAGACGCGGTGTGCGAAGGCTGAAGGGACCCGGGTTCAAATCCCGGCACCTCCACCAATTTGTGTAACGAAAGGCCCGCGAATGCCGTGATGACTTCGCGGGCTTTGTTGTGGGGGGCTTGCCGGGCTTTGAGCCGGGTCCGGGGTGCGCAACGCACCCGCCCGGGTGTCAAGCCAGCGGCTCCGAACCGCCGCTGCAAATCCCGGCATCTCCACCAGTCTCCGCCCTGCGGGCTACGACTTGGCGAGCCATTGGCTCGATCCATGGTCGTTGGCCGCAGGGCTTTTTTGTGTTTTGATGGGACGGGCTATCGGCATCGGGCTTGCTTGCCCATGACTCATGGCGTTCACCTATGTTTATATTCTGCGCAGTGTGAAGCACCCGGATCGGCATTACACGGGAGTGACTTCCGATTTGAAATCCCGCCTCGCCAAGCACAACCGGGGTGAAGTCGGGCATACGGCTAAATTTATGCCGTGGAGAATCGAAACTGCGGTGGCTTTTTTGTCGCGAGACAAAGCGGCTGCGTTCGAGCGTTGCCTGAAATCCGGATCCGGGCGGGCGTTTGCGCGACGGCACTTTTGAGGCCGTCCGGTTTTGGGGGAAATGAGATTGGGGGCCTTGGGCGAAGGCGGAGATTTGGCTTTACAGAGTGGGGTCGGGTGGTAGCGTGCGGTTGCTTTACTCCAGAGTAATTACCATCCCCGACGCCCTTTTCGTATGAAAACCCCTCGTTCTTCCCGTCACGGTTTTGGCGCTGCATTGGCCGCGCTGCTGGGACTGGGTTTTGGCCTTCAGGTGTCGGCGGAAACGGTCACGACGGTGCCGGTGGGGGTTATGAGGGTGGTTATTGCACCAGCCCCCGTTTCGGGAACAAAGATAACAACTTTTTCCCCGTCTTTGAGATTGCCGGTCTCCGAATCGTTCGTGGGGAAGTATGTAGGGAAAGTTACTTCCCTCACATCTACAACTTTATCAGATGCGACCGCAGCTTGGGCTGTGGGAGCTCTTTCGCAAGCCGCAACTCCTTACTACATTAAGCTAACCAGCGGTGCTGCCGCGGGTGCCATGTGGCAAGTTTCCACTACAGCAGCAAATACGGCTTCATCTGTTACGATCTTGAACTTAAGTGGCCGAGATCCGTTGACTGCGGGCGCGTTGGTTGGGGACGCATACGAGATTATTCCTGCGGACACCCTTTCTACATTATTCGCCGGCCTAGAGTCCCAGATCGGCGGCTTGAATATAGATGCGGCGGATAATGTTAAACTACACGATGGCGCTTCTTGGCGCACTTTTTACTATAATTCTTCTGCGGGGGTTCAACAGTGGCGCGAGGGCAGTTCGTCGTTTAATCGTAACAACATTATTGTTAGGCCAAACTCAGGGGTTATCTATACAAGGCGGGGACAAACACCCATAGCACTTACGGTTATGGGGTTGGTTGTAATTGGTAGCGAAAAATTTGTTGTTCAATCCACTGGAGCGTCTTTTATCGGCGGCGTTTATCCGGTTGATCGTCAATTGGTTTCTTTGAATTTACAGTCAATGCCGGGGTTTGTTGTAAACAGCG
>CAMBLN010000019.1 GCA_945868215.1 Opitutus sp. GAS368
TCTCGCTGGTCTCCCACCAACAGCTCAGTGCTTACCAGGAGATGCTTAACGAGCGCCCCAGAAAAATCCTCAACTGGAAGTCCCCTGCTCAATGCTTCCAGGAACTCCTTATATTGAACAAATGTTCATCTTGATCCTTGAATACGCCCTGTGTCTGCCAGACACTCCATGCCCTCACCTTCCTTCCTGCGCGTTTCCCTCCTTCTCGCAGCCTTGGCCTTCCCCTTCGCGCAACCGTCCCTCTCCGCCGCGCTCCCGACCGACACCCTCACCGGCAAACCCCCGACGCCCTCCTCAGCCGCCGAAGCCGAACTCACTCCCGCGCTCATCGCCAAAAACCGCGCCGCCTTGCAAAACGAGATCGAGCGCACCCGCGCCGATTTCGAAAAACTCCCCGCCGACCAAGCCGGTAACACCACGCTCTGGCTGACCCAGGAAATCGTCCTCCTCGGCCGTCTCGACAGCACCTACGTCGAGCAACTCAACACGCTCCAACACGCCGCCGATCTCACCAAGGAATCCGCCGAGCTCGCCGACCTCACCAAAAACCCCCGCCCGCCCGAGGTGCGCCTCAAACCGCCCCACGGCCTCGTCCTCCTCGACCAGCTCTACGCCCAACGCGATTATCTCCTCCGCGCCAAAGCCCTGCTCAAAACCGACATCGAAAACGTCACCACCGCCCTCCAGGACGCCCGCGACGATCTTGACGACAAAGACCGTCTCCGCCGCACAGCCAAAGAATCCGCGCAAGACTCCGAAAACCGCATCGCCGCCCAAGGCGCGCTCCGTCTCGCCGAACTCGAGTCGCGCCTCGCCCGCGAAACCGTCGTCCTCCACGAAAAAGCCCTCGCCACCCTCAAGCTCCAGCAATCCCTCCTCGCCCCCAAACTCGCCCTGCTCCTGCCCGACTTGGAATGGCTCCTCGCCCATCTCGTGATCGGCGAAACCGACCTTGCCGCCGCCCAGGCCAAACAGGAAAAACGCATCGCCGAGCTCGACGTCGAAATCACCGAAACCCGCGAGCTTTCCGACCAGGTCGCCCGTCTCGTCGTCGCCTCCGAACGCCGTGACTCCGCCGCCGCGAAAACCACCGAACCCCACACCGAACTCGAGTCCCGCCGCGCCGACCGCCAGACCGTCAACCTCATGCTCAGCGCCCTCACCGCGCAGCGCGAGCGCCAGGCAACCATCGCCGAGGTCCTCCGCCAACGCATCCTCGTCCTCACCGATGCCGCCACTTCGGCGGATTTCAAAACCGCCGCCAAGGCCAACGACGAAGCCCTCGCCCGTCTCCCGAAAGAACGCCGCCCGCTCTTCGCCGAATTGCGCAAGAGCCGTCAGGAACTGCAAACCCTCCAGGCCCGCCTCGCCGACTCCTCCTCGCCTGCCCGCCCGCAAAACTGGATCGCCGACCGCGTCGGCCACCTCAATGCGTGGATCGCCGTCAACGAGCGCAATCTCGCCGACCTCACCGAACTCGCCACCGCCCGCAACCGCCTCAATGAAGAACTCGGCGCCCGCGTGGGCACGTTCTCCTTGGGCGAATCATTCACCTCCGCCCGCACCGGCATCGTCGCCGCATGGAACTACGAGGTGTTCTCCATCGCCGATCAGCCCGTCCGCGTGAACACCATCCTCACGGTCATCATCCTCATCATCGCCGGACACTGGCTTTCGCGTCGCACAAGTAACCTCATCGGCAGCGCCGTCTTCAAGCGCTTCGGCATGAACACCGGCCGTCGCGCCGCGTGGCAAACGCTCTCGTTCTACGCGCTGTTCCTGATCGTCCTGCTCACCGCCACGAATCTCTTTCACCTTTCGCTCACGCAATTCTCCGTGGTGAGCGGAGCCCTCGCCGTCGGCATCGGCTTCGGCAGTCAAAACCTCATCAGTAATTTCATCAGCGGCATCATCCTGCTCGTCGAACGCCCGATCAACCAGGGCGACGTCCTCGAAATCAACGGACAGCAGGTCACCGTCGAAACCATCGGCCCGCGCAGCACGCTCGTGCGTTCGCGCGACAACACCCACGTCATTGTCCCCAACAGCCGCCTGCTCGAAGAAAACGTCGTCAACCTCACGCTCTCCGACGACGTCATCCGCACGCGCATCCGCGTCGGCGTCGCCTACGGTTCCCCCACCCGCGAAGTCGAACGCATCCTCGAAGAACTCATGACCAACCTCGAAGGCGTGATGAAAGAGCCCGCGCCGTTCGCCACGTTCACCGATTTCGGTGACAGCTCGCTCGCCTTTGAAGCGTCTTTCTGGAGCGCACTCGAAGGCCGCAAAGAAATCGAAGGCGAACTCCGTCACCTTATCGCGGAAGCCTTCGCCCAAGCCGGGATCGTGATGGCCTTCCCCCAACGCGACGTGCATCTCGAAACCACCAAACCCCTCCAAGTCGAGATCCTCGCCTCCGGCCCCACCCCGCCGAAAGCCTGAATCTCCCTCGGCCCGCTAAAGTCCTCCGCGTATCGGTCTTCCTGCCTCCGTGTCTCTGTGCCTCCGTGGTGAACACTACGGTCGCTTCCGTGCTTCGGAAAATAATCCCCTGATTCCATCCGCCCAACCCGAGTTGCGTCTTTACCCCTCACCGCGTTGTGCCAGACAAAAACAATCGGTCCGGCTTTGGCTTTCGCTCAAACCCGGTCAACTCGCGTCAACACTCCGTCGGGTCAAATTCCATCACCATATCATTCCGCAAAGTCGAAAAACCGAAGGCCCCGCTCCCCCAGAAAGAACGCGAAGCGATCATTGATCTGCTTCACCTCTGCCTCTACGCCGACTCCCACATCGCCCTCAACGAAGGCGAAGTCGTCTCCGACCTCGTCGAGACCATCGGCTGGGACACCAATCTCTCGTTCACCAGCTACGAATCCAAATCCATCGCCGCCGCCCGCCTCGCCAAGGAAAGCCCCGACGCGAAAAAAGAGTTCCTCTCCTTCGCCGCCGAGCGCCTGCAATCCAATGAAGCGCGCTCCTTCGCCCTCGAAGTCTGCAAGCGCCTCTTCAACGCCGACGGCACCACCGCCGACGCCGAAGCCGCGCTCCTCGCCGAAATCCGCGCCGCCCTGAAAAAATAACCGTCCGCCTTCCTGCGCGCATCCACTCGCCGGCGGTTCCGCCCGATAGCTTAACCGCCCTCTTTATGGGTCTTTTCATTTTCTGGCGCGGTCTTGGCATCCTGGCGCCCGCCACTCCCGTCTTCATCGGACTTGGCTACGCCATGGTCCGCGCGACGCTTCACCCGGGCACGTCCATCGAGCAAATCGCCGTCCCCATGTTCGCCTGGGGCCTTGCCTTGGGCGGATTGGTCAACGCCTGCTTCGGTCATTATCTTAACAGGAAAAAACTCCTGCTGCCGCCCCTCACCGGGAAAACCTACACGTGGTTCACCCACTCCTTTCTCTTCATCAACCTGAAGTCGTGCGGCATCCTTTCGATCCTGCTTTCGATCCTCTTTTTCTACGCCGAAAAACCGTCAGCCGATCCCGTGGCTGAACTCGCGCCGGCTTATACCAACCCACTCCCGGTGGCCCGCCACCCCGCCGCCCGCCTGGAAATTTCCAAGCCCGGCGTCCGCACGTGCTCGCTCTCGATTGACTTTTCCAAGTGGCCCCGCGTCGCCGGTTGGAACCGTCTCGCTTGCGGGATCGACCGGATCTCCTACGACGCCCGCCTCGAATACCTCGGCCACGGAACAACCGGCGACCGCTACCGCATCACTCTCCGCCCGCCCCGCCAAGAAACCGAACCCGATGACGAAACCGCGCCCGCAGTCTATGATGCCGAGGTGGACTTCTACGGCTCGACCCTGCCCGTGTTCGCCCTCGACGGCGTCACCTTCACGCTCAAATCGTGACCGCCGATGTCATCGGATCAGCCGCCAATCCCTACCGTGACGTTTTGGACCCAGCCCCTTTCCGTCCAAGTCAGGCGCACACTGCTGTGGGCATCCTTGATTCAAAGCCCGCTGCTGCTGCTCCAATGCTATGCCGTGTCCGGCATTGGCCATGGCGGTGCCGGTCTCATGGTCCTGCTCCCGTTTCTTGCCCTGCCCTTGATCGGTCTTCCCGTCGTCTGCGCCGCCAGCCTGCTGTTGCTTCCGTTCCGCAAATTTCGCCCGACCGTGCGCACACTCGTGATATGCGGGACCCTCTACTTTTTCATTGGAGTCATTCTGCTGCGCCTCGGGGAACCGATCCGCAACCACGCCTTTGATAACCTCGCGTTACGAAGCAAACCGCTCGTCGCAGCCATCACACAATTCACCCAGGACACGGGATCGCCCCCGACTGCCCTGCAGGATTTGATTCCCCGCTACCTTCCCGCAATCCCCGCGACCGGGATGCCGGCTTATCCCAACTACGACTACTCCACCGAAAGCGACCGGTGGGAGGGGAATCCGTGGGCTGTGTATGTTCACACCCCGGTCGGCCTCATCAATTGGGACATGTTCATTTATCTGCCCCTGCAAAACTACCCGCGCGCAGGTTTCGGCGGCGGACTCCAACTCATCGGCGACTGGGCGTATGTTCATGAGTAAATCAACCCTCCCTCCGAAATCCTTCTCCCCATGCAACGGCTGGGAATAACCACGCTGCTCGCCGGCTTTCTGGGAATCCCGTTGATCGTCTTCGCCAACATCACGGGCAACATTCCGCTCACGCTCATGATCCACGGCGGACTCTGGATTCTGCTTGTCGCCATCTCGATCTATCGCGCCGGTTCCCCGGCCCGATGGTTCGCCGCCCGAGTCGACTCACTCTATGAAGTTCACCCGGCCGTTGTGGTTCTGATCGGAATTCTTTTTGCACTCAGCGGCACAGGAATCGCGCTTTTTATCGAACCCGGCGACAGCCCCAAAGCCATGAATTCCGCTGAAATCACCTACTTCGGCGGCATATTTATTCTACTGGGAATCGGCGTCGCCCTCACCGCCGTGGCGGACTGGAGACATCAACTACACCACCCTCAGCTCAACCGAAAATAACATTCAGCGCCCGACACCATGAAAGCCAAAATCGCCCGCGTCATCATGTATGTAAAAGACTTCGAGGGACTCGCCACATGGTATTGCGACACCTTCGGATTACGCATCCAGCTTTCCCGACCCGACGCCCGTTGGATCGAGGTCGACATGGGCCGCGGCGTCGTCCTCGCCTTTCATGGTGGCGGCAAACCCAAGAGCTATGACCGTCCTCCCCAAATCATGTTCGAGGTGCCTGATGCTGAAGCCGCCTGCGCCGAACTCAAAAGCAAGGGCATCAAAATGGGCAAAATCGGTCGCTGGGAACACGTGGTCTGGGTCAAAGGCAAAGACCCCGAGGGCAACCCGTTTCAGCTCACCGAGCCGGTAAAAGCAGTCCCGCGTAAATGAGCTACGGCTCCTGCGCACCCGATGATTTTTAATCCCGTATTGCCCGCCACCGCCGAAAACATCGGCCGCTGGGTTGATGCCACCAAATCGCAGCGCGTTACCGACGAAGACAAACTCTTGATCGAATCAGGCGGCCTCGCCGGCCGGAAACGCTACTACGAACTGCTTTTCGGAGCGTCTTTTCTCACCCTCGACCGGTCTTTTCACGCCAGCCTCCGCGACTACTGCGCACGCATCATCCGCAGGGATTTCGACATGCATCAACTCGAAGCGCTCGGCTCGTTTCTGTCCTTCGTGTATCCCTGCGTCCCCGAAATGATTGAAACGGAGTTTATCGACATCGACCTCGCAGGTCTGCTTTCAGCCCCGGAAGTGGCCGCCTTTGTCTCCCGCTCAACCCCCTCCGCATCGTAGTTGGATTCCAACTACGCCTCACACGCAGCGCACCGGCTCGATACCCGGCATCTCCATGCGCTTCCCCTTGGGAGCAACTCCCGCCAGCACTTTCTCCAGCATCGGCCGCATGTGCATCACCCGTCGCGTGCGGATGACCACATCCCACAGCGGCTCGAATTTTTTCCACCCCGCCGCGTAGGCGAAATGCCTCGCCCCCGCCGCGAGCGTGGACTTCGTCGCCGCCCCACGCGCGATCGATTTCCACGAATAAAACCGCTCGTAAGCCCTCCAGTAACCCGCCTCCAACTCCTCGGGCGTAAGCCGCGCCGGACGAAACACCACCTGCCTCGTGTCGTAGCGATCCCAGTCGGAGTGCAGCAACCGCCCCGCCCCCGCCATGCGTTTGTAAAGCACCGTGCCGGGATACGGCGTCAGGATGTGAAACGTCGCCGTCTCGATCCCTTGCTCCACCGCCCAGTCCACCGTGCGGTCAAACACCGTGGCATCGTCCCCGTCCATGCCGAAGACAAAGCTCCCGTTGATCATCACCCCAAGATCATGCAACCGCCGGATCGCCGCCCCGTAATCCCGCCCCAGATTCTGCGTTTTCCCCTGCTCGCTCAGATTCGCCGCACTCAACGTTTCAAATCCCACAAACAGACTGCGCAATCCCGCCGCCACCGCTTTTTCCAGCAACCCCGGCGCCAGCACCGACTGCACCGTGCCCGCCGCCTGCCACAACCTCCCCATGCCTTTCATGCCCTCAAAAAGCCCTTCCGCAAAACGCCGGTTCCCGAACAGGTGGTCGTCCAAAAAATACAGATGCCGCCCCGGCAGCCGCTCGATCTCCGCCAACGCGTCATCGACCGTCTGCGTGTAAAACGACTTCCCGCCCTCGAAGAACGCTTCTTTGTAACAAAAATCACACGTATGCGGACACCCGCGCGACACCACGATCGAGTTTGGCACCAGGTAAAGGTGCCGCTTGATCAGATCACGGCGCACCCGCGGCATCCCCACCAGGGTGCGCATCGTGGACACATACCGTGTCTTCGGACGCCGCGCGCGCAGATCCTCCAAAAACTGCGGCCAGAGATCCTCGCCCGGCCCGAGAAAAATCGAGTCTCCATGCGCGGCCGCCTCCGCCGGCAGCGAGGTCACATGCAAACCTCCCAGCGCCACATACGACCCCCTCGCGCGATAATGGTCCGCAATCTCGTAAGCCCGCCGCGCCGAGGTGATGTAACCTGAATGACGACGAGGTCCGGCCGGTCGTCGAGCCGCCGTTTTTCAACGTGCTCGTCCTGCAGCTCGATCTCGTCGTCCGGCAAAAGGTAACCCGCCAGCGTCGCCAACCCGAGCGGCGGAAAAAGCGAATACTTGATCGGACGAAAAAACGGCGACGTCGCCTCCGTCAAAGCCGGCAGAATCATTTTGATCTTCATCCCAGAAAGACTGCCCCACCCTTATGAAGTCCGTATGAAGCCGGCGTGAAATCCACGCCAACCCGGATTCAACGCATGGCCGGCCTCAACTCCCGCCTGAGTTGCGCGGCGAAAATCACCTGCTCGCGGCACATCGCATCCAACGTCTCCGGTTTCGTGTCCGGCAAGGTCTCCGTTTTGAACGACACCGTGAGGTCCGCAATCGGCGGCAGTTTGGCCGTTTGCAGGCGCTTCAAGCATTGGTCACGCAGCGATCCCGCCCGCGACTCAATCACCAGAAAAATCGCCTCATCCACTTCGCCCGTCGCCGCAATATAGACAACCGCGACACCCACCGCCGCCGCCGGAATCACTTTTTCGATGTCGCTCGCCTTGCAGGTCTTTAACTCAAAGCGGTTCTGCCAGGGCGTCGTGGAGGATGAATGCATCCGTTGTTTTCTCAGCCCCGCCCACCCATGACAACGTGTTTATTCCCCCGTCGGCTCCCCCACTCTTTTCGCCGTCAACCTCCCACCCGCGCCCCGATAAACCCCTTCCCATTTTAACCAAATCCGGCACACTCCGCCTCGTGAAAAGCATCCCACTCGCAAATCTCAGGCGTGCCGCGCTGTTGTTCGCGTTGGGCTTTTCCCTCCCCGCGATCCTTTCCGCGCAGGTGGCGATCACCGGAGCCACCACGCTCACGACCGACTCCGCCGACACGATTCACGAGGGCTACACCTTCCAAAACACCGTCGTCGCCCTTCAAACCTTCTCCACCGCCACCGAGTCCTACGCCCTCACGGGAATGGCCGACCAGGTCTTCATCCGCCGCAGCTCCGGCGGCACCAACAACGCCCACGTCTGGTATCAGACTTCCAGCAACGCCGGCCCGCGCATCGCCCCCCACGCCGACACGCTCCAGGAGGTCCTGCTCGACAACAACTTCGCCCGCGGCGTGCACAACCTCTTCGGCAACGCCGGCTCGTCCTACGCCAACATCGAGCGCGTCGACTTCGTCTCCACCGGCGGCTTCACCGCCACCTCCGGCTTTGCCATCCCCGTCTTCGACTTCGGCGTCAATCCCCAGCACGAATCCTTCAAAATCGCGCTCGTCACCGGCATCGACGGCTCCGGCAACCCCACCGGCTACAGCTCCCTCGCGAGCACCGTGGCCTTCACCGCCACCAACCTCTACAGCCACACCACGTTCTCCATCCACCGCTACTCCGCCGGCAACGACACCACCGACGACTACGCCATCTTCAACGGCCCCAACCAGGGCCCCGGCTGCGTGGTTTTCACCCTCGACGACTTCGACGTCGAACCGGGCACGACCTCTACGGGTATTCGCTTTTTGGTTACGATGTGACCGACGGCGGTGACACCAACAACCTCCTGAACTGGAACTCCGCCACTTACTTCCCGACCAACACCTCCGATGGCGAGGGCGCCGCCGGCGGCTTCGATTTCTCCGGCGTTAACGGCGTCTTTTTCTCCGCCGTTCCCGAGCCGTCCACCTACCCGCTCGCCGGTCTCGCCGCGATCATCGCATTCATCGCCCTTCGCCGCCGCGCCCGCTGAGGCCCCGTCGCGGTCGGGCGCATCAGGGCACCAAGCCCTGCTTTCACGGTCTATTTCCTCTCCGCCCATGAAGACGCTCCTCCTCTTTCTGTCCTTGGCCTTGCTGGCGCACGCCGCTCCTTCCCTGACACCGGTCGGCCGCATCACGCTTCTCAACGGCCGCATCCTCAAAAAGTGGTCATCCGTTCCTACGACGCGCAGTCCTCCAAGGTCCTTCTGCTTTCCGAAGGCAAGGCCCTGCTCATCCCCATAACCCTGCTGCCACCCCCTTACGCCGAAAAAATCCAGTCCTACACCGACGATACCCTCGATCTGGTGCAAACCACCCCCGTGCCCGCCGCGCCGGAAACCGCGCCCGCCCCGACGCCTCCTACCGTCCCTGCCAATTCCACGCCCGCCCCTTCCGCGCCGGCAACACCGGCTCCCGCAAGCCCCGCCGTCGCCCCTTCCGCCGACCCCGTCAAAGACCACGAGGCCGTCGCCGCCGCCCACGTCCGCCGCTATTATAAATTCGTCCATCGTTCCGGCGCCAACTCCATCAGCGTCACCGAAACCGACCTCGACATCGACGACACCGAGGCCGTCACCGGCTGGACCAACCGCTACCGCACCACCGGCAAGGTTTACCTCGAAATCTACGACAGCATCGGCGGCGGCAGCTTCCGCCGGGGCAGCGGCAAGTTCGAGGTACTCACCGAACAAAAACCCGGCGAGCGCATCAAGGTCATCGATTTCACCCGCAAATAACCGCCCGCCGAAACGCGTCTTGCCCGTCGCCGGCCGCGCCTCTTGCCTTCCCGCTTCATGTCGCAGCCCAACAACCCGCTCCACGGCGTCACCCTCGAAACCATCGTGACCGAACTCGTCGCACGCCACGGCTGGGAGGAACTCGGCGGCCTCATCGACATCCGCTGCTTCACCCACGACCCGAGCGTGAAATCCAGCCTCACCTTCCTGCGCAAAACCCCCTGGGCCCGCAAAAAAGTCGAGGACCTCTACCTGCGCGGTCTCCGCTGACATCTCCATCCGCCCCCGATTCGGAAAGCCCGGCGTGCGTTACCAAACGCCGGAACCGAGGTCCGTGTGTGTTGTAACCCAATAAACACCATGTCCCACATCTTCCTCGCGATTTATCTCATCCTCGTCGGTCTCAACATTCTCATCGGACTGAACCTGCCCGCCTGGGTCCTCGGCACCCTCGCCTTGGTCGCCGGCGTGCTGCTGCTCGCCGAACGCTTCGGCATCACCGCCAAGCGTAAGGGCTGACCCGGTTACCCGTAGCGCCGTTTCATCGCCGCATACGGGAAAAATTTCCCCGGACACACCGTGTGGTTCTTATCAACCCACCGGTGCACCGTGAACCTCGGTCTCGCCCCCAGCGGCGCCTCGTCGCGCAACCAGTCGACCAACGCCGTGAACGACGCCATCTGCCGCGCCCCCGGCCGGCGCTTTTCAAAATTACCCACCAGACAGATTCCGATGCCGTGCGCGTTATAAAACGAACTGCGCACATGGCCTCCGTCCAATTGTTTCAGCCACCGCGGACCAATCTCAATCTCGCCATCACCCGAATCCTTCCCGTTCCCGATCACAAAATCATAGGCCAGTCCGTTCTCCATACCGCGCCGCCGGTGCGCCGCCCCGTAGGATTTGGCATTGCCCGCCTCGATGCCGCTGTGATGCGCCACCACGTAACGCCAGCGACCGCGCTCGATCTTCAACCCCGCGGTCGCGGCAATCACATGAGAAATCACGGATGCACCCGGTATCACCAGCACCTGTCCCACCAGAATCCGGTCACCTTTGATGCGGTTGGCGGTTTTTAGCGCCGTCACCGTCACTTTGTAGCGCGTCGCGATGGCACCCAGCGTGTCTCCCGCCACCACCTTGTGAGTCCGTCCGCCGCCGGTCTGCGCCAGCAGCGACGGTCCGTCCAACGCCAGGGCGCCGAGCCCGAGTCCCAGGGTGGTCAAAAATTCACGACGCGTATTCACCGGCGCCTACCGTAACATGGACGTCAACCCTCGCGCTTCACGATGCGCAGCACCTTGCCCGCCCGCGTAAACGTGGCCTCGTCAAATCCCAGCGCCCGCTTCAACCACGCATCGCGCTCCAGCGGATTCGCGATATCCGCCGCCTCGCGGTATTCGCGCCACGGCAGCAGTCCGCTCGCCCAAGGCAGCAGCCCGCTCGACGGCACCGGCAGATCGCTGCCGTGCAAGATACGCTCCGCCAGCGGACCCGAGGTAAGCCGGCGCAACGCCGACGGCCGCAACCGGAAATTCAACGCCGCCAGCGCGCTGTTGTCCCCGTAAAGATTCGGAAACTTCTCCGTCATCGCCGCAAACTCGTCGAAGTAGTCGGGATCCAGCACCATCATGCCCGTCCCGCAATGCGCCGCGATGCAGGTCACGCCGATCTCCAGCGGACGCGTCAACACCCGCGGCGACGCCAGCCTGGCATCCATCACCGGCATCGTCCGTTCGCTGCCGGTGTGCGCGAGCAGCGGCAGTCCGGCTTCCGCCATGCGTTCAAGGAATCGCGTGTGCCGCCGGTCGTTCCAGTCGATGCCTTGCACGTTCGGCAGGCACTTCAATGCCGCCGCCCCGCCCGCCAGACACTTCTCCAACTCGTCAAACGCGTCCCGGCGCGAGGGGTGGATCGACACCGCCGCCAGAAACTCCGCGTGCTTGTTCGCGAGCTCCAGCACATGGTCGTTGGACACATAAAACGACGCCTGCTCGGGCAGCGGCGTGCCGTCCTCGCGATGCGGCAGTTCGTGCGCGAGCACCAGCACGCGGTCGATCGATGCGGACTCCCGCACATAGTCTCGCAACCTCTCCACATAGATCCGGTCGAAATCCGGCCCCCGCAGGTCCTTCATGGTGAGCCCCACCGAGCGCACCAGAAACGGCGCGCCGATCCGCGTGAGTCCGCGCGGCCGATACCAGCATCCCGTGCCGCCGGTGCCGGTGCCCACGACGTGAACATGGCTGTCGATTCTCATGCCTGACCGCCCGCGTTCAGGGCGAGATCCTTGCACCCTTTCAAGTCCAGCTTCCCGGTTCCTAGCACGGGTATTTTCTCCACGCGCACCACAAGTTTCGGTATCCACAAGTTGGGCACGCCCGCAGCGGCAAGTTTCTCCTTCACGCTATCCGCCGTCACCGCGTCGCTGGCGCTCAGCAACACCAGCTGCTCGCCTTTGCCGGGATCGGGCACGCCCATCACGACCAGCGGATAACCGTCCGCCTGCTCCAGCCCGAAAGCTTCGATCAGCTTTTGCTCCACCGTCCCGTGCGGCACCATCTCGCCCGCGATCTTCGAGAACCGCGACAGTCGTCCTTCGATGAACAAGAACCCGTCTTCATCGAAGCGCCCCAGGTCTCCCGTGACATACCAGCCGTCGTGAAACACCTCGGCGGTCTTTTTGGCGTCGTCGAGATAACCTCCGAACAGATTGGCCCCGCGAAACGCCACCACACCCGTTTCACCGGCGGGCAGCTCGTCCCGCGTCTCGGGATGCAGCACGCGTGCGGTCATGCCGGTCATCAGACGGCCGACCGAGCCGAGACGCTGCCCGGGTTGCGAACCCGCCGCCGTGTAGGGCACCACGGGATCGGGCTGGTTCACATTGGCGGCGGGCGACGCCTCCGTCATCCCGTAGCCCTGCATCATCTCCAGCTGGAATTTTTCTTTGAAGCCTTCGTAAAGATCCATCGGCATTTTCTCCGCTCCGGACACGAGCACTTGGATCGTTTTCAAATCCGCCGGCTCCGCCTTTTTGAAAACCGGCCTCATGAACGTCGGCGCACCCACCATCACCGTGATCGCTTCCTCGCGGATCGCCTCGATGATTTTCTTCGTGTCGAGCGGACTCGGCACCGTCACCGTGCGGCACGGCCGCAGCAGCGGATACCACATGTTCACGGTGAACCCGAAACTGTGAAACACCGGCAGACAGCTCAGCATGATCGAATTCTCCGGAAAAATGGAGAGCGTCGAAAACTGCCAGCAGTTGGCCAGGATGTTGCGGTGCGTCAGCGGCACGCCTTTCGGCTCGCCGGAACTTCCGCTGGTAAACAACAAGCCCGCCTCCGCGCGGTCGCCCCGTTTCTCCAGTCCCAGCAGGCGGGGGAGCAGTTGGTTCGGCAGCACCCACGCCGCAATCACCCACGGCAGCAGAGCCCGTTTTCCGCCCAGCTCCTTGATCGTCGAGGTCAGGTCCAGCGTGCGCTCCGGCCAGGGAAACCCGGGCGCCTTCGACTTCATCGCATCGGCCGTGATCAGTGTCTTCACCCCCGACATACGCAGGCTCGATTCAACCGCCGAGCGCCCGGCCGTGAAATTGAAGTTCACCGGCACCTTGCCCGCGCACAACACCGCGAGATTGACAATGCTCGCCCCCGCGCCGGGCGGCAGCACGATGCCCACCCGCGGCTCGGCCACCGTCTTGCGCAGATGCTTCGACAGAGCCGCCGCCGCCGCGAAAAACGCCGCCGCCTTCAACTCCCGGCGCGCCGCCGTGCGGTCCACCATCACCAGTCTCCAGGGCTTGCGGCCCAGCCGGCGCACAATCTCGCCCGCGAGGTTGCGCTTGAGCTGCGGACGCTCCTCAAACGCCTCGCAGCCGAGATCCAGCAACGCCTGCCGCACCGTGCCGCCATCCACTTTTTCCGCGGGGATCGGTTCACCCCACGCCACACACACCGCGGTGCGCATCAGACGCGGCGACTTGAGCAGATACTTATTTCCAGAAAACGAAAACAGCGAACCCCACAGACCGTCATGCGCCACCGGCACCACCGGCACACCCGCTTTGCGCGCCATCAACTCAAAGCCGCGCTGCAATTTCATCAATTGCCCCGTGCGCGAAATCGCCCCTTCGGCGAAAATCAAAACCAGTTCGTCGCGGCCCAACGCCTGCGAAACCCGGCGCACCGTTTCCAGCGCATTGGTCGGCGATACCGGAATCGTTCCGCTGAGCGCATAGATCATCCGAAAAAGCAGACTCCTCCGCACAAACTCCTCGTGCCCGACAAACCGGATCGGCCGCGGACAGGCCATCTGCAAAACCAGCACATCCACATACGACAGGTGGTTGCTCACCAGAATCGCGCCGCCCGCCGGCACGCGCTCCGCATTGCGCACTCGCACCGCATACAACAACCGGCCCAGCAGAATGACCGGCCAGGCGATAAACCAAGGCGCATGTGCGCGGGAAAAAAAAGATACAGCCATGATGGGAATAATTTAAAATTTGAGAAACACGTTCACCCTCCAGCCGTCGGTTACTTCAGCGGCGGTCGTTTCCGTCCTCTGACACCCCGGCTTGCTTCCGGTGCGGCCGGATTGCCGGGTTCACGCCACGCAACCGCCCCCGCCTGCAATCGCCTCAAAACCTCCACCGTCTCACGCACCTGCTTCGCGGTCAGCCCGCTTACCACCTGGGCCACAATCTGTCCGTAGGCCGGACATACCTTTTCCCACAAACGGCGGCCCGCTGGCGTCAATGTCAGCCGATACACCCGGCGGTCGGCCGGATCGTCGGACCTCCGCACCCAGCCGGCCTTTTCCATGCGGTCCACCAGCCCGGTGACGTTGGACCGGTCCACCACCAGCAAGTCGCCGAGCTCGCGCTGGCTCATGCCGTCACCCGCCGCCGCCAGCGCGCTGAGCACGTTATACTGCGCGGCGGTGATCCCGTGCGGACGAAACAACCGCTGCCCTTCGCGCAAAAAAACATCCGTCGTCGTCAATACCGCCCGCGTGAGTTCGTGACCAAGTTCGGTCTGCATGGCGGGTTGTTGTGGTGTAGTTTGTTGATATGTCAACTAACTTTGGGCCAAGCCCGGAGTTCGGAGGCCAGCGATGCGAAACCCGGAAAATCATATTCCAACCGGCGCGTGTCGCGTGCGTGGCGCCGCGCCTCCCGCACCGCGATTTCGGTCTCTTGATAAAGATTGGGACGCTCGGTCCCGTAGGCGCGCCCCTTGAGCTGGCGACGCGTGTAGGGAGGTTGCGCGGCCGTCTGACCCGCAATCCAGTTGGCCTCTGTCACCGAATCTTCGAGTCCGCACAGATACCACGCCTCGACCGCCGGCACGGCCACCCCCACCCCGCGCAGGATGCGATCCCGTCCATGCGCCGGCGGGAGTTTTTTCATGGTCTGGCGAAAAATCGCCCGCAGCTGGCACATGCGGCACATCGGATGGTAATACTCCGGCGCCTCATGCGGTGCCGTGTGCACGACCGAATCGTCACTGTCGACCACGACGATCAACCCGTCCGCATCGGTGTTGAAATGCAGATGCCGGATGATCGACGGCAGCACTTGCGCGACCGACGGCCAGCCGCGCGCCCGCAAGGACGATTGCACACGGGTGAATTTATGCCCGATGACCGCCTCGACCAGCACGGCGATGGCGGCCTCGTCGGCCGGCGATTCACTCAGGATCGCCAGTTTCATTTTTCTTCGGGCACACCGCCGATCACACCGGAAAACCACAGATCGCCCAGTGAACCCGACGAAAGCACGTTGGTCAGGTCCGCGCATTGATCGAGTCGCGTGAACCGCGCCGCCGCCCCGTGCTTTTCCGTGATGACCACTTCCTCGGGATGATCCCGGAACAGATCCAGCAGATAGGGCGAATGAGTCGTCACGATCACTTGCACGGGCGGCTTTTGCGAACCGGTTTCCTTCGGATAACTCAGCCGGTAGAGCAGGTCGCGCATCTCGCGCAGCATCCGCGGGTGCACTCCACGATCAAGTTCCTCGATGCAGATGATCGCCGGTGGCGCGGGATCAAAAACCAGCGTCAGCAACGCCAGCACATACAAGGTTCCCTGGGACAGATTCTCCGCCACGACCCACTCGGCGGTGTCGGCCAGCCGCAGCTTCAGGTCGATCAAACGACCCGGAAGCTCGACGAATTCGATCTCATCGTATTCCGGCATCATCCGGAACAACTCAGCCGCAAGTCGGGCAAACTCCTCGGGATGATGAATACGGCGGGCGGATAACACCGTCGCCAGGTTGCCGCCGTTGAGCGTGAGTTCGGCATAATCCCTGTCCGACGAAGGTGCGGCGATGGCCGTATGCTCGAACATGTAATTGCGCACCGTTAGCAGGCGGGCTCGCAGTCCGGCCCAGTCGTCCACACCTTCGCCCGTCGAGAGCGGGATGACCTGCAACAGGTCGCACATCGTGTCCGACACGCAGCCGAGCGACGCTTCCAGACCGTCATAAGGCGGTGAAAAACGAAACGTGATCTCCGCGCCTTCGGGCCGGCGTTCCGTCTCGGCACCCGACTGCCGCAGTGGGAGGCGGGCGAGATTATGAAGCTGCAGCACGGCCTGGATGAGACTGGTTTTCCCCGAGCCGTTGGGCCCGATCACGAGATTAAAGGGAGACAGGGCAAGGCCCGTGCTGCGCAGCGCCTTGAAATTCCGGAAAGCAACGGAAGCAATCACGCGCCCAGCGTGGCGAAGAGTTTCGCCGGCTTCCAGCCCGCATTACTCCGTTCGCACGACCACCAGATCGTCCGTGTGCAAACCGCACCACACGCGGTCTCCCTCGTGGATCGCCTCCAGCAGCGCGCTTTCGTTGGCAACCACCGCGTTGAGGCGCGTGCCGCCGGTAAATTGGAGCAGGAGCCGGTCGAGCGCGCCTTGGAACAACTCCTCCTCCACGCGGGCCTCGAACACATTTTCGCAGTCCACCGGTTTTTTGGAGACGTGCACTTTTTCAGGGCGAACGGACACCAGCGCGCGCTGCAATCCGGCCGGCCACTGCGCGGGACTGACGTTGAGTTCCAATCCGCCTTCGATCCGCACGCGCACGGTCGTGTCGGTGCGGGCGACAAATTCGGCGGGCAGCAGATTGGCCTCTCCGATAAAATCCGCCACGAACGCGGTGCGTGGCTGGTGATAAATTTCCGTAGCCGTTCCCAGCTGCTCCAGCCGTCCTTTGTTAAATACCGCGATGCGGTCGCTCATCGTCAGCGCCTCTTCCTGATCGTGCGTCACAAAGACAAACGTCATGCCGAGGTGCTTTTGCAGGCGCTTGAGCTCGATCTGCATTTGTCCGCGCAGCTTGGCGTCGAGGGCGGAAAGCGGTTCGTCGAGCAACAGCACCGACGGACGCGGCACGATCGCGCGCGCGAGGGCGACACGCTGGCGCTGTCCGCCGGAAAGCTGCGAGGGCTTGCGGTCCTCGAAACCCTGTAGCGCCACAAGGGCGACGACTTCCTCGATGCGTTTCGCCGCCTCGGCGGCGGCGACTTTCTGCATCCGCAAACCGAAGCCGATGTTCTCGCGCACCGTCATGTGCGGAAACAACGCGTAGCTCTGGAAAACCTGGTTCACATTGCGCCGGTAAGGCGCGAGGTGGGTGACATCTTCGCCGCCGATCCGGATCAGGCCTTCGTCGGGTGTTTCGAAGCCGGACAACATGCGCAGCAACGTGGTCTTCCCACAGCCCGACGGGCCGAGCAGCGTGATAAACTCCCCCGCCTTGATGTGCAGGTTGATGTCGTTCACGGCGGTGTAATCGCCGAAGCGTTTGGTGACGGCTTGGATTTCGATCATGAGTGTGGGTCGCGTGCGCCGCGTCGCTGGATCAGCGCATAGGCAAGGATGAACATAAACGTGAAGACGACGCCGAGCGCGGCGCCAAAGGGCCAGTTAAACGCCTTGGAAAACTGGTTTTGAATGATGTTGCCGATCATCGGGACCCTGGCCCCTCCCATCAAATCGGTGATGGCAAACATGCCGATGGCCGGCACGAAAACCAACAACACGCCCGCCGCGATTCCCGGCCAGGTCAGCGGCACGATCACTTCGGAGAACGCGCGCACCGGCCCCGCGCCCAGATCATGCGCGGCTTCGACCAGCGCGTTGTCGAGTTTCTCCGCGCTGCCGTAGATCGGCAGAATCATAAAGGGCAGGTAGGCGTAAACCAGGCCGATGATCACGGCAAACGGAGTGTAGAGCAGAGTGAGCGGCTCCGGAATAAAACCGACCGCGAGCAGCAACCCGTTCAGCAATCCCTCACCTTTCAAAATCGTGATCCACGCATACGTGCGGATCAGAAAACTCGTCCAAAACGGAATCATCACGAGCAGGAGCAGGGTATTCCGCACCGCCTCGCGCTGCCGGGCGATAAACCAGGCGACCGGATAACCCAGCGCGATGCACAACACCGTCGTCAGCGCCGCGTAAGCGATCGACCGTCCGAGAATCGTGAGATAAATGGGATCCCCCACCCGGCGGTAGTTATCAAACGTGAACTCAAACACCACACGTCCGAGATCGTCGCGCGTGCAAAAACTGTAAACGAACAGGATCACCATCGGCAGGATCACAAACAGCACCAGCCAGGCGATCATGGGCGCCAGCAAGACCCAGCCCCACACGCGCGGACGGCGCGCATGGGGACTGTTGGCGGAAGTTGAAGGCAGAGCCTGCATCAGCGGAAAATCTCAAACGCCAACCGCCCAAAACTCCAAAACCAACCGGATATCGAATCTGATCCGATTTGGCCTTTGGACGTTTGGCATTTTGTGATTTGCGCGTCCTGCGCTCACTTCGCGTTTTTCAGATCGGTGACCAGCTCGTCGATGAGCGTGCTGCTTTCGCCGATATGGCGGAACGTATCGAGCTTCTTCACAATCTTCGGGTAACTGGCCGGATTGGCGAGCTGCTCGGGCTTGAGGAGTTTGCGGGCCTCACCGTTCGGGTTGGTGTAGGGAAATTCCTCGGAGATCGCGGCGCTGACTTCGGGACGAAGGATGTAATCGAGGAATTTGTGGGCCGCGACCTGGTTGCGCGCACCCTTGGGAATCGCCAGGATGTCCACGAAGAGGTGCGCACCTTCAGACGGGAGAATATACTGAAATTTCTTATCCTCGTTCCACAGAATCGCACCCTCGCCGCCCCACACGAGACCGAGGTCCACATCGCCGTTGAGCAGGGCGGTCTTGGGGCTGTCGGAATCGAAGAGCTTGATCAGCTTAAACCAGTCGGCGAGGACCGGCCGGGCTTTTTCAAGGTTGGCCGGAGTGATGTCGTTCAAACCGATGCCCAGCGTGTAGAGCGCGGCGACCACCAGCTCGCGTCCGTCATCAAGGACTACGATCCGGTCTTTGTATTTTTTCTGGAAGAGGTCTTTGTAGCCGGTGACCGGCTCTTTGATTTTTTCAGTGTTCACCACGATGCCGACGGTCCCGGCCATATACGGAATGGTGAATTTTTGCTCGGGGTCGTGCGGCATCTTCGTGAACTCGGGCAGGAGGTTCTTGAAGTTGGGCAGTTTCTTGTAGTCGAGGGCGATCAGCAGTTTGTTTTTGATCAACGCCTCGGCGATGTAGTCCGGCGGCTGGATCAGGTCGTAGCGGCTGCCGCCGGCCAGAAGTTTGGCGAGCATCTCCTCGCCCGAGGCGAAGGTCTCATAGTTGACCTTGATGCCGGTCTCCTTGGTGAAATCATCAAGAACGGACTGGGGGATGTATTCCGACCAGGCGTAAAGATTCAGTTCCTTGTCGGCGGCACGAGCGACGGTCGCGAAGACCGCGGCGAGAACGAGTAACGGTAGGATGCGGAGCAGTTTCATGGTGTTTGTAGTGACTAAAAACAGGTGAGCCGGAAGCGCGCCAGCAGGTCAGCGCGTGGAGAGTTTTCTGAGATGACTGGAAAACAAAACAAAGGCGATGGTCGTCAGAATAAAGATCGCCGACAGCGCGTTGAGCATGGGATTCAGCCCTTTCTTCGCCATGCCGTAAACCACCGTGGGCAACGTGGCCGACCCCAGGCCGTTCGTGAAGACCGTGATGATCAGCTCGTCCATCGACAGCGTAAACGCCATCAGCGCCCCCGAAATGATCGCCGGGCGCAGACAGGGCACGATGACGAGCCAGAATGCCTTGAGCGGCGAGGCCCCCAGATCGAGCGCCGCCTCCTCCAGCGCGGGATCAAGCCCCTGCAAACGGGCCTGCACCGCCACCAGCACAAACGGAAAACAAAACGTCACGTGGGCCAGAATCACGGTGAGGAAACCCAGCTCCAGATTGATGACCGTAAAAAACACCAGCAGACTGATACCCATCACAATCTCGGGCATGATCATGGGCACGCAGATCAACGTCTGGAGGGTGCGCGAAAACCGATAACGGTAACGGTGCAGCAGCCACGCCCCGCCTGTGCCGATTACGACCGCCGCCACCGTGGTGAACGATGCGATGATCAGGCTGTTTTTAAGTGCGCGCGTGATCGGCACATTGCTCCAGAGGTCGGCATACCACCGAAACGTAAACCCCTCCCACACGATGTTCAGTTTCGAGGTGTTGAACGAATACGCCACCAACACCAAAATCGGCAGGTAGAGGAAAATAAATACCAGCACCGTCCAGACGCCAAAGCCGAGATTCAACAATCTAAGCCCGGAGGGCAGCAGCGGACGCGATGCGGTCGGAGTTGGCATGACGGCGGCCCTCTTTTTGAGAGCGTCCGGCGTCGATGCAAGCGGTTTGGTTGATTGCAGTGAATTACAAGCGGGCTTTCACCGTTCGGCGGTCCAAGTCCAGCCGTCTCGCCGTCTCTTCAACCGTGCCGGCCTGCGCGTGCACATGTCGCGTGTAACGCCGCATCACCTCTTCGGCGGTTAACTTTCCTCCATCAAGCAGCGTATTCCAATCATCCCCCGCCCTGTCGGCGCCCAACGCCGCCGGGCGATAACTTCCCCTCACCAAAAGATTCCGCATGCATTGCTCCAGCTCCCGGAAATTTCCCGGCCAGGCGTAACCCGCGCCGAGGTTTTTTTCGATCCAGCCAACCGTTTCACGCGCAAACGCCGCGCCTTCGCCTTCGCCCAGCAAGCGCGTCGCCACATGGCCCACAAGCACCGCCAGCTCTCCCGGCGTGTCATCCAATTGCTCCCGCAGGGACGGCGTCCGGATCAAGTCGGAGCACAACCGGTAATAAAAATCCTCGCGAAACCGCCCCGCGCGAATCTCCGCCGCCAGATCCCGGTTGGTCGCCGCGATGATCTTCCCCTTGAACGCGCGCGTTCCCGTGTCGCCCAGTCGTTGAAAGGTCCGCGACTGCAACACACGGAGCAGCTTCACCTGGATGCCCGTCTCTACGTCGCCGATCTCATCAAGAAAAACCGAACCGGTCGCCGGACATGTCTCCATCCAGCCTTCGCGGTCCGCCAATGCCCCGGTGAACGCCCCTCGACGGTGACCGAACAACTCCGACTCGATCAGCGTGGGTGACAGCGCCGAAAGATTCAGCGGGAAAAACGCCGCCGTCGAAAAATCATCCGTGAACCCGCCGCGCCGGGGATCAAAAGGCAGATAGCGTGACAGCGCGATCGCCCGCGCCACCAGTTCCTTGCCCGTGCCCGACGGTCCCGTGATCAGCGTGGCGAAGTCCCCCATGCGCGCGTGCAACACCCGCCGGTAGCGTTTGAGGTCATGCGTGAACACCGATTGCCAGATCGCCGCACGCAGCCGCGCCATCGGCGCCGACCCTCCCGCCAGCGACCGGAAGATGTGATGAAACGCCCGTCGAATCTGAAACGCGCACGCGAACAAATGCGGCGCAGGCTGCGTCTCGAGCAGCCCCAGACCGGGCAACGCCAGCAACCTCTCCACATCGGCCTTGAACGCCGGAAAAAAATCCACCCGCACTCCGCCTTCGCTTCCACTGCCGGCCAGTGCCGCACGGATGACCGCATCGAAGCGCAACGCATAGGTCTGATACAACCAGAAGCCGGCCAGCTCCTCGTAAACGCCCGCCTCCGACTTGGCCACACGTCCATCACGCGGCCACCGGGCCTGCACCTGCGCTATCACCGCCCCGGCGCGTTCGGTCAGTCTCGTGTGATTCGGATGCGCCGCCTCGGCCGGCGGCAACGTGTTCCAATCCGCGCCTTCGGCTGCAAAATCCGCCCCCAACGCCGCCCGATCACATTCTATCCGCTCCGGAAGGAAGGGATTGGTCGCATTGATACGCACCACGGCCTCGACAAACTCGCGCTGCTGAACGGTGAACAGGGAATTCATCTACATTTTATGTCACCCAATTGCCTTTTTATGTCAAAGTCAGGATTTATGACAAGCTTCAACTAATTCATTATTTATTCTTTAACAGATACTTAAAAAACACACCTCTTTTCTGGCATCGCCTGAGCAAAGAAGCCGGTGTCATGAAAATTACATCCCTTCTTTTAGCCGGTGTGCTGGCCTGTGCCGTCGCACTTGTTCCCGCGACATTCGCCGGCGGCACGCTGACTCCCGTTGGCTCCGCGAACGCGCCGATCCAGATCCGTTCACACCAGGTGAACGTCACCATCAACAACGGCTTCGCCCAAACCGAGGTCATCCAAACCTTCTTTAACCCCAACCCAATCGACCTCGAAGCGCTCTACGTTTTCCCCGTTCCGAAAAGCGCCAGCCTCTCCGAAGTGACGATCACCTCCGGCGAAAAAACCCTCCACGGCGAGGTCCTCCCCAAGCAGGAAGCCCAGACGATCTACGAGGAGGAAAAAGCCAAGGGCAACGACGCCGGCCTCACTTCAAAAAACAGCTACCAAAACTACGAGTTCAAGATCACCCCCGTCCGCGCAAACGCCGAGACGCACCTGCGTTTCACGTATTACCAGCCGCTCGAAATCGACACCGGCGTCGGCCGCTACGTTTACCCGTTGGAAGAAGGCGGCACCGACGAGGTCGCCAAAAGTTTCTGGCAACCCGCCAACGCCACCGTCGAGGGAACACTCTCGATCAACGTCACCCTGAAATCCGCCTGGCCCGTGAACGACGTGCGTGTTCCCGGCTTCGAAGGTAGCGCCGTAACAAACAAACTCGACGCCGGCCACTACACGCTCTCGCTCGACCGCACCGGCGCCAAACTCGACCGCGACTTCGTCTTCTACTACCGCCTCGCCGACAACCTCCCCGGCCGCGTCGAGGTCATCCCCTACCGCGCCGACAAATCAAAACCCGGCACGTTCATGATGGTCGTCACGCCCGGCCTCGACCTGAAGGCCATCACCGGCGCCGACTATACTTACGTGCTCGACGTCTCCGGCTCGATGCAGGGGAAGCTCGCCACGCTCGTCAGCGGCGTCACCCAGGCCCTCGGCCAGATGCGCCCCGCCGACCGTTTCCGCATCATTACTTTCAGCGACAGCGCCGCCGAAATCATCGGCTGGACTCCCGCCACCGCCGAAAACGTCCGGTCCGCCACTGCGCTCGTAAACGGCCTTCAGCCTCAAAACGGCACCAACATCTACGCCGGCCTGCAACTCGCCCTCAAAAATCTCGACGCCGACCGCGCCTCCAGCGTCGTCCTCGTCACCGACGGCGTGACCAACCAGGGCATCGTCGATCCCGCGAAATTCCACGCGCTCCTCAAGCAGCACGACGTGCGTTTCTTCGGGTTTCTCATGGGTAACAACGCCAACTGGCCGCTCATGCGCGCGATGGGCGACGCCACCGGCGGCTTCTACGCCGGCGTCTCCAACGCAGACGACATCGTCGGCCAGATCCTCCTCGCCAAATCGAAGATCACCTACGAATCGCTGCACAACGCGTCCTTCAAATTCAGCGGTGCCCGCGTCTCCGAAACCACCGGCGACCTCCCGCAAAAAATCTACCGCGGCCAGCAGCTCGTCATCTTCGGACGCTACTCCAACGCCGGCAAAGCCACCGTCGCGCTCAACGCCAAACTCACCGGCGAGGACAAAACCTACACCACCACGTTCGACTTCCCCGAGACGGACACCGACAACCCCGAGATCGAACGCCTCTGGGCCCTCGCGCAAATCGAGCAGATCGAACTCAAAGAATCCATCGGCCAGCTCCCGCCTTCCGAATCGAAAGACGCCATCACCAGCCTCGGTGTGACCTACCAACTCGTGACCGACCACACGTCGATGCTCGTCCTGGACGACGCCACGCACTCCGCCCGCGGCATCGACCGCAAAAACCAGCAACGCCTCGCCACCGAGCGCACCGCGCAAAGCGTGCGCGCCGCCCAGCCCGTGAAAAACTACCAGGTGGACGCGTCGCAGCCCACCTACTCCGCCCCGGCTCCTCATGTCAGCCATTCGGGCGGCGGCGGAGGGGGTGGCGGTGCCCTTGAGCGCGACGACATCGTCCTGCTCGCCGTGTTCATCGGCCTCGCCGGCGCCGCCTACGTCGGCCGGCAGGCGATGAAGCGAAAGTCCGGAAAGTGACCCTCGATCAAACCCACGCGGCCCCGGACCTGTGTCGGGGGCCGCGTCCTCACACCATGAACACCACGCCTCCCGCCCTTCCCGATAACGCCTCGCTTTTTCCCGTGAAGAAAAAATCCACCCGCGGCTTCTTCCCGCCGACGATCATCAAAACGATTTCGTTCTGCATCATCTCGCTGTGCATCCTCGCCGGTGTCGTCGTGAGCATTCTGGCGATCTGGGATTTCACCCGCCAGGACACGCTGTGGCGCTTCGCGTCCTCGTTCCTTGTCGTCGCCGCCGGCACGATGCTATTCGCCTTCCTCAACGGCATCTTCGGCGACCGCAGCGACGCCTGAATCCGGTAGCAGCCGACGTAAGGAGGCTGGGATGGTGGTCTCACCTTCCACTCGCCCCAGCCTCGTTACCTCGGCTGCTACACCCGACGACCAATCATGAAACGCATCCCTTGGTTCACGCTTGTTTTCTCCGCGCTCGCCATCGTGGTCCACTTCGTGCCCGCGCTCACGTTAGGTTGGCAATTCGACCGTGCCGCCGTCGCGCACGGACAAATCTGGCGCTTCTTCACCGCCCACCTCACCCACTTCGGGTCCGACCACCTGCGCTGGGACGTCATCGCCTTCGCCGTCTTGGGCGCGATGGTCGAACGCATCTCGCGCTCCGCGTTTCTCGTGACCCTCGCGCTCTCCGGGGCGCTCATCACCCTCGGCGTGTGGGTCGCCCAGCCGCAATTCACCACCTATCGCGGACTTTCCGGCATCGACTCGGCCCTCTTCGGTTTCGTCGTCGCCCGCGTAATCTCCGAGGGCCGCCGCATCCGCCACGGTTTCACACTCGCCGTCGGTGGACTGGCGCTCGCCGGCTTCACCGCGAAATGCCTCTTCGAACTCGCCACCGGCGACACCGTCTTTGTCGCTTCCACCGGCACCTTCGCGCCGGTGCCGCTCGCCCACCTGATCGGTTTGGCGACAGGTGTGGCGACGGCAGGCTTAATTCGTGAGCGCGCGATTGATGAGGTTGGACAACTGCGAGGTGCCGACCGCCTGCAATGAGCCGTCGAACGTGAGTTCCTCCACGAGTGAGGCGTAACCGGTTTTATCGGCTTTACCCTCGATCAATTTCAACGTGCGCAGATCCGTGGCGAGTTTGTCGCGGGCGCCGAGTTGCAGGCTGAGCAAGAGCGGCTGTTGCACCAGAGGAACTCCCGGCTGGTAAGTGATCGTGCCGGAGCCAATCAAGCGCACAACCGGCGAGAGCAGCGTAAGATCTTTGATGCCGAGGTTGTTCTTCTCGTCGCGGGCGAGCACGACGTTGAGCCGGTCGAATTGCAGAGTGCCCAGCTGTTTGGTCACATCGGCCGCGGCCCGGGCGCGGTCGGCGTATTTCATCGTCGTTTCACTGCCGGCAAGCTGGCCGAGCAGGCCTGCAATCGCGGCGGCTTTCCCCACGTTGTCCACCGCCGCGCTCGTCTTCACGTTCAGCGCCTTCAGGGTGCCGCCTTTGCCCGCGAGCGTGATGTCTCCCACCACGGTCTCGTCAAACGACGCCGGATCGACGGCACGGCCTGCAAGCTGCGTGCTCAGATCAAACTGGCCCTCGACCGGGGAGGGTTTTCCCCGGGACAACGCCTTGAGGAGCGGCGCGGATTCCACGGCCGTGAGCGCGAGGTCGGCTTTGAGCGCGTAGGGTTGCTTATGCTTGGCGTCGAATTTCAACCCGCCGCCGGCCTTGAGGTTTCCGCCCGTTTTCAAAGCCCCCTTGAGGCTCTCCAGTGTAATCGCATCCGGGGTGATTTTGAGCGTTCCGTCCAGGCTGGTCTCAATGTCCTTCGAATAGACGACGCGCTTGAGATCAAGCGCGAGTTCGCCGGTCACGCCAACCCAGAGCGGCTCGATGGGAGCGGCCGGTTTCTGCGTTTTTTCCACCGGTTTTGGCGCGGGTGTGGACGGCGGTGCAATGGCGGCAAAAAGTTGCAGGTCCGCGATGGCGAGCAGGCTGCTCGTGAGCTTGGCTTTGATGTCGGTTGTTTTGTCTCCGGGAGTAATCACCGCGCCGAGAGTCAGGTCGGAACGGCGCACACCTTGGGTGATGACGATGGGAACCTGTGCATCGATGCGGCCCGAAGCGTCCACATCAGCACGGGCCTGAAGCGCGACCGAAGGCAAAACCGTGGCCGCGCCATCGGCGGCGACGAGTTCGGCAAGTTGCAAGGTAAGCGTGGCCGACTGGAGTTTGGCGACCGAAGCGGTGAAATCACCGCGTGCGATGCCCCGGCTGAGCGAAGCCGAGCCGGCGGCAACCGGCTGGGCGAGAACCGCCGGGAGGTTGATTTCGTAAGCGCCCTCGGCTTTGAGCGGCTGGTCGGTGCGGTCGGTTTCCTGCGAGGCGCGGGCGGTGAGCTTGAGCAACACGGCGGCGCCGCTGCGCACGGAAAGATCGGTGACCTGGGCGGTCCATCCTTTCGGTGTGTAGTCGGCCTCGGTGGCGAGCGAGATGTCGAGCGCGCGCACGAGCGGCTCGCCGGCTTGCGAAACGGAGAGATTGGCCAGCGTGATCGGCGCGGCCTGGCGCACGGCAAAGCCGCCGTCGCGGGCGCTGGCGGTGAACGTGCCGCGCACATCGTCGCCGGTCAGCGCGATGTCGCCGAGAAAGGGTTTCGCCCAGGCGAGCGGCACGCCGTTGAGCGTGATGCGCAGGAGATCGGTCGCGGGGTCGGCGGCCTTCAATTCGCTCGTCACCGTGTTGAACTCGATGGCCTGCGACGCCGTGACGCTGACGACCGGCTGGGCGCCGGACACCTGCACGTCGAGCGCGTTGAGCCGGACGAGATCGCCCTGCTGAGCCGCGTCGAATTTGGCGGTGAGCTTGAGTTTCCCCAAAGTGGCGAACTCGGGCTGGATCACGTCGAGCTTGTCGAGCGAGGTGTCGAGGGTGCCGGTCGTGTTGATCTGGCTGAAAGTGCGGTCGGCGGAAAAAGTCCCCTGCCCTTTGGCGACGAAGTCCGGCAAAGCCTGGCCCATCGCAAACGGCGCGGCGTCGGCCGTGACGGCGTCGAGGGTCCACGTGCCGGCCAGCGGCGCGGTGCCGGCGGGAAGTTTCACGTCAAGGTTCACGATGTCACGGGAGCCGGAACGCAACGCCACGGTGTAGATCTCGGCTTCGCTTTCGCGCGCGGCGTTCACGGCGATGTCGATTTTGGCGCCTTGCGGCAGTTGGGGATCAACGGCGGTGGCCGTGGCGGCGACGGTGAACCGGTCGAAAGTGCGCGGGGTGTCCATGCGAGCACCGATGTCGCCGCGCACCGTGAGGACGGAGGCATTCGATTTAAAGTCGGACGTGAGCGTGAATTTGCCGTCCTTGCCCGTGGCGATGCCGCCGCCGGTGATCGAAACCTGCGCGCGACCTTCAGGGAGGATGACCTCGCCGGAGAGATCGACACCGTCCACCGCGAGGTCGAACGGGAGCTGGATCAGCTTGAAGAGTCCGTCGAAGGTCGCGGGGATATCTGAGGAATCCTTGTCCTTCTTTTCGGAACCGTCCGGATCGGACAGATCCAGTATCCATCCTTTGGCGACGAGTCGGCGGACCTCGATCTTGCCACCGGCGGCGTCGGCCACGTTGACCTCCACTTCGGCGGAAGGAATCGTGAGCACGAGGCCCGGCTGGACGATGCGGATGTTTTCCACGCGGGCACCGTTGAGCCCGGCATTGACGCCGCCGACGGCCACGGTGAGTTCAGGGGTGGCGGGGGCGAATTTACGGGCGGCCCAGGTTTGAACGCCTGGAGTGAAGGCGAGCGCGACGACGACAACCAGCACGATCGCGAGCGCGGCGAAACCGAGGAGAAAAAGACGGAGAAGTTTCATCTGGGGAAAATGGCTTGGGGAACTATGTGCGCAAAAAAACGCGGAGGACACAAAGAAGACCCGTTCGGGCAAACTTTGTGTCCTCCGCGTGGGTGGAACGCGTTGCGGCCAAGCCGCACGCTCAAGCGCGTCGGGGACAACGCGCCCCACCTAAATTCACTTGACCGTCTCGGCGGCGGCGTAGGTGTCGGGTTCGCCG
>CAMBLN010000020.1 GCA_945868215.1 Opitutus sp. GAS368
AGATACTCGTTTGAGGTTTTAGGCGCCATATCTTGCCGCGCACGCCACTTGCCGAAGCCCTCAGCCGTGACATCCCCCAGCCGCTTCCACCCGCACTCAGCGCAAACGCGCTCGATTCCATGAAATGTCGCGTTCGCGTGCTTCTCACCACGACCACGCGCAACGAGTTCAGACTGGTAGCTGGTGAGCATGTCACCGATGGGAAGCGCCGCCGCATCCCGCATGGCCCGAGGCTTTCCGAAGCCCAGCAACTCGTCTTCCAGCCCCTCAACATGCCGCTTTAAAATTTCCTCGGCATGGTGCTTTTTCGACGTGCGCAAAGGTATGTCGTAAATTTTAGGGCCGTTGCTCAGGCGATAACGCCCCCGATAAACGTTCCCCTGCTTGATGACGTGGCGTAGCATAACGGTTACCCGAGCAAAACACGAAGTGCTCGTTTTCAGTGGACTACGTGCCGACCAGATCGACCTCACTCGCACTCGCGCCAAAGGCGTGCGCGACCTGAAATACTTCCTGGATTATGCGGATCGCGGACCCCGCGCTCTCACCGCCGCCAACTCGACTACAGGAGATGCTGAAGCCGACTCGGAGTTCGAAAAGATGGTCGCCGACCGCATTCGTAAAGCGGGCTACGACGTGCATCACCAAGTGGGCTGTTCCGGCTACCGTATTGACCTCGCCGTCGTCGATCCGGCAGCCCCCGGACGCTACCTGCTGGGTATCGAATGCGACGGTGCCACCTACCACCGTGCAGCCACGGCACGCGACCGCGACAAACTCCGCCAGATGATCCTCGAAGGCCTCGGCTGGAAGCTCCACCGCATCTGGTCCACCGACTGGTGGCACGACGCGAACCAAGAGATAGATAAACTGCTCAGCGCTCTCGGCACCTTGAGTGGAGTGAAACCGGAATCCAACTAACGGACGGCTATCATACTCATCTAACAATCAAACAAGTCGCCGACGGCTAATCCCGGCACCCTCTTTCCACTCAAAACTTCACGCTCGCACCGAGATTCACCGTCACCCGGTCAAATTTCCGTTCCGGCGCCGCCTCGATTTCGTTCCAGGCTTCATGCCTCGCGACATCCAGCAACACCGTCGTGCGTCCCGAAAGTTTCCATGACACCCCCGCCCCGAGGATGGACTCCCAGTCATCGCGGACCACCGGGTAATAATCACACTGGTGCACCTTCGCCGCGATTTGCACCGTCACCTTCCGGCCCAGCCCTTTCTTCAGGCTCAATTCCGCGCACGTATCCATATACGCCGTCTTACCCGTGCTCGAAAGCCAGGGCGTCCTCGCCACCTTCCCCGTCAGGGTCAACGTCTCCTCCAACTTGGCCGTAGCGCAAGCCTCCACCCAAAACGACGTCCGGTCGCGTTCAAACCCCGCCGCCACATCGCCCGAATACCTGCGAAAATCCGGCCCTCCCGCCACGCTCACCGTGGTGTTGCCGAAAAGCGTCCCTTCCCACCCGAGCGCCAGCCTCAGGTAGTCGTTGGAATACTCCGCGTCCCCCGCGTTCACCGTGTCCTGCACCTGCATGCCCGCACGCACACCGGCCAGCCACAACGACCGCGGATTCCGACGCCACCCCGCGTCCGCCGACACCTGCGCATCCGCGCGATCCGCAAACGCCACCCGCCCCGGCGCAACGTCCGTGTGGTAATCCATCGCCAGCACTTTCGCGCCGACCCTTGCCACCCGCTCACCCCGGACGGTCTCCGCCTGGAGATTAACCCGTTGCTGCCACTGGCGGCGGCGTTCCCTCCACAGGGTCATGGCGTTCGCGTTGACCGTGGGCTCCGTGGCCAGCGTCCCCCGGCTCCCCGCCACATACAGCGCCGAGCCTTCGCCCGTCACCGTCCACTCTCCCGCGAAAAACTTTCCGCCCGCCCCGAACCGGTGCGTCGAATGATTCTCACCCGACCACTCCTCGAAACGCACCGCCTCGCCCGCATACGTCAGTTTCAGCCGCGCATCCTTCTCCCCCGCGCCGCCCGCCCCCAACGCGAATCCCGCCCCCGCCGCATAAATCAACGTGTCGTCATCCCCCAGCACCGCCGCCGATGTGCCCGAGGTCCCGGCAGGATTGCTGTCGAATCCCACCCGCGAGTGGACCGACGTTTCAATCAGTTTCAACGAGGTCGCTGCAGTCGCCTGCACGATGCCCGTCACCCCCAACGCACCAATCAACACGAGGTGTTTCATAAAAAATAAATCATCCGCCGTTATTTGCCCCGCTCCGTTCCACTCACCAGTCGCCGCAGGGTCGCGATGACGCCGTTCAACGAGATGGCCTGCGAACTCAGTTCCTCGGCCGCCGCCGCGCTTTCCTCCGCACCCGCCGCGTTCGCCTGCACCACTTTGTCCATGCGGCCGGTCGCCGCGTTGATCTGCTGCACCCCTTCATTCTGTTCACCGCTGGCCGCCGCAACCTCCGCCACCAGCGCGTCCACCCGCCGGACTTTCTCCACGATCTCTTCCAGCCGGCTGCCGACCCGATTGCTGATCTGCACGCCTTGCGCGGTCTTGACGATCGCTCCTTCGATTTTGTCGGCCGTCTCCCGCGAGGCCACCGCCGAGCGTTGCGCCAGCGCCCGCACTTCGTCGGCCACCACCGCAAACCCCGCCCCGGCCTCACCCGCCCGCGCCGCTTCCACCGCCGCGTTCAACGCCAGGATGTTGGTTTGAAACGCGATTTCATCGATCGTCTTGATGATCTTCGCGATGTCGTCCCCCGAGGTCTTGATGTCCGCCATCGCCTTGCCCATCGCCTGCATGTCCTCGACTCCCGCGTCCGCACTCTGCCTGGCGCTGCGCGCCAGTTCGTTGGCCTGGGTCGCGCTAACGGCGTTGCGCTTCGTCATCGACGACATCTCCTCCAGCGATGAACTCGTCTCCTCCAATGACGCGGCCTGCTCGCTCGTCCCTTGCGCCAGCGCCTGGCTCGCGCTCGACACCAATCCCGCCGCCGCCGTGATCTGCTCCGAACCCGAGCTCAACTCCACGATGATCGCCCGGATGGCCCGTCCCGTTGACTCCGACACCCACACCGACACGGCCACCGTCACCAGCAACACCGCCGCAAACAACCCCGCCGTCAGTTTGATGTAATGCCGGCTCCGCTGCTCCACCTTCTCGCGCAACCGCCCGAGTTCCGCCTCCACGTTGTCGATGTAAACGCCCGTCCCGATCACGAACTCCGTGCCCGGTATCAACGCCGCGTAAGCCAGCTTCGGCTGCACCCCCTTGCCCGGTTTTTCAAAAACATAGTCGACAAATCCCCCGCCAGCCCCGCCCGCCTTGATCAGCTCTTCGATAAACCGCACCCCGTTCGGATCCGTCAGATGCATGAAATTCTTCCCGTTGCCGCTCTTGTTGACCGGCACATTGATCCGCACCCCCGCCAGATCGTAGGCGAAAAAATACCCCGACCCGTCGTCAAAAAACCGGCTCAAATCCGTCTCCTCAACGATCGCCGCAATTTTCTCCTCCCGGGTTTTCAGCGACTTTATACGCGCCGCGACGGTGGCTACTTCAATATCCACCGTCGCCTTCAACAGCACCCGGTAACTCCCCATCGCCTGCTCCGAAAATCCGGGGAAAACCACCTTCTCGCTCACCTGCCGGCCGGTGTATAAATTGGCAAGCTGCAGCACGACAAGCCCGGCCAGAAACAACAGGGGAAGCAGCAGCAGTTTAAGCCGGAGACTGGCCGTCTTGCGATTGGGGCGAGGGATGTTGTTCATCGAAGGGAAAGATTCACACGTTGCTTGGAGTATCGGTCCTCTTCCGCCCGGAACTAAGACTCATCCCGCGCCCTCCCGATTTAATAACCGCATACACTCGGGCCGATTCCCCCGCCTTATGCCCCGGTCCCGCACTTCATCCCCCCGCCGGCCCCGGTGCCTTCCAGTCTTGCCCATTGCCCGTTCGTCATTGGTCATTGGTCATTCCAAAAATGCCTTCCATCGTCTTCACCATCGCCAACCAAAAGGGTGGCGTCGGCAAAACCACCACCGCCGTCAATCTCGCCGCCGCCCTCGCCGAGAAAAAGATCCACACGCTGCTCATCGATCTCGACCCGCAGGCCAACGCCACCAGCGCCATCGGCATCGAGAAAACCCCCGGCCGCTCCCTCTACGGCCCCCTAAGCGGCGAAGGCACCGCCCTCGAAATGGTCGTCCCGACCCAATACGAACACCTCGCCCTCATCCCGTCCGAGGAAGACCTCGCCGCCGCCGAAATCGAGCTCGCCCAGACCGAAAACTACCTCGCCAAGCTCCGCACCATCCTCGAACCGCTCAAAACCTCCGGCGGTTTCAAAGTCATCATCATCGATTGCCCGCCGTCCATGGGCATGTTGTCGATGAACAGTCTCGCCGCCGCCGACTACCTCCTCATCGCCCTCCAGTGCGAATACATGGCCCTCGAGGGTCTCGGACAAATCCTGCGCAACCTCGACCGCATCAAAAACGCCGGCCTCAACGACAACCTCCAGCTCGGCGGCGTCGTCATGACCATGTTCGACATCCGCACCAATCTCTCCCGCCAGGTCGTGGACGAGGTGAAGAAGCATCTCCCCGATAAAATCTTCAACACGGTCATCCCGCGCACCATCCGCCTCAGCGAAGCACCGAGCTTCGGCAAAACGATTTTCGACTACGACCCGCTCTCCCCCGGAGCCACCGCCTACAAGAACCTCGCCAAGGAAATCATCGCCCGCTTCGGCCTGAAGTAAGCAGCACCCGCGTTTCACGCCCTCCGCTCCGATCCATTGGTCATTGAGCATTGGGCATTGGTCATTTCCTCCATGTCCTTCGCCAAATACCGGCACGCCTTCCTCATCGGGCTCCAGAGCAACATCGTTTACCGCTGGAACTTCGGCATCCGCGCGCTCTTCTCCCTCTTCCATCTCGCCTTCGTCTTCATCCTCTGGGGCGCCGCCTACGCCGGACAAACCCACATCGGCGGCTTCGATCTCAACCAGACGCTCACCTACTTCATCGTCATCTTGGTGATGCAGTTCTTCATCGGCGCCTTCAACGAGGACTACCAGATCAGCGAGGACATCCGCAACGGGCTCATCAACCAGTTCCTGCTGAAGCCGATCAACTACTACCTCTACCGCTTCAGCATCTTCGTCGCCGCCCGCCTCGTCTCCGGCCTGCTCGCCCTCCTGCCGATCCTCATCGCGCTTCCGCTCCTCAAAGACCACATCGTCCTCCCCGACGAACTCTGGCGCGTCACCCTCGGACTCCCCGCGATGATCATGGCCGCGCTCATCCAGTTCACCATCGCCTACATCTTCGGACTCCTGACGTTCTGGTTCCTCGAAATCCAGTCCTTCATTATCCTCTCGCTCGCCATCGAAACCGTCCTCGGCGGCCAGATGTTCCCGCTCGATCTGATGCCCGTCTGGTTCTACCGCATCTCCCAATGGCTGCCGTATTACTACCAGATGTATTTCCCCACCGCGATTTTCACCGGCCGCATCGACGAAGCCTCCGCACTCAGCGGCCTCGCCATTCAATCCTTCTGGGTCGTCGCCCTCCTCCTGATCGCCCAACTCCTCTGGACCCGCGGCCTCCGCCGCCACACCGCCGTCGGCGGCTAACCTTTCATTTTAATCTTTCTCCTCCGATTCCGCCTTTCGTGTATTTCGTGTGTTTCGTGGTTAAAAAAATTCCGACATCCGTGCCCATCCGTGTAATCCGTGGTTAAACCATTCCGGCTCCCTTGAAACTCATCGACTACCTCCGCATCTGGCTCGCCTGCGCCCGCTACTCCGTCGTGCGCACCATGATGTTCCGTTTCGATTTCATCATGTGGGCCCTCGTCGAGTTCGTCTGGATGGCCGTCAACCTCCTGCTCATCCAGGTCGTCTATGACCACACCGACTCCATCGCCGGCTGGTCCAAATACGAGATGCTCCTCCTCGTCGGCAGCTCCATGATCGTGCAACGCCTCATCATGGGCTTCGTGTGGACGAACCTCTTCGAGATGGCCCGCAACATCCGCACCGGCCACTTCGACTTCTTCCTCGCCCAGCCCGGCAACCCGCTGGTCATGGTTTCCACCCGCAAGATCGACCTCGACGGTCTCGCCAACGTCATCGTCGCCATCGCCGTGGTCCTCTTCGCCATCAACAAACTCGGCCTCGTCCCCTCCCTCGGCGAACTTGTCCTCTACGCCCTCATGATAGGCTGCGGCGTGCTCATCAATTACAGCATCCTCCTCATCACCGTCTCGCTCACCTTCTGGCTCGGCGCCGCCCAAGGCATCGAAGGTAGTTACTTCACGCTGATGGAATTCTCCCGCCTCCCCCGCCAGGCCTTCAAAGGCGTCGCCAGCATCCTCTTCGTCTGGTTCCTCCCCGCCGTCGTCGTGAGCAACGTCCCCGCCAACACCCTCATCCACGGTTTCTCCCCGCTCAACGCCCTCTGGCTCCTCGCCGTCACGCTCATCTGGACCACCTTCGCCATCTACGTATTCAACGCCGGACTACGCCGCTACGCCAGCGCCTCTTCCTGAGCACGCCAAGCGTGCAAATCTCAAACGCCAAAAATCCAAACACCAAAAACGCTCCTGTTTTCGCCCTTTCGTCATTCCCTCCGTTTTCTTTGGAGTTTGGCCTTTTGGCGTTTGGGATTTCCTCTCCTCCCGTGACCGACTCCACTTCCAGTCTCTCCTCCCTCCAGTCCCGCCTCGGCCACACCTTCGCCAACCCCGCGCTCCTCCAGCAGGCGCTCACCCACCCCGGCTACGCCAACGAACACCCGGCCGACGGCGACCACTACCAACGCCTCGAATTCCTCGGCGACGCCGTGATCCAATTCGTCGTCACCGCCGCCCTCTTCCACCTCCGCCCCTCCGAGCGCGAAGGCGAACTCAGCCGTCTCCGCGTCGCGCTCACCAACGGTCTCTTTCTCGGCGAACTCGCCCGCGAACTCGACCTGCCCTCTCACCTGCGCCTCTGCGTCTCCGAACAAAAAACCGGCGGCTCCCCCACCGTCGCCGGCGACGCCTATGAAGCCGTGGTCGGCGCCCTCTTCCTCGACGGCGGACTCCCCGCCGCCCAGTCCTTCATCGAACGCACCTACGGCGACCTAAACGCCCGCCTCGCCAGCCTCCGCCTGGATGACGCCAACCCCAAAGGCCGCCTCCAGGAACGCGTGCAACCCGCCCACGGCACCGGCGCCCTTCGTTACGAGACCGTCCTCGCCGGCGGCCCCGAGCACGCCAAGGAATACCGCTCCACCGTCTGGATCGCCGACCGAGCCCTCGGCACCGGCACCGGCACCTCCAAAAAAGCCGCCGAAGAGTCCGCCGCCCGCTCCGCCCTCGCCTCCGAAATGTAGGAGCCTGCTTTCAGGCGAGTCCGCTTCCGTGCTTTTCCGCTTTGGCGTTTGGCTCTTTGGAGTTTGGAGTTTCCTTAAAAAATGTCCGCCCACGCCCACCTCACCCGCATCAAGCTCACCGGTGTCTGCCCGCCCGCCCGCGGCGCCGTCATCGCCGAGCTCACGCGCGGACACCCCGCCCCCGTGTGGCTGGTGATCACCGAGGATCTCAAACACGCCGAGCAACTCGCCGAAGACCTCACGTTTTTCCATCGTTCCGCCGGCGGCAACCCCGCTGCCATCGAGACAATCGTATTCCCCGAGTCGATACCCGACAGCCGCGACATGCGCGAAGCCTTCGCCGCCTCCGCCGACCGCACCACCGTCCTCTCCCGTCTCCGCTCCGCCCGCTCGATCACTCAGGTTTCAGGTTTCAGCCCTCAGGTTTCCCTCATCGTCCTCACGACGCCCGCCGCCCTCCTCCAACCCGTCCCCGCCCTCGAAGCCTTCTCCACCCGCGAAATCACGCTCACCCGCGGACAACCCCAACCCTTCGCCGCGCTCCTCGAAACCCTCCACTCCCTCGACTACGACAGCGAAGCCGTCTGCGAATCCCCCGGACACTACGCGATCCGCGGCGGCATCATCGACGTTTACCCGATCACCGCCACCCAGCCCTACCGCCTCGATTTCTTCGGCGACGAAATCGAAGACATCCGCGCCTTCGACCCCGTCACCCAGCGCTCCGGCGAACAAGTAGAGACCATCACGCTTTCCGCCTCGCCACGTCTCAAACTCGACTCCTCCAAAACCGGCATCGCCGACTACCTCTCGCCCCTCACCCAACTCGTCTTCGTCGATCCCGCCTCCCTCGACGAGGAATTCAGCATTCTTTCGCCCGCCTCATCATCCTCGGAGCAATCCATTGGGCATTGGTCATTGGGCATTGGTCATTCCCCCGGCCTCTCCCCCATCCTCCTCAAAGCCTCCGGCGCCTTCGGCCTCGCCGACATCGACGAAGCCGCCGAGCTCTTCGATGGCGACGGCGTCACCGAGATCACTTGGGACACCGAAAGCCTCGTCCACCACCGCACCTACCCCTCTGACGACCTCGTCGCCCAAGAGCGCCTCTCCGCCGAAGAAGACGCTCGCCGCACTTTTCTCACCCAACTCGTCGCCTGGAAAAAAGACGGCTACGGCCTCGCCTTCGTCGTCTCCAAGGAAGGCGAAGAACAACGCGTCAAAGAAATCCTCGCCGAAGACCCGCGCTTCAAAGGCCTGCAACCGCTCTGGGTCCGCGGCACCCTCAACGAAGGCTTCCGCTGCACCTATCGCGCCGGTGCCGGCCTCCTCTGGTCAACTCTGCCGAAGCGCAAACTCGGCGAGGTCGGCGGACTCGTCCTCGTCACCGAAACCGAGCTCTTCGGCCGCCAGCGCACCCGCCGCGTCACCGGCACGCAACAACGCGCCCTCGTCACCCGCGCCCAAGTCGATCAACTCCTCGACTTCTCCGAACTCGTCGAAGGCGACTTCGTCGTCCACCTCCAGCACGGCATCGCCCTCTACCGCGGTCTCACCAAACTGGATACACGCGACGGCCAGCGCGAAGTCATCTCCCTCGAATTCGACGACGGCGTCACCCTCCACGTCCCTCTTCAAGAGTCGCACCTCATCAGCCGCTACGTCGGCCTCGGCAAAGCCAAACCCCAACTCGGCAAAGTCGGCTCCGGCCGCTGGGAAAAAACCCGTCAGGCCGCCGAGCGCGCCACCATCGACCTCGCCGCCGATTTATTGAAAATCCAGGCCCAGCGCGAAGCCCAGCCCGGCCACGCCTTCCCGCCCGATAACGACTGGCAGAAGGAATTCGAAGGCTCCTTCCCGTTCACCGAAACCAAGGACCAACTCACCGCCATCGAGGCGACCAAAGCCGACCTCGAACGCGCCCGCCCGATGGACCGCCTCATCTGCGGCGACGTCGGCTTCGGCAAAACCGAGGTCGCCATCCGCGCCGCCTTCAAGGTCGTCCAAGGCGGCAAACAGGTCGCCATCCTCGTCCCCACCACGATCCTCGCGCAGCAACACCTCAACACGTTCCGCGAACGCATGGCCGGCTACCCCATCGCCGTCGAGATGGTCAGCCGCTTCCGCACCAAGGGCGAAACCACCCGCATCCTCCACGAAACCGCCGCCGGCCAGGTGGACATTCTCATCGGCACCCACGCCCTCCTCTCCGACCGCGTCGCCTTCAAAGACCTCGGCCTGGTCATCGTGGACGAAGAGCAACGCTTCGGCGTGAAACACAAAGAGCGCCTCAAAGCCATGCGCGCCACCGTGGACATCCTCTCGATGTCCGCCACGCCCATCCCGCGCACGCTCTACATGGCCATGACCGGCGCGCGCGACATGTCCGTCATCGAAACCGCCCCCGTCAACCGCCACCCGATCCAGACCATCGTAAAAACCTACGACGAAAAACTCGTGGTGGACGCCATCCGCCACGAACTCCGCCGCGGCGGACAAGTCTTCTACCTCCACAACCGCGTGCAGACGATCAACCTCGTCGCCGCCCGCCTCCGCGAGATGTTGCCCGACGTCACCATCGGTGTCGGCCACGGCCAGATGGACGAACACGAACTCGAACGCGAGATGACCGACTTCGTCGCCGGAAAACACCAGGTCCTCGTCTGCACCACGATCATCGAGACCGGCCTCGATATCCCGAACTGCAACACGATCATCATCGAAGGCGCGGACCGCTTCGGCCTGTCCCAACTCTACCAACTCCGCGGACGCGTGGGCCGCTTCAAACACCAAGCCTACGCCTACCTCCTGCTCCACCGCCACACACGCTTGGTCGAGATCACCCGCGAACGCCTCAACGCCCTGCGCACCCACAATCAGCTCGGCGCCGGCTTCCGCATAGCGATGCGCGACCTCGAACTCCGCGGCGCCGGCAACCTCCTCGGCTCCCAACAAAGCGGCCATATCATCGGCGTCGGCTTCGAGCTCTACTGCCAATTACTCCGCCAATCCGTCGCGCGCCTGAAGGGCGAAAAACATGCCGCCGCCATCCGCGCCAACGTGAAACTCGACTTCGTCTTCGTCGGCGAATCCGCCGCCGATGGAGGGCGGACCGCCGTGTCCGCCGCCGCGTCCTCCTACCAATCCATCAAAGCCGCCGAACAATCCGCCTCGGGCGCCATCGAAGTCGCCAAAATCCAAGCCCGCATTCCGAGCGCCTACATCACCGAAACCCGCCTCCGCATCGACTTCTACCGCCGCCTCGCGATGGCTGGCAACGCGACCCAACTCAAAGAAATCGAAACCGATTTCCGCGACCGCTTCGGCAAATTCGGCGACGAAGTCCGCGCCTTGCTCCTGATCACCGAAATCCGCATCCGCGCCGAACAGTCAGGCATCATCAGCGTAGAAACCGACTCCACCCGCTTAAAATGCCTCCGAGGCTCCGGCATCCGCGACGACTACGTCATGCTAGCCGGCTCCCGCTTCCCCCGCCTAGTCGCCCCCAAGCCCCTGGCCCGCCTAAAAGAAATCCTCACGTTCCTCGGCAACCTTTAGCTTATGCCGCGTGCGTTAAAAGTGCCGAAAAATTCTTCAATAGCTGCAGTTCACCTCGCAATTAATTGCATCGGGCAAAGATAAAAAACACCTTCGTTCTTCTTTTTGAGCGATTGTGGCTTGTTGCTTTTATCAATTACCGGGCAATCAATCCACGCCTTGACCCGCGCTATCATTGATAGCACATTGCCCGCATGTCCCAACTCCTCGTCCGCGATATCGAACCCTCCGTGGTCGCGAAGCTCCGCCGAAGCGCGGCGGAGCAAGGGGTCTCCGTGGAAGAAGCCCATCGCCGTTTGCTGCGCACCGCCCTCCTCGGCGACCAGCCCGGTCCGCAGGAAGATTTTCTCGCCTACCTGCGCGACATCCCGACCGGCAAGGCCATCGACTTTCCCCGCGCCACTGACCTGCCCCGCTCCGTCGAACTTTGAGCGATGGGCTACCTGCTCGATACCTGCATCCTGTCCGAACTTCGCAAACCGCGCCCCAACCCCGGAGTCATCGCGTGGATGCAAGGTCTGAACCCCGACGAAGCATTCCTGAGCGTCCTCACTCTCGGCGAAATCCGTCGCGGGATTGAACTCCATAGGGCCAAAGACGCCACGGCCGCCCGCGCCCTCGAGCGCTGGCTCCGCGGACTCGAAACCTATTACGCCGACCGCATCCTGCCCATCACCGCCGAAATCACCGACCGCTGGGGACGCCTCAGTCTCAACCAGCCGCTCCCCGTTTCCGACGGACTCATCGCCGCCACGGCGTTGGTGCATCAACACATCGTAGTCACCCGCAACCTCACGGACTTCGAGCGCTCCGGTGCCAGCACACTAAACCCGTTTTCCTGAAAAAGAAGTTTCTGCGAAAGTCTCGCTACCCTCGCGTCACTTCGACGCCGCTGTCACACGGCTGCACGCTTGCTCAACCCGCCTCGCTGTTTCGTTGATTCTTGAACGCGCCCCGAATGTTCAGCGCGGCCAGCGCCAGTTGGAGACAAACCAGACCGTAAGCCTTTTCCGGCACGCCCCAGGTGATCCACAGGAGATTGCTGGCGATGAACCACCAGAAACCATGCTTCCGGCGCCGTTTCACTTGGGATGCCGTCAGCCAGGCGGCCACCACCGTCACCGCCATCGCCGGCCATTGCAGGAAACCAAGAATATCCATTTCCGGAAATAGGCCGCTTTTCCGCCAAAACGTTCCTTATCCGCCCGGAAATCACTCACGCGTCCTTGGCTCCCGGCTCACCATCCCAAGTCTTGGCCCGCCTAAAAGAAATCCTCACCTTATTCGGCAACCTCTGAGCCTTTTAAGGGCGTTGGCAAATAACCGGTTGTCCCGCCCCGCGCTCCTTCTCACGTTCTTTGCTTTCCGCATGTCCGCCAAACTCACCCTCGGCCAGCTCTCCAGTCTCCTCTTCCGCGCCTGCGACGATCTGCGCGGCAACATGGATGCCTCCGAGTATAAGGAATACATCTTCGGTATGCTTTTCCTGAAGCGGCTGAGCGACCTCTTCGACCAGGAGAAGGAGCAGCTGGAGAAAACCCTCCTCGCCCGCGGCCTCGGCCCCGCCGTCATCGCCGGCCAGCTCGCCAACCGCGACCAATACACCTTCTACGTCCCGCCCGAGGCCCACTGGTCCGCCCTCCGCCACCTCAAGACCAACGTCGGCACCGGCCTCAACAAGGCCCTCGAAGCCATCGAGGACGCCAACCACGAGGCCCTCCAGGACGTCCTCAAACACATCAACTTCAACCGCAAGATCGGCCAGCGCACCCTCGACGACGACATCCTCGCCAACTTCGTCCAGAATTTTGAGAAAATCCCCCTCCGCGACGAGAACTTCGAGTTCCCCGACCTCCTCGGCGCCGCCTACGAATACCTCATCAAATTCTTCGCCGACTCCGCCGGCAAAAAGGCCGGCGAATTCTACACCCCGGCCGACGTCGTGCGCGTGCTCGTCGAGATCGTCGATCCGCAGGAAGGCATGAGCATTTACGATCCCACCTGCGGCTCCGGCGGCATGCTCATCCAAGCCGCCAACTACATTCGCGAATGCGGCGGCAATCCGCGCAACCGTTCCCTATTCGGTCAGGAGTCCATCGGCACCACCTGGTCCATCTGCAAGATGAACATGCTCCTCCACGGCATTTCCGATGCCGACATCAAGCAGGAGGACACCCTTCGCCGCCCCCAGCACAAAGGGAAGGACAACGAGCTTGCCCGCTTCGACCGCGTCCTCGCCAACCCGCCCTTCTCCCAAAACTACCTCCGCAAAGACATCGAGTATCCCGGCCGCTTCCCCGTCTGGATGCCCGAGAAAGGCAAGAAGGCCGACCTCATGTTCGTGCAGCACATGCTCGCCGTCCTGAAATCCGACGGGAAACTCGCCACCGTCATGCCCCACGGCGTGCTCTTCCGCGGCGGCGAGGAACGCGAGGCCCGCCGCTACTTCATCGAACACGGCTGGCTCGAAGCCGTCATCGGCCTGCCCGCCGGCCTCTTCTACGGCACCGGCATCCCCGCCTGCGTGCTCGTGCTCAACAAAAAGGACGCCGCCACCCGCAAACACGTCTTCTTCCTCAACGCCGACCGCGAATATCGCGAAGGCAAGGCCCAGAATTTTCTCCGCCCCGAGGACATCGCCAAGATCGTCCACGTGTATCGCGCCCGCGCCGACGTCCCCGGCTACGCCCGTCTCGTGCCCGTGGCCGACATCGCCGCCGAGGATTTCAACTGCAACATCCGCCGCTACGTGGACAACGCCCCGCCGCCCGAGCCGCACGACGTGCGCGCCCACCTCCACGGCGGAGTCCCCGCCGCCGAGATCGAGGCCCTCGCCCGCTTCTGGCAAAACTACCCCGGCCTGCGCGACCGCCTCTTTGCGCCCCGCGCCAAGGACAAAGCCTACGCCGACTTCACCCCCGCCGCCGCCGACCGCCGCGCCCTCGCCGATCTGGTCAAGACCGACGCCTCCGTCGCCACCGCCCACGCCGCCTGCCTCGCCACTCTCGAAACCTGGTGGACCAAACACCTCCCCGACGTCGAAGGCCTCGCGCCCGCCGGCGCGAAAAAAGGCAACGCCTACGAACTCCGCCGCCTCCTCTTCGCCACCGTGGTCGATGCCTTCTCCGACGTAGGAGCGTGCTTGCACGCGATTCCGAACGCCCGCGTCTCGCCGTCCGAAACCCCCGCCCTCCTCACCCCGCACCAAATCCGCGGCGCCCTCGCCCGCTACTTCGAGTTTTTCAAACCCGAGTTCAAATCCATCGCCTTCAGCGGCTGGGGCCCCGAGCTCATCCCCGACGCCGAGATCCTCCAAAGCCAGTTCCCGCAAGTCCTCGCCGAGATGGAGCGCAACCGCGCCCGCCTCGCCGAACTCGCCGCCCTCTTCGCCGCCGCCGACGAGGAAGACTACGAAGACGCCGACGACACGGAAGTGCTCCCCGCCGACCAGGTCAAAACCCTCAAAGCCGAACTCAAAGAACTCCGCGCCCAGGCCAAGCTCGCCAAAAAAGAAGGCACGCCCAAACAAGTCGCCGCCCACACCGCCGCCGCCGAGGTGATCGAGCAAAAACTCGCCCGCCATCAGGCGCTCCTCGATGAAGAGCGCACGCTCAACGCCGCCCTCCGCGCCACCGAGAAAAAGCAGGAAGACCTTGTAGCCGCCGCCCGCAAAAAAATCGGCCCCGACGAAGCCCGCCGCGTCATCCTCGAGCGCCTGCACCGCGTGTTGGTCGAGACGTATGAAGGCTACCTCCGCGCCGACCAACGCGCCTGCCTGGCCTCCCTGGAAAACCTCCACGCCAAATACGCCGTCACCGCCCAAACCATCGAAGAAAAACGCGACGCCGCCACCGCGAAGCTGAAGACGTTTTTGAAGGAGCTGGGGTATGAGTGAGTGGCCGACAGTTTCGCTGAGGGACGTTGCCGACATCCGTTTCAGCAACGTGGACAAAAAGACCACGCCCGGTGAGCCATCCGTAAGGCTGTGCAACTACATGGATGTTTACGGCAACGATTACATCACCGCCGATTTGCCTTTCATGGCGGCGACCGCGTCGCCCAACGAAATCGGCCGCTTTTCCACTCAGCGAGGTGACGTGATGATCACCAAAGATTCCGAAACGCCTGACGACATTGGCATCGCCGCAGTCGTTACCGCAGAAATTCCAAATCTCGTCTGCGGTTACCATCTCGCGCTCATCAAGCCCGACAAATCGCGGATTGATCCGGTCTATCTATCCAAGCAACTCGGCACGCCTTCGGTCGTAAATCACTTTGCCTGCCGAGCGAGCGGATCGACTCGCTACGGGCTTTCGTCGGCAACGATAGCCGACACCAAGCTTCCATTGGCGCCGCTCCCCCAACAGCGCCGGATCGCGGAGATACTGGGGACGGTGGACGAGGTGATCGAGCAGACGGAGGCGTTGATCGCGAAGCAGCAGCAGGTGAAGGCGGGCCTGATGCACGACCTGTTCACGCGCGGCGTGACCGCCACGGGCACGCTCCGCCCCCCGCCCGCCGAAGCCCCCCACCTCTACCAACCCTCCCCCCTCGGCCCGATCCCGAAGGAATGGGATTACGCGTTGCTCGACGGCATCGCCCAACGCGGCAGCGGCCACACGCCCAACCGAAATCATCCCGAATATTGGGACGGCGGCATCAAGTGGGTTTCGTTGGCCGACTCGTGGCGTCTGGATCGCGTCTATATTTCCGAAACCGACAAGGAGATCAGCGCCCTCGGCATCTCCAACTCCTCCGCCGTGCTCCATCCGCCCGGGATCGTCGTCCTGTCCCGCGACGCCGGCGTCGGCAAAAGCGCCATCACCACCTGCGAGATGGCGGTGAGCCAGCATTTCATGTGTTGGCGCTGCGGCCCCAAGCTCGACACACATTATCTGTATTACTGGCTCCAATACAGAAAACGAGAGTTCGAGAACATCGCCACCGGGAGCACGATCCCCACGATCGGCCTGCGCTACTTCAAACACTACCGCCTTCACGTCCCTTCCGACGGGGACGAGCAGAGGAAGATCGGTGCCATGCTCCTTTCGCTGGACGAAGGCATCCAAACCGAAACCGCCCACCTCGCCAAACTCCGCCAGCAGAAGCAGGGCCTGATGCAGGACCTGTTGACCGGCCGCGTCCCGGTGCCGGTGGCTTGATCCCGGACTCGGAATAGTGTCACAGAGCCAAGCCGGAGTTCCGAACCAGAGAGCACAGAGTCCGAGCCCCAAACCCGCCGACGTAACAAACATCCGTCGAAGTCGTTTTGTCCTCCTCAACCTCCCTGCCGAACTCTGTGCCCTCTGTGTCAAAGATCGAAACCCCCGTCGGCCACCTGATTTGCTTCGGTTATTTCGTTTGTTTCGTTGATTTCTCGGATTGGCGGCGTAAATTGAGGCTCTTATGAAAACCCTCGAATCGCTCAATCCCTCCGATCTCAGCGCCGCCGACCGTGCGGCCTTGGAGCGCCTCTACGGCGTGATGAACGGGACCGAACGTCCGGCCTTGGTCGGGCGCGAAGGTGTGCACATCGAGCTGCCCGATCCCGTGTTTCACCTGCTGGTGAAAGTGGTGGGCGCGATGCGCGCGGGCCAGCGCATCGTGCTGACCCCGCAAAACGAATCCCTCACCACGCAGGCCGCCGCCAACCTCCTCGGTTGCTCGCGTCCGTTTCTGGTCGGCCTGCTGGAGCAGGGCGCGTTGCCCTATCACACCGTGGGCTCCCACCGGCGGGTCATGCTGAAGGATGCGCTCGCCTACGTGAAGCAGCGCGACGCCGAAAGTCAGGCAACGGTCCGCCGCCTGGCCCAGACGGTTGCCGCCGCCGATCGCTATGACGCCGATTACACCGGCGACGGCCAATGAGGGCGGATGAGACCGTTTCACTAAAAAACGTGCTTTCAGCAGCCGCTGAAAGCAGGCGTTTATGTGAAATGTCACCGGTGGGCGGGTGTGGTGGCTTCGGCTTGATTTTAGCGAATACGTTTGTTTTATCTATTTAGTGAAATGAATAATTCCGGTAAAATAATTGCCGTCGAAGATGCGGGGAAGCTCTTGGAGTTATTCTCGCAAAGCTTTGCTGTGGAGGAATCAAGTGACTTTTCAGTCCGACTCGCCGTTGTCGCTGGTGCGGCTGAATTACGAATTGAGGCTCAAAACCAAAAAACGATTCTCCTGATCAGGCCGCTTCTGCATGCGTCGCGTCAATGGCTGAAATCCGAGCCGGGCAAACCCAGCGCCCCCCTCGAACTCATCCTGTCTCCCCATATCCCGGAACTCTTGGCGACGGATCTACGCCAAAGAGGCCTCAGCCACGCGGACCTGAATGGGCGGCTCTTTATCAAAGTCCCCGGGTTGCTTCTGGACCGGGCTCCGCGCGGGGGGCGTTATCGATCACCGGTCAGCGCACCGGATCTGTTTTCGGCAAAAACATCGCGTCTCGTCCGCGCCTTGCTCGCGCATCGTGACCGGCGTTGGACACAGGAGGAGTTGACCGAGCGCACCGGCTTGTCGCGCGGTTTGGTGTCGCGTGTCCTCAACGAACTGATCGAGGAGGAGTATGTCGTGCGCGAAGGCACCGGCACCCGAAAATCCGCCGCCTCCTATCATTTGGCGGCTTTCGAGCGGTTGCTGGATGCGTGGAAAGCGGTCGACCAGTGGTGGCCGCGCGCGCAGGTGCGGCAGTATTCCGTGCTCACCGGTGACGTGGGCGAGCTGGCGGCAGATGTGCGCGAACTCCTGCGCGGGAAAGACGGGCGGGTCGCGGGTGTGTTTACCCAGTGGTTCGCCGCACGGCTAAGGCATCCTTACACCGATTACGCCGTGGTGTCGGTCTATGTGCGCCCAGGCACGGAACTCGACCTGAAGTTTGCCCGGCCGGTGTCGAACGGGGGCAATCTCTGGCTGATCGAGCCGACCGACGACGGGGTGTGGCGCGAGACCCAAGACGTGGACGGGTTTGCGCTGGCCAGCGACGTGCAGATCTACCTCGACCTGCTGCAAGTCGGCCAACGCGGTCCCGATCAGGCGGAGGCGCTGCGCAATTGGGAGGGCTTTGCCCGATGAAACTCGACCGTTACGACAAATACCTCGCCGCCGAAACCAGCCTGGCGCCGCGCGCGTTGCTCACCACGTGGGAGTGCCTGGCGGATTTCCATGAGGACCTCGTGCTCGTGGGCGGTCTGGCGGTGCGATATCTCACCAAACCTCCGGCCACCGGCCAGGTGGGCGCGGTGACGCTCGACGTGGATTTTGCGGTGAGCCTCGCGGTGGACAGCGGACTGGGGCCGACCATCCGCTCGGCTTTGCACGAGCAGGAGTTCCGCTGGGACGCGAAAGCACGACGCTTCTCACGTCAACTGCCGGGCCTCACGCTCCACCTCGACCTGCTCACCGACGACGGAAAATCCGACAAGGGCACGGTGATCGTGGACGACGGCCTGCCGGTGGCCGTGTTGCCCGGCATCGACCGTGAACTGGAGTGTGTGCGCGTGGTGCCGGTGACCGGAACGGACCTCAGCGGCCGGACGCGAACCCTGTCGATCAAGGTGGCCGAGGTCGGCCCGATGCTCGCACTCAAGCTCAACGCCTTCGGTGGACCCGAGGGCCGCAGAGCCGCGAAAGACGCCCACGACATCCTTCATTTGGCGATGCGCTATCTCGACGGCCTGCCGGCGGCGGTGGCCGGTTTTCAGGCCGAAAAAAAGACCGGCAACCGCGCTATGCGCCACGCACTGGCCTGCCTCGCCAAGGATTTTGCCGACATCGATGCGCCGGGACCGATGGCGTGCGCCCGGTTCCGGGTTCCGGGCTGGCCCGAGCGGACCGACAACGAGGAGGTGGCGCTCGCGCTGCGTCAGGAATACGTCACCGTCGCCCAGGCTTTGCTGAGCTAACCCGTTGCCATGTCCGAATACCTCCACGTCGAAAAATCCTTCCTCGACCAGCTCGCCGCGCTGGGTTGGACGGTAATCGATCAGGGGCACGGGCTGATTCCCTCGGATCCGTCGAAGAGTTTACGAACCGGTTTCCGCGAGGTGCTGTTGCCGGAAGTATTTCGCTCCGCCGTGAGCGCGCTCAACCGCACAGCGGACGGCAAGCCGTGGCTAACTTCGCGCCAGCTCGACGATCTGCGCGACCAGTTGCTGCGCCAGCCGAGCCGCACGCTGCTAGAGGCCAACGAGGCGGTGCAGGCGCTGCTCTTCAAGGCGCAGGTGGATGTGAACGAGGCCACCGGCGAGTCGCAGCCGGTGGTGCGCCTGATCGACTTCGCGCACCCGGAGCGAAACGTGTTTCACGCGATCAACCAATTCCGCATCGATACGCCCGGCGGCGCGAAAACCTGCATCATCCCGGACATCGTGCTGTTCGTGAACGGTATTCCGCTGGTCGTGATCGAAGCGAAGATCGGCGACGCCAACACCGCCAATCCCATGTATGAGGCCGGCGAGCAACTCCTCCGCTACCGCAACGGCCGGCCCGCCACGCAGGCGGCCGGGTTGCGCGAGGGCGATCCGCGTCTCTTCTACTCCAATCTCCTGCTCATCCGCACCTGTGGCGAGACCGCCCAGCTCGGCACCATCACCTCGGGACACGAACACTTTTATGCGTGGAAGGACATCTGGCCCGAGAGCCGCCAGACCTATACGCCTCCGCTCGGCATCGAGCGTGAACAAGAGCGCCTGATCCAAGGCCTGCTCGCGCCCGACACACTCCTCGATGTGTTGCGCACCTGCTCGGTGTTCATGGAAACCGACGACGGCAAGCGCATCAAGGTCGTCGCCCGCTACCAGCAATACCGCGCCGCCCGCCGCATCCTTCACCGGCTGCGCACCGGCGAAACGCCCGAGGAACGCTCGGGCGTGGTCTGGCACACGCAGGGCTCGGGCAAGTCGCTCACCATGGTGTTTGTCGCGCGCATGATCCGCGCCTCCGCCGATCTCGCGGATTTCAAGATCGTGCTGGTCAACGACCGCGTCGATCTGGAGGAGCAGCTCACCGACACCGCGCGCCTCATCGGCGGCAAGATCAACGTCATCGAAAGCACCGAGAACCTGCGCGAACACCTCTCCACCGACGCGTCGGACGTGAACATGGTGATGGTTCACAAATTCACCGAGCGCACCGAGAGCCTGCCACTCGTCGTCGAGGAAGCACTGGCCGCCTACGGCGCTCCGCCCACGGCCGAAACCTTTGGCGAGGTCAACGCCTCGCAGCGCATCCTGCTGATGATCGACGAGGCGCACCGCACGCAGGGCTCCGATCTCGGCGACAACGTGTTCGAGGCGTTTCCCAACGCCACGCGCATCGCCTTCACCGGCACGCCGCTCATCACCGAAAAGCACGGCGCGCGGCGCACCGTGAAACGCTTCGGCGACTATATCGACACCTACAAGCTCATGGACGCCGTGCACGACGGCGCGACCTTGCAGATCCTCTACGAAGGCCGAACCGCCGACACCGCGTTGAAGGATAAGGCGGGCTTCGAGCAAAAGTTCGAGGATCTCTTCCGCCAGCGCAGCCCCGAGCAGATCGAGGCGATCAAGAAAAAGTATGGCGCGAGCGGCGACCTGTTGGAGGCCGAGAAACGCATCGGCGCCATCGCGCGCGATCTCGTCGCCCACTACATCGACAACATCCTGCCAGACGGTTTCAAGGCGCAGGTGGTGTGTCACTCGAAGCTCGCGGCGGTGCGCTACCAGAAAGCGATCCGTGAAGCGCTTGCCGAGCGGCTCGCGCAGGAAAACCTCAAGCCGGCGCCTGACGCGGAGCTAATCCGCCGCATCGCGTTCTTAAAAGCAGTCGTCGTCGTGTCGTCTGACGCCACCAACGAACCAGCGATCATCACCGAGGCGCGCAAAGAGGCGCGTCGGTGGAACGCGGTGGAGAATTTCTGCCGTCCCTTCGATCTCGACGATCCAGACAAGACCCTGACCGGCGTGGCGTTTCTCATCGTCTGCGACATGTTGCTCACCGGCTTCGACGCGCCCGTCGAGCAGGTCATGTATATCGATAAGCGGCTTCAGGAGCACAACCTCCTGCAAGCCATTGCCCGCGTGAACCGCGTGACGAAAAACAAGCACCGCGGATTCATCGTGGACTACATCGGCCTCGCCAACCATCTCGGCGTGGCGCTCTCGATTTACTCCGAGGAAGATTTGGCGGACATCCAGCAAGGTCTGCAAAACCTCACCTCGGAACTGCCGATCTTGGAGGAGCGTTATCAACGCCTGTTGCAGCATTTCCAGACGGCGGGCATCACCGGCATCGAGCGATTCGTCACCGGCACCGGCGAAACCTCGCCTGCGGCGGAGGTTGCCGTCGTGCACGCCGCCGTCGCCGCCATGGGCGATCTCAAGCGGAGGGCCGACTTTGAGGTTTATCTCAAAAAATTTCTGCAAAGCCTGAACCTGATTTTGCCCCACGCCAGCGGCCACGCCTATCGCGGGCCGGCGCGGCGTTTCGGCTACCTGTTGCGCATGGTGAAGGAGCGCTACAAGGACGAGTCGCTCGATATCGCCGACGCTGGCGCGAAGGTGAAAGCGTTGATCAACGAGCACCTGATCGACCTCGGTATCGATCCGCGCATCCCGCCGGTAGAGCTGCTGTCGGCCGATTTCCTGGCGAGCGTGAGGAAAAACGCGCAAGGTGATCCCGAGGCCAAGGCGAGCGAGATGGAGCACGCCATCCGCAAGCATTGCACGGTGCATTTCGACGAGGACCCGGCGTTCTATCAGCGGCTTAGCGACAAACTGGAAAAGCTCATCCAAGATCACAAAAACAACTGGCAGGTGATCGCCGAAGGCTGCGAACAACTGCGGCGCGAAGCCCAAGCCGGCCGCACGACAGCGCTCGATGGGCTCACGAAAGAAGCCACGACCTTCTACGAATTTGTCGCCGGGTTGGCGTTTGCAGACGGCGTGGTTCCAGTCGAGCACGCGCAGGCGCTGAAGGGTCTGATGACGCGCATCGTGGAACTGCTGCAAGGCACGATCGACATCATTGATTTCTGGAAAAAGCCCATCGAGGTGAAGAAACTACGGGGCAGCCTCGACATCGAGATTCTCGGCTCCGGCATCCCTACGCTGACCGACAAGCACGAGCGCATCGCCGTGGAAATCGTGAAACTCGCGGAGAAACGGCACGACGACCTGCTCGGATGAACGCCGTGGTCGAAGACATTTCCTACCAAGTGGTGCGCAGTCGCCGGCGGACGGCCGACATCGTGGTCGAGCGCGACGGCCGCGTGGTGGTGAGGGCGCCGGTGCAGGTGTCCACCGAGAAAATCGCGGAGATCGTGCGCCTGAAACGGCTGTGGATCTACCGCACGCTGGCGGAGTGGCGGGAGAGCAATGTGAAGCGCTTCGTGCGCGAATACCGGAACGGCGAAAGTTTCCTATATCTCGGGCGGTCTTACCGGCTTTCGCTGGCCTCCGACCAAAGCGAACCGCTGTTGCTCAAAGCGGGAAGGTTTTGCCTGCGGCGCGATCTGGTGAACGGTGATGACAACGTGGGTGCGAAGGCGGCGTTCCGTGATTTTTACCTCAGCCGCGGACGTGAGCGCCTGGATGACCGCGTGGCGTATTATGCGCCCAAAGTCGGGGTGTTGCCGGTGACGGTCGGGGTGCGTGATCTCGGTTATCGGTGGGCAAGTTGTTCACCGACGGGGCGGCTGGCGTTTCACTGGAAGTGCCTGATGGCTCCGGCGACGATCATCGATTACATTGTCGTCCACGAACTCAGCCACCTGCACCAGCTTGACCACACGGATGCGTTTTGGAACGAGGTGGACAAAGTAATGCCCGACTACCGCGAGCGCAAAGAGTGGCTGCGGGTGCACGGCGTAAACCTAGATCTTTGAAGTTTTCCCGATACAGGGACCGTCCCGCAACTGCCCGCATTCACTCGATCTTGATCGTGATCGCCGCCGCCACCGCCCTTGCCCGCTCTTTCGCTTCCTCCGGCGTCGCGCCCGTCGCCACCGCCACGGCCAGCCGCCGGTGTCCTTTGCACTCGGGTTTTCCAAAAATTCTCACCTGGCTCTCCGGCACCGCCAGCGCTTCCACCAACCCTGAAATCACCGGCACACCGTCGCCGTGACCGAGCAACGCCACGCTGTGCGCCGGACGCAGCAGCGTGATCGGCGGCACCGGCAATCCCAAAATCGCCCGCGCGTGCAGCGCGAACTCGCTCAACTGTTGTCCGCCGATGGTCACCAGGCCCGTGTCGTGCGGACGCGGGCTCACTTCGCTGAAAATCACTTCGTCGCCGCACACGAAACACTCGACGCCAAACAGACCCCAGCCGCCGAGGTTGCCCACGACTTTTTTCGCGCTGTCCTGCGCCTGCGCCCACGCCGCGTCCGACATCGCGCAAGGCTGCCAGCTTTCGCGATAATCCCCGTCGATCTGCACGTGGCCGACCGCCGGACAACACTGGATGCCGTTGCTCGCCGACACCGTCAGCACCGTGATTTCGTAATCAAAACGGATAAACCCTTCGACGATGCAGCGCCCCGCTCCGGCCCGCGCCCCCGTCTGCGCGTAATCCCACGCGGCCTTCATCGCATCCGGCGTTTTCACCACGCTCTGCCCGTGTCCGCTGGAGGACATCAGCGGTTTCAACACACACGGAAATCCCAGCGCCGCCCCCGCCGCGCCCGCCTCGGCTTCCGTCGCCACGAAGCGATACGGCGACGTCGGCAATCCCAACTCCTCGGCAACCAATCGCCGGATGCCTTCGCGGTTCATCGTGAGTTTCGCCGCGCGTGCGGTCGGCACCACGCGTTGTCCGGCGGCTTCCAACTCCACCAGCACGTCCGTCGCGATGGCTTCGATCTCGGGCACGACCAGATCGGGTTTCTCCTCGGCGATCACGCGGCGCAGCGCCTTGCCGTCGAGCATCGAAAACACATGGCTGCGGTGCGCGACCTGCATCGCCGGCGCACCGGCGTAGCGGTCGCAGGCGATCACATCGCAGCCGAGTCGTTGCAGTTCGATCACGACTTCCTTCCCGAGCTCCCCCGAGCCCAAAAGCATGACGCGCGTCGCGCGGGTTGAAGACGGCGGGGCAAAGGTTCCGGGAGTGAACATGATGATTGGTTGATTTGAGCGATCGAATGTGACGAGTGACCATCCGAATCGTAGCAGCCGAGGTAACGAGGCTGTCTTGGCGATCATCACCACTCCAGCCTCCTGACGTCGGCGGCTACTCTGATCAAAATACCACTAATCCCACCCCTCGAAAGATCACGCGTGCTTTTTCCACCTGCGCCGGTGTCGGCGGCGGCGTGTCCTGCAACGTGTAAGTCATCCCGTTCGCCGCCCACTTGGCCTCGCCCATCTTGTGAAAGGGCAGCACTTCCACGCGCTCAACCGCCGTTCCCAGGCTCGCGACAAACGCCGCGATGCCTTCGATGTTTTCCACCGCGTCGGTCAACCCCGGCACCAGCACAAAGCGGATCCACATCGGGCGCTTCAGCGCCGCCAGCCGCCGCGCAAACGCCAGCGTCGGCTCCACGTCCGTCCCCGTCACGCGTTTGTAGGTCGCGGGCGTAAACGACTTGATGTCGAGCAACCACAGGTCGGTCAGCGCCATCAATTCATCATCCACCCTCGCCCCCAGAAAACCGCTCGTGTCCACCGCCGTGTGCAGACCGAGTTCCTTCGCGCCCGCCAGCAACGTCTTCACAAACCCGGGCTGCATCAGCGGCTCGCCTCCGCTCACCGTGAGTCCGCCGCCGCGCAAAAACACCCGCCGTCGCGCCAGGTCGTCCAACAGCTCGCCCGCACTGCGCAACTCGCCGTTGCCGAGGCACACCGTGTCGGGATTGTGGCAATACAGACAGCGCAACGGACACCCGCTCAGGAAAATCACCTGGCGGATGCCCGGGCCGTCCAACATGCCGGCGGTTTCGACCGAATGAACATGCCCCGCCCGCACCGGATCATGTGAAGCACACAGTGCGGCGGCGGGCCGTGCGGTGTCGGCGGTCATCGTGTTCACCGGGCTCCGTGGAAGGTGCGGTTGATCACGTCGAGCTGCTGCTCGCGCGTGAGTTTCACGAAGTTCACCGCGTAGCCGGACACTCGCACCGTGAGCTGCGGATATTTCTCGGGCTGCGCCATCGCGGCTTCGAGCGTCGCGCGGTCGAAAACGTTGACGTTGATGTGGTGTCCGCCCGACGCGAAGTAGCCGTCGAGCAACCCGCCAAGGTTTTTCACCTGCGAGAGCAGATCGCGGCCAAGCGCGCCCGGGATGATGCTGAACGTGTAGCTGATGCCGTCCTGGGAATCGTGATACGGCAGCGAGGCGACCGAGGCCATCGATGCGATCGCACCGCGGCTGTCGCGCCCGTGCATCGGGTTCGCTCCGGGGGCGAACGGCTCGCCCGCGCGGCGTCCGTCGGGCGTGTGGCCGGTCTTTTTTCCGTAAACCACATTCGACGTGATCGTGAGCACCGACTGCGTGACAACGCTGTTACGGTAGGTCGGCTGCTGGCGGAGCTTGGCCATGAAGGTCTCCACGCACCAGCGCGCGAGCGAATCCACGCGTTCGTCGTCGTTGCCGAATTTGGGGAAGTCACCCTCGATGCGATAATCCACCGCGAGTCCCGCGTCGTCGCGGATGACGTGAACCTTGGCATATTTCATCGCCGACAACGCGTCGGCCGCGACGGAGAGACCCGCGATGCCGCAAGCCAGCGTGCGCAGGATTTCACGGTCATGCAGCGCCATCTGCAGGCGCTCGTAGCAATACTTGTCGTGCATGTAGTGGATGATGTTCAGTGCGGCCACATACTGACCCGCCAGCCAGCCCATCATCCGCTCGAAGGCGGCCTTCGTCTCCTCGAAGTCGAGCACGTCGCCGCGAATCGGTGCGGAAGGCGGTGCGACCTGGATTTTTTGAATTTCGTCCACACCGCCGTTGATGGCGTAGAGGAGCGTCTTGCCGAGGTTGGCGCGCGCGCCGAAGAACTGCATCTGCTTGCCGATGCGCATGGCCGACACGCAGCACGCGATGGCGTAGTCGTCGCCCCAATACCCGCGCATGAGGTCGTCGTTCTCGTATTGCAGCGAACTCGTCTCGATGGAGGTGCGGGTGCAGAATTCCTTGAAACCGTCGGGCAGGCGTTCGGACCAGAGGATCGTGAGATTCGGCTCGGGCGCGGCGCCGAGGTTGTGGAGCGTCTGCAGGAAGCGGAAACAGTTCTTCGTGACGAGCGTGCGTCCGTCCAAGCCCATGCCGCCGAGCGACTCGGTGACCCACGTCGGGTCGCCGCTGAAGAGCTCATTGTATTCCGGCGTGCGGGCAAAACGCACGAGGCGCAGCTTGAGGACGAGTTGGTCGATGAGTTCCTGCGCGGCGGACTCGCTGAGCGTGCCCTCGGCGAAATCCCGCTCGAAATAGATGTCGAGGAACGTCGCGATGCGTCCGATGGACATGGCCGCGCCGTTCTGTTCCTTCACGGCGGCGAGGTAGGCGAAATAGGTCCACTGCACGGCCTCGGTCGCGTTGGCGGCGGCTTTGGAAAGATCGAAGCCGTGAGCCTTGCCCATCGCGGCTAGTTCGGCGAGGGCGCGGATCTGCTCGGAGAGTTCCTCGCGGTCGCGGATCACGTCGGCCGTCATGCCGGCGGACACGGTCTGCGCGAGTTGTTCTTTTTTGTCGGCAATCAGGCGGGCGGTGCCGTAAAGCGCGACGCGGCGGTAATCGCCGATAATGCGTCCGCGACCATAGGCGTCGGGCAGACCGGTGATGATCCCGACCGAACGGCAGAGGCGGATCTCGGGCGTGTAGGCGTCGAACACACCCTCGTTGTGGGTTTTGCGGTGTTTGAAAATCGCGGTGGTCTCGGGATCGACGGTGCGCCCGGCGGACTCCACGGCGGCGGCGGCCATGCGGAAACCGCCAAAAGGCATGAACGCGCGCTTGAGCGGTGCGTCGGTTTGCAGGCCCACGACAACTTCCAGATCGCGGTCTATGTAACCGGG
>CAMBLN010000021.1 GCA_945868215.1 Opitutus sp. GAS368
AACAGCACGAGGAGTGGATGGACGGCAGCCGCTACCTGAACATGGAACCGCTTCGCGAATCCCGCAAACCCTCCACAACCCACACCCAAGCCGCTTAAATCCGGGAAGGGGGAGGAGCTTCGCCCCTCCCCCTCACCCCCTCCCATAACTCATTTTATCCACCAAACCCACGAACCACCAATCCACTTTTGCTGAACTTGACGGACACAACTGACACTCCCGCCTGCCAACACCCCCTTGCTTCGATCCAAAGTGTCACCTAATAGGTGACACTCTCTCAGGAACTCCCGTTGTCCCGCCCGCCCAAAAGCGGCACCTTACCGGCCTCCGCGCCCCGCACCGTGCCCTTCTTTAGAATTATTCCAATTACGACTTGATCTTTAGAATCATTCCAATTGGGTGTGCCTTCCCGACCATGTCCACCCACGCGATTCACTCCGACGCCCTTGCGCAAAAGCTCGCCGACAGCGGCCTGCGCAACACACCCCAGCGCGAAGTGGTGTATGACGCCCTTCTCAAAAAGCGCGACCATCCCACCGCCGACGAGGTCTTCGCCCGCGTGAAGCCCCAGCTTCCCGGCATCTCCCTCGCCACCGTTTACAACTGCCTCGAGACGCTCACCCAATGCGACCTCGTGCGCGCCGTGAACTTCGAGCGCGGCCCCACCCGGTACTGCCCGAATCTCCACCAGCACGCCCACTTCCACGACGAGACCACCGGCGCGACCCACGACATCGAATTACCCGCCGCCCTCATCGCCAAAATCAAGTCCGTCCTCCCCCCCGGCTACAAAGCCGATGCCCTAGAAATCACCTTCCGCGGCAAACTCCCCGCCTCCCGCTAACTTTCCTTCAACTTCATCTTTCAACTTAAACTTTTACCATGTCCTCCCTCGAAATCCGTGACCTCGTCGTCGCCCTCACCGCGACCCCTGACAAACCCATCGTCAAAGGCCTCAACCTGACGATCAAAACCGGCGAAGTGCACGCCATCATGGGCCCGAACGGCACCGGCAAATCCACCCTCTCCAAAGCCATCGCCGGCCATCCCGACTACCAGATCATCAGCGGCGACGTCATCCTCGACGGCAAATCCATCCTCGAAATGGAACCCGACGAGCGCGCCCGCGCCGGCCTCTTCCTCGCCTTCCAATACCCTTCCGAGATCCCCGGCGTTTCCATCGCCAACTTCCTCCGCGCCGCCGTCCAGGCCCGCATGGCCGAGGGCGAAGAGCTCGATGCCACCGGCTACTACAAGAAGCTCTACGGCAAAATGGACATGCTCAAAATCGACCGCAAGTTCACCTCCCGTTCCGTCAACGAAGGTTTCTCCGGCGGCGAAAAGAAGCGCTGCGAAATCCTCCAGATGGCCATGCTCGAGCCGTCCTTCTCCCTCATGGACGAGACCGACTCCGGCCTCGACATCGACGCCCTCAAGATCGTCGCCGAAGGCGTCAACGCCATGCGCGGCGACAAGCTCGGCGTCCTCCTCATCACTCACTACCAGCGCCTCCTCGACTACATCGTCCCCGACTTCGTGCACGTCATGTATGACGGCCGCATCGTCAAATCCGGCGACAAATCCCTCGCCCTCGAACTCGAAGCCAAGGGCTACGACTGGGTCAAGACCGAGCTCGCCGCCGTCTAACTCCGAAAATGTAGGAGCCTGCTTGCAGGCGATATAACCAGCCGCCCGCATCACCCGCCACACCCGCCAACCACACCGCTCCCATGTCCGACACCACCACACTCCCCCCCACCGACGAAACCACCGACGTTAACCCCGTCGGCGGCATCGATCAGGCCGTCGGCGACTTCCAATACAAAGTCGACTACGAGTTCGACGCCGGCACCGGCCTCTCCGAAGAGACCGTCCGCTACATCAGCTCCGTCAAAAAGGAAGCTCCGTGGATCCTCGAGTTCCGATTGAAGGCGCTCAAAACCTTCCTCGATAAACCCATGCCCACGCACTGGGCCACTACGGACCTCAACAACATCGATTTCAGCAAAATCCGTTACTACCTCTCGCAGGGCCAGAAACCCAAGCGCACGTGGGACGAGGTGCCCGACGACATCAAGAAGACCTTCGAGCGTCTCGGCATCCCCGAGCAGGAGCGCAAGTTCCTCGCCGGCGTCGAGGCCCAGTTCGACTCCGAGGCCGCGTATTCAAATATCAAGGACATCGTCTCCAAGCAGGGCGTCATCTTCTGCAACTCCACCGAGGCCCTTCGCGAACACCCCGAGATCTTCAAAAAGTTCTTCGGCAAGGTCATCCCCACCGGTGACAACAAGTTCTCCGCGCTCAACAGCGCCGTGTTCTCCGGCGGCTCCTTCATCTACGTCCCCCCGGGCGTGAAGGTAGCCCAGCCCCTCCAGGCCTACTTCCGCATCAACGCCGAAAACTTCGGCCAGTTCGAGCGCACCCTCATCATCGCCGACGAGGGCTCCGAGGTCGTTTACATGGAAGGCTGCACCGCCCCCAAGTTCTCCACCTCCACGCTCCACTCCGCCGTGGTCGAACTCGTCGCCCTCAAGGGCGCCAAGATCCAATACATCACCGTCCAAAACTGGGCGAACAACGTGTTTAATCTCGTCACCAAACGCGGTGTCGCCCACGAGGACGCCGAGATCAAGTGGATCGACTGCAACATCGGCAGCCGCCTCACCATGAAATACCCCGGCGTCGTCCTGAAGGGCAAACGCGCCCGCGGCGAAGTCATCTCCATCGCCCTCGCCAACGACGGACAACACCAGGACACCGGTGCCAAGATGATCCACGCCGCCGACGACACCACGTCCGTCATCGTCGCCAAGTCGATAAGCGTCGGCCAGGGCCGTTCCACCTACCGCGGACAAGTCCACATCCCGAAGCACTTGAAGGGTTGCAAAAACAACACCGAGTGCGACGCCCTCCTCATCAACAGCAACAGCCGCACCGATACGTATCCCGCCATCACCGTGCGCGGCGACACCCACTCCGTGCAGCACGAGGCGTCCGTCTCGAAAGTGAACGAAGAGCAGATCTTCTACATGCAGCAGCGCGGTCTCACCGAAGCGCAGGCGATGAGCCTCGCCGTAAACGGTTTTGTGAACGACCTCGTCCGCCAGTTCCCCATGGAATACAGCGTCGAGCTCAAGCGCCTCATCGACCTCGAAATGGAAGGGTCGGTCGGCTAACGCCGACCGAAATGACCAATGACGAATGCCCAATGACCAATGAGTCGGCGGGTTGATGTCAAAGGTCACTCCATTGGTCATTGGTCATTCGTCATTGGTCATTCTGCGATAAACAAAAAATGTCAGCCTCCGCCGCTCCCACTCTCACTCCTTCCTTGGACTCAGTCCGTTTCGCCACGCACCTCTCGCAGCGCAGCTACCTGCCCGCCTGGTGGCTCGAAACCAAGAAGGCCGCCTGGAACCAGTTCAACGCCCTCCCGATGCCGTCCCGCACCGACGAGACGTGGCGCTTCTCCAGCCTCTCGTCTCTCGACATCTCCGGCTTCGAGCTCCCCGAGGATGCCTCGCAACACATCCCGAATCTCTCCGACTTCCCCCACGCCGCCGAGATCATCTACTCCAACCGCCAGCTCGTCGCCCGCAGCGCCGTCCCCGCCGATCTCGTCGCCCAGGGCGTGATCTTCGCGCCTCTCGACGAAGCTCTCACCAAACACGGTGACCTCGTTAAAAAGTATTTCCAAAAACTCCCCGCCAACCTCGGCTCGGAAAAATTCGTCGCGCTCAACACCGCCTTCACCGGCACCGGCTCGCTCCTCTACGTTCCCAAGGGCGTCGAGATCACCTCGCCGTTCGTCGTCCAGCACACGCTCTCCGGCGCCAACAAAGCCGCGTTCCCCCACACGATCGTCATCCTCGAAGACAACGCCAAGGCCACCCTCGTCGAGTTCTTCGTCTCCGCCGACAAATCCCGCCACCTCGCCAGCGGCGTGAACGACCTCCACGCCGGCCCCGGCGCGCAGCTCACCTACGTCGGCGCGCAAAACTGGTCCGCCGACACACTCGCGTTCCAGACCAACTCCATCGTCGCCGAGCGCGACGCGAAGGTCCTCTCGCTCAACGTCCACCTCGGCGGACGCCAGGCGCGCCACGAATCGCACTCCCGCCTGCTCGGACCCGGCGCCCACTCCGAGATGCTCGCCCTCACCGTCGCCACCGGCGACCACGAGTTCGACCAACGCACGCTCCAGACGCACGTCTCGCCCAACACCACGTCGAATCTCCTCTACAAAAACGCCCTCCTCGACACCGCGAAGACGATTTTCTCCGGCCTCATCATCGTCGAACCCGACGCGCAGAAAACCGACGCCTACCAGAAGAACCGCAACCTCATCCTCTCCGACGACGCCGAAGCCCACAGCCTCCCCGGCTTGGAAATTCAGGCCAACGACGTCCGTTGCAGCCACGGCAGCACGAGCTCCCGTATTGAGCCGGAGCAAGAGTTCTACCTCCAGGCCCGCGGCATCAAACCCGAAGCCGCCAAGCAGATGCTCATCTTCGCCTTCTTCGAAGAAGTCCTCAACAAACTCGAAAACGAAGCCCTCCACAAATCCCTCAGCACGTTGATCGAGTCCAAATTCAAAAAGTAAATTCGGTGCCCACGAAACACACAAAATGACACGAAACCAGATCCCTCCGACTTTCGTGTCTTTTCGTGTGTTTCGTGGGCAATAACTCCGTAATCTTCCCCCCATGAGCTCCAAAGAACGCACCCTCTCCCGCGACGTCACCGCCACGCAGATTCCCTCCGGCGACAAACACACGCTCTTCTCCGGCGCGAAGCTCTTCATCCACCAGACCCTCGGCGGCAGCTTCACCGTCCAGACTGACTTCGGTCTCTTCCGTATAGACGGCAAGGACGGCGACGCCATCGGCGAACAAGTCATCACCGACACCGTTTCCTCCGCCACCCTCGCCGACGGCGCGCCCGACCCCGAAGCCGTCTGGGACCAGCTCAAGAAAGTCTACGACCCCGAGATCCCCGTAAACATTGTGGACCTCGGTCTCGTTTATTCGATGGACGTCACCAAAAACGAAGCGGCCGAAGGCGGCTACAAAGTGGATGTCGCCATGACCCTCACCGCCCCCGGTTGCGGCATGGGCCCTGCCATCGCCGAAGACGCCAAAGGCAAAATCCTCCTCGTCCCCGGCGTCGCCACCGCCGACGTCCGCATCACCTGGGAACCCGCCTGGAACCAGTCCATGATCAGCGAAGAAGGCAAAATGAAGCTCGGCCTCATCTGAGCGTCGTGTAGCAGCCGAGGTGACGAGGCTGATTTCTGGAGCCCCGACTTCCCGGTCGGGGCTTTTTCACGCCCTCACGCTCCCCCGCTGGCCGCCACCGGTTCCGCCTCCTCCGGCATCGTCCGGTCCACCACCGCCGCCGTCACCAAATCCGCGCCCACGTTCACCGTGGTGCGCGCCATGTCGAGCAACCGGTCCACCCCGAGCACGATGCCGATCCCTTCCGGCGGAATCCCAAACGTCATGCACAACCCCGCGATCAACGGCAGCGATCCACCCGGTATTCCCGCCACCGCCACCGCGCTCAACACCGACAACACCAGCAGCGTCAGCTGCTGCCCGAAGCCAGCTCCGGCCCGAACACCTGCGCGACAAACAACACCACGCACCCTTCGTAGAGCGCCGTCCCGCTCATGTTCATCGTCGCCCCCAGCGGAATCACAAATCCGCCCACACTAGGCTTCAACTTCAGGTCATCCTTACACACCGCCAGCGAAGCCGCCATCGTCGCCGCACTCGAACTCGTCGAAAACGCCGTGATCAAGACCGGCTTCACGATCTTGAAAAACGCCAGCGGCGAACGCTTCGCAAAAAACTTCAACCACAGCGACATCGTCCCGAACAGATGCAGCGCCATCACCGCCAGCGTTCCAAGCACGAACAACCCGAGCGCAAACAGGATCTCCACGCCGATTTTGACGACCACGCTGTAGATCATCATCGGCACCGCATACGGCGCCAGCAGCAGAGCGTAGTGCACGATCCCCGTCATCAACTCCGCCACCAGCTCCAGTCCGCCGAGCAACTGCTGCCGTTTCTTTTCCACCAACCCCACGCCCACCGCGCCCACCAGCAGCGCGAACAAAATCAGCGGCAACACTTCGCCGATCGACGCCCGGTTCTGCCCCGTGATCGCCCCCAGCAGATTTCGCGGCATGAACATCTCCACCACCGCGCCGAAATCCATCGCCTCCTGTTTTTCATTCGTCGCGATGTGCTTCGCCGCATCCGACGCGTAAGCAACCCGCAACTCCTCGCGCGTCTCCGCACCGATCGCACGCCCCGGCTGCACCACATCCATCATCACCAGCCCGAGCGCCACGCCGATGATCATGTTCAGCCCGAACAAACCGAACGTCTTTCCCGCCAGCGGACCGAGTTTATCCAACCGCCCGAGTTGCACCACTCCCGCCGCCAGCGACGCAAACACCAGCGGAATGATCACAAAAAATAACAGCCGCAAAAACACCTGGCCCGCCGGATCAAAAATCTCCCGCGACACCCACTGGGCCTTCGCCAGCAGGCCCGGATATTTTGCACCCAGCGCCAGCGTGATCACGCCGGCGACCAACCCGACGACCAGTCCGAACAAAATGCGGTTTGCCAGTTTCGCGGATGCAGCAGCCATGCTCACCAATCAGAAGTCACCTCCCGCCGCCGTCGAGCGTCAATCCGCCGACACCGGCACAAACCCCCACTTCGCCGCCGAGAACAACCCGCGGTCACTCAGCTTCAAATCCGGAATCACCAGCAGCGCCATAAACGAGAGCGTCATAAACGGCGCATCCAGTTTCGACCCGAGCTTCTTCGCCGCCCGATCCAGCAACGTATATCGCCGCGCCGCCTCGCGCCCCTCCAGCGCCGACATCAACCCCGCGATCGCCAGCGGCAGCACCGCCTTCATCCGCGGTCCTGCCACGCTCAACCCTCCGCGCTCCGCGATCACGAGATTCACCGCCGCCGCCAGCGACTCATCATCCACACCCACCGCCACGATGTTGTGCGAATCATGCGCCACCGACGAAGCCAGCGCCCCCGCCTTCAACCCAAACCCGCGCACATACCCCACCGCCACCGGCGCCTTCTTCGCATACCGGTTCACCACCGCGATCTTTAACACATCGCCTTTCACCCCGATCTCCGCCGCGGGCACCGTGACATGCTTCGTCACCAGCTGCCCGTTCAACGCCTCGATCACATTCACCCGTCCTCCCGCCGCCACGTCATCCGCAAAATCCGCCGCCTTCACCGCGCGCGCCTTGAACTTGTTCGCGATCTTCGGCGCCAGCCGCTTCAGCCGCGTCCGCCCGCCCGCCGCCACGCACTCGCCGCCGATATACGTCCGCTCCACCCGCATGCGTTTCGGTCCGTCCACCACGATAAAATCCGCCGTATCGCCCACCCTTAACAACCCCACGCCCAGCCCGTAGTGCTCCACCGGATTCACCGACGCCGCCCGCAACACATCAAAAAAATCAGCCCCCGTCGCCAGCGCCCGCCGCACATGTTCATCCAGATGCCGCTTCACCAGCAGATCCGGATGCAGGTCATCGCAGCAAAACATACAGCGCTCCGGATGCGTCTTCAGCAACGGCGCCAGCGCCTCGAAATTCCGCGCCGCCGATCCTTCGCGAATCAAAATCTTCATCCCCGCCGCCAATTTGTCCCGCGCCTCCTCGATCGTGAAACACTCGTGATCCGTCGTCGGCCCCGCGTCCGCATACGCCTTTGCCTGCGCCCCGCGCAGCCCCGGCGCATGTCCGTCCACCTGCTTCCCTTCCTTCCGCGCCGCCGCAATCATCGCCATCAATTCCGGATCTCGCCCGAGCACCCCCGGAAAATTCATCACCTCCGCCAGGTAGAGCACGTCTTTCCGCGCCAGCAACCGCCCCACCGCCTTCGCATCCAGCCTCGCCCCCGCCGTCTCAAAGGTCGTCGCCGGCACGCACGAGGGCGCCCCGAAATTGAATTTCAACGGCGACCGTTTCGCATCGGCCAACATATAACGCACCCCCGCCTCGCCGAGCACGTTGGCGATCTCGTGCGGGTCCGACACCGTCGCCACCGTCCCGTGAATCACCGCCAACCGCGCAAACTCCGAGGGCGGCAGCAGCGAGCTCTCGATGTGGATATGCGCATCCACGAATCCCGGCATGATCAGCCGTTTCTCCTTCACCTTCGCATCCCGCCGCACCGCCGTGATCCGCCCGCCCGCCCATTCCACCCAACCGGGAAAAATCTCCCGCCCGAACAAATCCACCACCCGCCCCGAAATCCGCTTCACGCTGGTCGTCTTCATGGCCCCGCACATTGCCCGCTCCTCCCGCCGTTGCAAAGCCCGCTTCTTCCCTTCTTCCGTCTTTCGTGTATTTCGTGTGTTTCGTGTGTTTGGTGGTTAACCCATTTTCCCGTCCATGATTCCCAACGTCCTCAGCATCGCCGGCGTCGATCCTTCCGGCGGAGCCGGCCTCCTCGCCGACCTCAAAACCTTCTCCGCCCTCGGCGCCTACGGCACCGGCGTCGTCGCCGCCCTCACCGCGCAAAACACCCTCGGCGTCACCGGCGTCCACGCGGTGCCCGTCGCCTTCATCGCGCAACAGCTCGACACGCTCTTCGCCGACGTCCGCATCGACGCCGTCAAGCTCGGGATGCTGGGCTCCTCCGAAATCGTCTCGTCCGTCGCCGCCGCCCTCCGCCGCCACGGCGTCACCCGTCTCGTCGTCGATCCCGTCATGGTCTCCAAGAGCGGACACCACTTGCTCGCCCCCGACGCCGTCGCCGCCTTGCGCGCCGAAATCCTCCCGCTCGCCGAGATCATCACCCCCAACCTCCCCGAGGCCGGGGTCCTCCTCAACTGTCCCCCAATCCGCACGCTCGCCGACATGCGCACCGCCGCCCGCGCCCTCCACGCCCTCGGCCCGCGCATCGTCGTCCTCAAGGGCGGACACCTCGACGGCGCCGACAGCACCGACGTGATCGACGACGGCGTCACGCAGACCGAGCTCCACTCCCCGCGTATCCAAACCAAGAATACTCACGGCACCGGCTGCACCTTGTCCGCCGCCATCGCCGCCCTGCTCCCGCGGCACGCCGACCCGCTCGCCGCCATCCGCGCCGCCAAGGAATACCTCACCGCCGCCATCGCCGCCTCCGGCCAGCTCGCCGTCGGCACCGGCCACGGCCCCGTCCACCACTTCCATAATCTCTGGAAACCATGATCCGCCTCCCACGCTTCACCCATCTGCGTTCACGACGCGTTTGTTGGCTGTTCACCGGCGCCTTTCTCCTCGGCCTGTCCTTTGTCGTCTTCGCCAACCTCCTCATCGTTCACGCCAATCGCGACCGCATCTACTCCCGCATCTCCGATATTCCCGCACACGAAACCGCACTGGTGCTGGGCGCCAGTCGCACTCTCCGCGACGGACGACCCAACCTGCATTTTTCCAACCGCATGAACGCCGCCGCCGCCCTCTATCACGCCGGCAAGGTCCGCCGTCTCCTGGTCAGCGGCGACAACGGCCGTCGCGACTACGACGAACCCGCGATGATGAAGGAATCCTTGATCGCCCGCGGCGTCCCGGCCTCCGCCATTGTGTGTGATTACGCCGGTTTTCGCACCCTCGATTCGGTCGTGCGCGCCCGCCAAGTCTTCGGCCTCGATGCCTGCATCATCGTCACCCAACGCTATCACAACACCCGCGCGCTGGAGATCGCCCGCGCCACCGGCCTGAACGCCGTCGGATTCTGCGCCGGCGACGTCGCGCTCCGTCACTCCCTGCGCACCGAGGTCCGCGAAGTCGCCTCCCGCACGCTCGCGGTCCTCGATCTCTACGTCTGGCACCGCCAGCCCCGCTTCCCCGGACCCCGCGAACCCCTACCGCCCCTCGGTTCGTGACAGCGCCCAAAACCAAGCTCCTGTTCCTCTGCTCGCGCAACCAGTGGCGCAGCCCCGCCGCCGAAGCGCTCTTCAAACACCACCCCCATTACGACGCCCGCTCCGCGGGGACCGAAAACGGCGCGCGCATCAAGGTCACCGCCTGCCATCTCGGCTGGGCCGATCTCATCTTCTGCATGGAGCGCAAACACGCCGACCGCCTCCGCGAAAAATTCCCCGAAGACCTCGACGGCAAACCCGTCGTCATCCTGCGCATCCCCGACGACTACCCCTCCGCCCGTGACCCGGCTTTGATCGAGCACCTCCGCGCCGCCCTCGCCCCGCATCTTCCCGACTTTTAATCCACCTCCATTAGGCCCGATCCCTGATTTCCTGATTTCCATATTAAAATCCGCGTCGCGGTCCGTTTCCCTCATTTCTCCTGAGCACTTGCCAAGCCGCTCCCTCCTCGCAACGTAACCCTCAACCTATGCATTTCGACAATCTCCAGCCCGGTCTGAACGCACCTCTCCCCCGCCTCGATGACGACGAGGAGGACGACGACAAGGAATCCGACGCCGTCGCCAAAAAATCCGCCGCGCCCGTCGCCATGCTCATTCAGAAAAAATTTCTCGATGAACGTAAGATCTTCCTCTGGGGCGCCGTCACCGACGAGACCGCCAAGGACATCACCGAAAAACTCCTCTACCTCGAAGCCATCGCCCCCGGTAAGGAAATCTATTTCTACATCAACACCCCCGGCGGCTCCATCACCGCCGGCATGGCCGTCTACGACACCATGCAGATGGTCACCTCCCCCATCACCGTCATCGTCACCGGCATGGCCGCCTCGATGGGTTCCATCCTCCTCTCCGGCGCCAAAAAAGGCCGCCGCTTGCTCTACAAACACTCCCGCGTTTTGATCCATCAGCCGCTCATCTCCGGCCGCATGGTCGGCCCCGCAACCGACATCAACATTCAGGCCAAGGAAATGGAAAAACTCCGCTCCGAGCTTAACCAGATCCTCGCCGAAGCCTCCGGCCAGCCCATCGAGGTCATCAACCGCGACACAGACCGCGACTTCTACCTCAACGCCCAGGAAGCCATCGCCTACGGCCTCGCCGACAAAATCGTCGACAAGGTCTGATTTCTACTGCGGCCCCATTCCTCAAGGCGGACCCTTCCCAGTCCGCCTTTTTATTTGCCCGCCTCCGTCATCGTGGTCGGCGGCGGTGCCGTCAACTCCCGGTATTCCTCTTCCCAACGCGCCGTCTGCCGCGCGTCCTTGGCCGCGCGCGCCGCGTTCAACGCCGGCTTCAACCACTGCACGCGCACTTCTTTCACCAGCGTCCGCCCGCCCAGCACCGCCTGCCACACGCCCAGCGCCGCCTTCGCTTCACCCGCCTCCCCCAACCGCTGCGCCGCCAGCACCGCCAACGGCGACTCCGCCATCGTAAACTGCCTCCGGCGCGTCACCGGCTCCAGCACCGGCTTCACCCCGCCCAGATCGCCCGCCGCCCGCTGCAACTCCACCACCGCCAGCGCCACCGCCAGGCTGAACTGCTTTTTCTGCACCTCCAGCCCCGCCCAGATCGCCGCATCCCGCTGACCCGCCCGGTCCAGCTCCCTCATCCGCCGCAGGGTCACATACGCCCGCTCCTCCGGCGGCAGCTTGTCCTTCCGCGCCCACTGCTCCGCCAGCGACACCTTGAACGGACGATACAACGGATCCCCCACCACGATCGCCTGCCAGCTGTAACCAATCACTGAATACGCCGCCGCGTCCCCCAGCCGGTACCCGCGCGCCAGCGATTTCACCAGCAACTGCGGCTGGTGCGTGAACTCCAGGTAAGGCTCGTTCACGTTGCCAAACGTCGCCGTCGCCCCGCGCGCGATCAACGGACTCGTCCATCCGCGCGTCGTCGTCCTCAGCGTATCCGCCGAATAACTGTGGATGTGCAATGCCACCGCCCCCGGCGGAAACGTGAACCCCGTCTGCGCAAACGGTCCGTTAAGATTGCCCGCATACCACCCGAAATACAGCGCCGGCGCATCCATCCGCGCCCACGCCGCCAGCGACCCGCCCGACTTGTCCACGTCTCCGTCAAAATTCAACTCCTCCAGCTGCTTCGCCGTCTCCTCCAGCCAGCGGTCCCCTCCCGCGTGCGGCCCGCCGATGTCGACGTAACTGCGCCCGATCAGCCCGGTCCGCTCCGCCTCCAGCGCCTTGTCCACCAGCCTCCTCGCATCCTCAAAGGTCGGCCCGTCCAGCCGGCTTACCTTCACGATCTGGTTCAACTGGATCTCCGACGGCCGGTCGTTTTTAAAAAGCGGATTCGGCACAAACGCCACCTTCGGCGGATTGCTCATAGCCAGCAACGCCAGCTCCGAATCCACCGCCGCCGCGTTCGTCTTGAACGCCGGGTTCACCGTCGGCGGCGTTTTCTCCGAAGCCAGCAGCGGATCATTCATGATCTTCAACGGCACGCCCCGGCACACCACGAGATACGAAATGTCATGCCCCGAAATCGCGTATTTTTTTCTCCCCGCGTCATCCGCCAGATCCATCCCGATCGCATCCACCGCGCCGCGCTTCACCAGCTCTTCCATCAGCGGATTCAACACCGTGTCCACATACGAGCGCCAGGTCACCGTCTCGGTGATCGGCATCTTCGGCGCGATGATGTTCGCCTTCGGCACCCCGCGCTTCACCGCATAATACTCCGCCAGCCGCACCGACTCCGGCTCGTCGCCGTTCGCCAGCACGATCACCCGCGCCGCCACCTCGTCCGCACGCGCCGCCGCAACCAGGAGCGTCAGCAAAAAAATCAGGGATATGCGGCCGGACATTCCCGCAAGCCTGCAACCGCCCCCGCCGCCCGCCAACCCTAGATTCATCCTTTTCCCGCGCCCCGTTTGAATAAAAACGCCCTTCCCCTGCGTTGCCAATCCGCCCCGCCCTGCTCACCGTCCCGCTTTCAGTCATGCCCGATCTCGAACTGCTCCGCCCGCGCACCTACCTCGAAAGCCTCCGGCCGCTCGGCCTCTGGACGCTTCTCGTCGCGCCCGTCGGTGTCCTTGCCGGTTCCGCCAGCGCGTTTTTTCTCTGGTCACTGGATCACGTCACACGGACGCGCTTCGACCACCCGTGGCTCCTGTTCCTGCTCCCTTTCGCCGGCATCTTCATGGCCTGGGTCTATCGCCACCACGCCAAGTCCTCCGCCCGCGGCAACAACCTCCTCATCGACGAAATCCACGAGCCCGGCGGCGGCGTGCCCGCCCGCATCACCCCGCTCATTCTCGGCACCACCCTTCTCACCCACCTCACCGGCGGCTCCGCCGGACGCGAGGGCACCGCCATCCAGATGGGCGGCGGCCTCGCCAGCGCCTTCGCCAACCTCTTCCGCATCCCCGCCCGGCACCGCCGCATGTTGCTCATGGCCGGCATCGCCGCCGGCTTCGGCTCCGTCTTCGGCACCCCGCTCGCCGGCGCCGTCTTCGCGATGGAGGTCCTCACCCTCGGCCGCGTCCAATACGAGATGCTCATCCCGTGCATGCTGGCCGCCATCATCGGCGACCTCACCTGCGCCGCCTGGGGCGTCCACCACACCGGCATGATCATCTCCGCGCAAATGCCCGCCGGCGTCTTCACCTTCGGCGCCCTCGACCTTCTCGTGCTCGCAAAGGTCGCCGTCGCCGGCGCTGCCTTCGGACTCTGCGCCCGCCTCTTCATCGCCGCCACCCACGGCATCCAGACGGCCTCCGAACGCTTCGTATCCGTTTATTGGCTACGCCCTTTCATCGGCGGCGTCGTCATCATCGCCCTCGTTTACGCCCTCGGCACCCGCGAATACCTCGGTCTCGGCGTCTGGAGTCCCCTCCCCGGCGACGTGACCACCCTCACCGTTTTCCAACCGGGCGGCTCCGACACCTGGAGCTGGTTCTGGAAACTCCTCTTCACCGCCATCACCTTGGGCGTGGGTTTCAAAGGCGGCGAGGTCACCCCGCTCTTCTTCATCGGCGGCGCGCTCGGCGCCACGCTCGCCGGCCTCCTCGGCCTGCCCGTTGATCTCGCCGCCGGCCTCGGCTTCGTCGCCGTCTTCGCCGGCGCCAGCAACGCCCCGCTTGCCTGCACGCTCATGGGCATCGAACTCTTCGGCGCCCAACACGCCGTCCTCCTCGCCGTCGCCTGCTGGATCAGCTACCACTTCAGCGGCCACACCGGCATCTACAGCGCCCAACGCCCCGGCACCCGCAAATACACGCCCTGAGCGAAACGGGATCACCTTCCCGTCACCACCGCCTCCCGCCACCGTCCGGGAAACAACAGCATCGGCGCCGGCTCGGGCAATCCACGCTCATTGCGCTGCAGTTGCGTCACGACCAGATCCACCGCATGCGCCGCGATCTCGGCATAGCCTTGATCGATCCCGTCAAACTCCGACTCCGCATGCCACGATAACACCGCGCTGCGCTCCTTCGCGCCCGCCCAGCCCGCCTTCTGCGCCAGCCGCAACAACCCTTCATTGTCCGCCACCACCGCGTCCGGCTTTAGCCTCCGCATCCACTCCATCATCTCCGCGTCCTCCCCTTCGCGATACAGCCACAGCCTCCGTGCCGCCTGCACCGGTCCGCACGCCAGCCACGCCGCCTGCCACCCGCGATGCGCCCGTTCATTCGTCACCACCTCCACCATCGCCACCGGCCTGCGCGCGCCCGCCGCCGCCAGCCTCCGCAACACTTCCCTCATCGCCTCGTAATGATGATGCCCCGCCCGCGGCGGCGACACGCTCAACTCCGACATCCCCACCACCGCCGTCGCAAAATTCCCCCACGGCCAGTCCAGCTCGATCCGCCCCGCCCCCGTCGTCGGCGCGAACAACACCCCGCTGATCCCCCTCGCCGTCAAAATCCCCGCCAGCCTCCGCGCATTGCCTTCCACCTCCGACAGCCAGAACGCATCCAGCCGATACCCGCGCGTCTCCGCATGACGTCTCGCCCCTTCCTCCACCACCTGCGCAAACCCGTTCTTCTTCGCCGCCGCCCTCCCGCCTTCCAGATACACCAGCGCCAGCGGCTCCGCCTTCGCTAGCGGCCTCGCCTGACGGATATGCGCCATCAACTCCCCCACCCGCGCATTCGCCCGGTAACCCAGCTTCTCCGCCGCCGCCCGCACCCGCCCCGCCGTCTCCGCCGGAATGTTCGCCGCCCCGCGCAACGCATACGACACCGCCGACACCGAAACCCCCGCCGCCCGCGCCACGTCCTTCAGGGTCGCCCGCCTCTCTCCGATTTTAGTCAACGGTTTCACTAAACCGAGCTTCGAGCCTCCGCCCCGCCTGCCGCAATCTCTTTCCATGCCCTACACCCAGCATGTCCTTGAAACCGATTTTGTGGTCGCCGGCGGCGGTCTCGCCGGCGTCTGCGCCGCCATCGCCGCGGCCCGCCGCGGCTCCCGCGTCATCCTCATCCAGGACCGCTCCGTCCTCGGCGGCAACGCCTCCTCCGAAATCAAGATGCACATCGTCGGCGCCGACTGCCACGGCGGCAAACCCGGCACCCGCGAGTCCGGCATCATGGAGGAACTCCGCCTCGAGGACGCCGTCCGCAACCCCCACCGCTGCTACTCCCAGTGGGACTTGCTCCTCTACGAAAAGGTCAAACTCGAGCCCAACATCACCCTCTTCCTCGACACCGATGTCGTCGGCGCCTCCGTCGATGGAGACACGCTACGCTGCGTCCGCGCCGTCCGCAATCTCACCGAGGACGAATTTCACATCCGCGCCCGCTTCTTCGCCGACTGCACCGGCGACGGCCGCCTCGGCGTCGAGGCCGGCGCCGACCACCACGTGGGCCGCGAAGCCAAATCCCACTACGGCGAATCCCTCGCCCGCGACGTCGCCGACCGCCACACCCTCGGCAGCTCCATCCTCATCACCGGCCGCAAATACGACACCCCGCAGCCGTTCATCGCCCCGTCCTGGATCCGCAAATTCAAAAAAGAACACTTCAAGCACCGCCCGATCAACAGCTACGAATACGGCTACTGGTGGTTCGAATGGGGCGGCCAGATCGACTCCCTCAAGGACAACGAATCCATCCGCCACGAACTCCTCCGCATCGCCCTCGGCGTCTGGGACTACGTCAAAAACTCCGGCGACCATCCCGCCTCCGCCCACTGGGCCCTCGACTGGGTCGGCGCCCTCCCCGGCAAACGCGAATCCCGCCGTTTCCTCGGACCCCACGTCCTCACGGAACAGGACGTCCTCGGCGGCCGCGTCTTCGCCGACCAGGTCGCCTACGGCGGCTGGGCCATCGACCTCCACCCGCCCTCCGGCGTCGACGTCCCCGACGAACCTCCGTTCACCCCGACGCACTTCAAGCACCTCTACTCGATCCCGCTCGGCTGCTACCACTCGCGCAACATCGCCAACCTCTTCTTCGCCGGCCGCAACATCTCCGCCTCCCACGTCGCCTTCGCCAGCACCCGCGTCATGGCCACCTGCGCCATCGGGGGCCAGGCCATCGGCACCGCCGCCGCCCTCTGGCGCGACGCCGACTCCTCCGACATCCGTCAACTCTCCACCCCCGCCAACATCTCCGCCCTCCAGCAGGCCCTCCTCAAAGACGACGCCTACCTCCTCCACCTCCCCAACTCCGACCCCGCCGACCTCGCCCGCGCCGCCACCGTCACCGCCTCCTCCGCCGCGCACCCCGCGACCCGTGTCACCGACGGCATCACCCGCGACTTGAAATCCGTCTGGGGCCCGTGGTCCTCCGACACCGTCCACCGCTGGGAGTCCACCTCCCTCCCCGCCACCCTCGCCCTCGAACTGCCCGCACCCGCCGCGATCCGCGAAGTCCATCTCACCTTCGACACCCATTTCGAAAAAGAGCTGGTCCTGTCGATGAGCGACCACCACACGAATAAATCCGCCCCGCGCGCCGCCCAACCCGAGACGGTCAAAGCCTACCGCCTCCTCCTCGACGGCCAGGTCATCGCCGAGATCGCGGACAACTACCTCCGCAAACGTATCCACGTTCTCCCTACGCCCGTCACCGGCCGCAAACTCGAACTCGAGGTCCTCGCCACCCACGGCACCCCCGCCGCCCGCGTCTTCGAAGTCCGCATCTACTGAGTCCCCCGATCCAAGAGTAACCTATTGGGTTACTCTTGCCCCGTCGCGTTCACCTCCCGCCGAGCCACCACGCCCACGCCCCCGCGTGGGCCGCCGCCGCCAGCACCGTCACCACGATAAACGACGGCTGCTTCGTCTTGTGCCGCAACCACAGCTGCCCGGCCAGCGCCCCCGCAAACCCGCCCGCCAACGCCCACAGGTGCAGGGTCCGTTCCCGCACGCGCCGCGCCCCCGGTCGTTTCGACGCCCGCTTGTCCCACGCATACGCCGTCAGCGTGCACAGCGACATCCCCGCATAAAACCCCGCCACCGCCTCGATCGAGATCATCCCCCCATCGTTGACGTCCCCCTCCCTGCCCGCCAGCGCGAACACTTGCCGTCCCCAAAGCTCTGGACTCTAGACTCCGGACTCTAAACTCTCCCGCCCATGCCCATCCAAGCCTGGTTCCCCACCTTCATCTACGTCGAGAAACTCCAGTCCGCCGGCCTCCCGCGCCTCAACGACGACCTCGCCGACGAATGCCATCAGCTCCGCGACTTCGACGACGAGGGCCGCGCCTGGTCCGCCAAAAACTACCCCGGCGGCTACACCAGCTACGCCTCCCTCAACCAGCTCCACGCCTTCTCCAGCACCTTCGGCAACCTCGAGAAAAAGATCACCAAACACGTCCGCGCCTACGCCAAACACCTCGACATGGATCTCCGCGGACGCTCCATCCGCATGACCGACTGCTGGGTCAACATCATGCCGCCCACCGCCGCCCACTCGCTCCACCTCCACCCCAACAGCTTCATCAGCGGCACCTACTACGTCCGCACCCCGAAAGGCTGCTCCGGCCTCAAATTCGAAGACCCCCGCCTGAGCAAATTCATGGCCGCCCCGCCCAAGCTCCCGTCCGTCCGCGACGAAAACCGCGCCTACACCACCTACCCCGCCGAAGCCGGCAACGTCATCCTCTTCGAAAGCTGGCTCCGCCACGAGGTCGCCGCCAACCGCGTCGACGACGAACGCATCAGCATCAGCTTCAACTACGCCTGGGCCTGATTCCCCGGGGCAGGACGGATACTCCGCTGCCCCCCGCGTTTGCCAAAACGCCCGACACGCCTTCCGTGCCCCATGCTCGTCATCCGCCGTCTCGTCGACCGCCAGCGTTCCTACACCGGCATCTTCCTCCCCGGCGAGCCCGCCCGCATCTTCCCGACGACCGACTACGAACACGCCCGCATCCTGCAAATCTACAAACAGGACAAACCCTACGAGGACGTCATCAACGACTTCACCGACGACTCCGCGCCCGCCTTGGCCCCCGCCCCCTCACCTCGCCCGCGCCAAAAGCCCCAGCCCCGCCCCCAGCATCAAAAGCCCCGGCAACAACGCCGCCCATAACGCCGGGATCACTTCCCGCCCCCCGAGCATCGAGCACACCTGCACCAGCACAAAATACACGGCGAACAACCCCAGCGCCTTCGACACCCCCACCACCGGGTTCACCCGCACCCCGCTCACCGCAAACGGAATCGCCAGCGCCAGGATGATCAACGGCCCCAGCGTCTCCCCCAGCACGCTGTAATACCTTACCTGATACGCCGTCAGCTTCGGATTCTCCTCCGCCGAAAAATACCCGATGATCCTCCGCAGCTCCGTGAACGACAGATCCTGCGGCCTCGCGTCATAAATCAGCATCATCGCCGGATCCTCGCCAAAATCCGTCCGCACTTTCTCGGCAAACCGCGTCGTCGCCTCCACCTCGCCGCCCTCCGGATTCACCGTGATCTCACGCCCGTCGCGAAACACCCACGCGCCCCGCGCCTCGTCCCTCCACCCTTCGCGCGCCAGCAACCGCGTCGTCTCCCGCCGCTGCGCGTCCATCTCCACCACCGTCACCCCGTAGCCTTTCCGCGTGAACTGGCTGTAACGGTTGAAAAACCACATCCGCCCGTCCTTCCGGTTGTCGAACGCCACGCTCGCCCGCATCCCCACCCGGTCCACGCTGCGGTCCTTCGCCTCGTTGCGAAACTCGATGTTCTCCCGGATCTCCTTCGACTCGTCGATCGACCACGGGATTACCGTCGCGTTGATCCACCAGGTCAGCCCGCACAACGCCACCCCCGCCACCCACACGCTCCGCGTGATGCGAAACAGCCCCACCCCCGCCGCCTTCAGCGCCGTGATCTCATGGTTCCGGTGCATCATCCCCAGCGTGTAAAGCAGCGACACCATCAGCGCCAGCGGCAGCACCACCGAGAGATAACTCGGCAGCTTGATCATAAAATAAACCGTCAGATCCCGGAACGTCGCCCCGTCCGACAGCAGATCGCGAAAATCGTCGTAGAGCGCCTGCATCAACAGCAAGCCGAGCGTCGCGCCCAGCACCAGCCCGAGCATCTTCAGCCACTCCCGCAAAAGGTATCGATCAATGAGATTCAACCCCGCGGTTAAAGAACGTTGCACCGGTAAATGCAAAGCGGGAAACAAATCCACGTTCAGGAACAAACCCTGCTCCCTTTTTCCCATGACCACGTTTCTCCGCCGCACCCTTCCCCTGCTTGCCCCGCTCGCCGCCTCCTTCCTCCTCACCGCCTGCGGACCCAAACCCGCCACCGACACCATCAAGATCGGCAACTACGCCGCCATCACCGGCAAAGACGGCACCTTCGGCGACTCCTCCACCAAGGCCACCCGCCTCGCCATCGACGAGATCAACGCCGCCGGCGGCGTCCTCGGCAAACAGATCGAACTCCTCGTCGAGGACACCCAGTCCAAACCCGGCGAAGCCTCCACCGTCGTCAAAAAACTCATCACCCGCGACAAGGTCGTCGCCCTCATCGGCGAGGTCACCTCCAGCCGCTCCCTCGAGGGCGCCGGCGTCGCCCAGGCTTTTAAGATCCCCATGCTCTCCCCGTCGGCCACCAACCCGGCCGTCACCGCCACCGGCGACTACATCTTCCGCGCCTGCTTCATCGACCCTTTCCAAGGCTCCGTCCTCGCCACCTTCGCCCGCGACAAACTCCAGGCCCGCCGCGCCGCCGTCCTCACGTCAATTTCCTCCGCCTACAGCACCGGACTCGGCGAGGTCTTCACCGCCCGCTTCCCCCTCGGCGGCGGCGGCGAAATTGTCGCCTCCCCCAAATTCGCCGAGGGCGACAAAGACTTCAAAGCCCAGCTCACCGCCATCAAAGCCGCCTCCCCCGACGTCATCTTCGTCCCCGCCTACTACACCGAGGTCGCCCTCATCGCCAAACAGGCCCGCGAACTCGGCATCACCGCCCCCCTCATCGGCGGCGACGGCTGGGAAGCCCCCGAACTCCTCGAAATCGCCGGCTCCGCCCTCGAGGGTTGCTACTACTCCACCCACTACTCCGCCGAATCCCCCGACCCCAAGGTCCAGTCGTTCGTCAAAAAATACCGCGACCGCTTCGACGGACGCACCCCCGACGGCATGGCCGCCCTCGGCTACGACGCCGCCTACCTCCTCGTGGACGCCATCCGCCGCGCCGGCTCGACCGAACCCGCCGCCCTCCGCGCCGCCCTCGCCGCCACCAAGGCCTTCGACGGCATCACCGGCCGCATCGACATGGACGCCGACCGCAACGCCAGCAAACCCGCCGCCATCCTCACCATCAAAGACGGCAAATTCGCCTACGTCGAAACCGTCTCCCCCCTGATCGCACCCAAGTCGGGACAACCTCCGTGTCGTCCTTTCCGCTACTCCCCCTTTCCGCCTTTCGTGTCTTTCGTGGTTAAAAAAATCCGTCTCCGTCATCCGTGCCCATCCGTGCAATCCGTGGTTAAAAGAACGTGACCGAATTCCTCCAACAACTCATCAACGGCCTCTCGCTGGGCGCCATCTACGCGCTCCTCGCCCTCGGCTACACGATGGTTTACGGCGTCCTCCGGTTCATCAACTTCGCCCACGCCGACGTCTTCATGGTCGGCTCCTTCGCCGGTTATTACGCCGCCCGCCACGTCCCCGCCGGCACGATCTGGGGCGGACTCGCCGTCCTCTTCATCGCCATGGCCGCCTGCACCGTCCTCGGCGTCGCCATCGAGCGCTTCACCTACCGCCCGCTCCGCAACGCCCCCCGGCTCAACATCCTCATCACCGCCATCGGCATGTCGTTGCTTCTTGAATACGGCGTCCAGCTCCTCTTCGGCTCCACCCCTCGCAATTTCCCCGCCGTCTTCCCGACCAGCCAGCTCCACCTCGGCGGCCTCACCGTCTCCAGCAACCAGGTCATCGTCATCGCCGTCTCCGCCGTCCTCCTGGTTGGCCTGCAGCTCGTCGTCTTCCGCACCCGTCTCGGCGCCGCCATGCGCGCCGTCTCGCTCAACCCCCGAGCCGCCCAGCTCGTCGGCATCAACCTCAACACCGTCGTCACCTTCACCTTCGCCCTCGGCTCCGCCCTCGCCGGCGCCGGCGGCGTCCTCTACGCGATGAACTACCCGTCCATCGACCCGTTCATGGGCGTCATGCCGGGCCTCAAAGCCTTCGTCGCCGCCATCCTCGGCGGCATCGGCAGCCTCCCCGGCGCCGCCCTCGGCGCCCTCATCCTCGGCTTCGCCGAAACCTTCGTCGGCGGCAGCGCGTATTCAACTTACAAGGACGCCATCGCCTTCGGCCTCCTCATCGTCATCATGCTCCTCCGCCCCGCCGGCCTCCTCGGCCGCCTCACCGTCGAAAAAGTCTGAACTCCTTCCCTCCGATGCTCCGTTTCCGACTTTCGTGTCTTTTCGTGTGTTTCGTGGGCCCCAACTCCGTTCTCCGCCATCCGTGCCCATCCGTGCAATCCGTGGTTAAAAAACTCCCCTCCGATTCTTCCGTGTGTTCCGTGGGCAATCCTCCGTCTCCATCCTTAGCGCCTCTTCGCACCCTTCGCGGTTAACACCATGCCCGTCCCCCGCCAGCACGTCGCCCTCCTCGCCACCCTCGCCCTCGCCGGCGCGGTCACGGCCTTCGGCGGCTCCCTCAACGCCTACCACCTCGACGTCGCCATGAACGTCGGCATCGCCATCATCCTCGCCGTCTCCCTCAACCTCGTCAACGGACACACCGGCCAGTTCTCCCTCGGCCACGCCGGCTTCATGGCCGTCGGCGCCTACCTCTCCTCCGCCTTCACCCTGCGTCTCGTCCCCGCCTCCGCGTCCGCCTTCGAACAACACCTGCTGTTCTTCGCCGCCTTGCTCACCGGCGCCCTCGCCGCCGCCGTCGCCGGCTTCCTCATCGGACTCCCCTCGCTCCGGCTCAAAGGCGACTACCTCGCCCTCATCACCCTCGGCTTCGCCGAAATCATCCGCGTCGTTTTTCAAAACACCCCCGCCCTCGGCGGCGCCATCGGTCTCAACGGCATGGCCCCGCTCACCACCATCGCCTGGACCTTCGGCTGGGTCGCCGTGACCGTCTTCACCGTCAGCTGTCTCATCAACTCCACCTACGGACGCGGCTTCCTCGCCGTCCGCGACGACGAAATCGCCGCCTCCGCCTCCGGCATCAACCCCACCCGCTACAAGGTCGTCGCCTTCACCCTCGGCGCCTTCGTCGCCGGCATCGCCGGCGGACTCTTCGCGCACCACCAACTCGCCATCGACCCGCGCGGCTTCGACTTCTTCCGCTCCGTCGAAATCGTCGTCATGGTCATCCTCGGCGGACGCGGCAACACCCTCGGCGTCATCCTCGCCGCCGTCCTGCTGACCCTCCTCCCCGAGTTCCTCCGCCCCGTCGCCGAATACCGCATGGTCCTCTACGCCGCCCTCCTCATCGGCCTCATGCTCCTCCGCCCCCAAGGCGTCTTCAACCTCCGCCTCGGCCGCTCCGCCACCGGCAAAATCTGATCTCCCTCCGAACTCCGACTTTCGTGTATTTAGTGTGTTTCGTGGTTAAAAAATTCCTCCTCCGTAATCCGTGCCCATCCGTGCAATCCGTTGTTAAAAAACTCCGCTCCGATTCTTCCGTGTATTCCGTGGTTACCTGATGTCCGCCCCCCTCCTCCAGCTCTCCTCCGCCACCCTCCGCTTCGGCGGACTCACCGCCGTCAACGCCGTCAACCTCGCCCTCCCGCGCGGACAACTCCACGGCCTCATCGGCCCCAACGGCGCCGGCAAGACCACGCTCTTCAACCTCATCACCGGCATCTACGCCCCGTCCTCCGGCACGGTCACCTTCGCCGACCGCGACCTCGCCAGTCTCCGCCCCGACCGCATCACCGCCCTCGGCATCGCCCGCACGTTCCAAAACATCCGTCTCTGGTCAGGCCTCAGCGTCGCCGACAACGTCCGCGTCGCCTGCAACCTCCACCGCACCACGTCGCCCGTCCACGCTCTCCTCCGCGGACGCGCCTTCCGCGCCGACGAAGCCGCCATCGCCGCCCGCGTCGACGAACTCCTTGCGCTCTTCAAACTCGACCGCTTCCGCGATAACCCCGCCGCCTCCCTCCCCTACGGCGAACAACGCCGCCTCGAAATCGTCCGCGCCCTCGCCACCCAGCCGCGCCTCCTGCTCCTCGACGAACCCGCCGCCGGCATGAACCCCTCTGAAAAAGAAGACCTCATCCGTCTCATCCGCGAAATCCACCGCCGCTTCGACCTCACGATCCTCCTGGTTGAACACTCCATGCGCGTCGTCATGACCCTCTGCGACCGCCTCACCGTCCTCGACCACGGCGTCAAAATCGCCGAAGGCACCCCTTCCGAAATCCAATCCGACCCCAAAGTCATCGAAGCCTACCTCGGCGAGTCCACCACCTCCTTCACCCACTAACCCCGTGCCCTCCGACTTTCGTGTATTTCGTGTGTTTCGTGGTTAAAAAAATTCCCCCTCCGTCATCCGTGCCCATCCGTGCAATCCGTGGTTAAAAAACTCCGCTCCGATTCTTCCGTGTATTCCGTGTGTTCCGTGGGCAACTCCTCCGTCATCCTCCGCAAATTAGCGCCCACCAGTATTCATTAGTGGTTAAAACCCACCTCCGCCTCCTTCCCTCCGTGCTGACCCTCTCCCACCTCTCCGTCGCCTACGGCCCCATCCACGCCGTCAACGACATCTCCCTCGAGATCCCGCGCGGAGCCATCGTCACCCTCATCGGCGGCAACGGCGCCGGCAAAACCACCACCCTCCAGTCCATCTCCGGCCTCGTCCGCCCCGCCGCCGGCGTAATCCGCTTCGACGGCACCGACATCACCCGCCTCGCCCCCCACCAGATCGTCGCCCTCGGCCTCTGCCACGTCCCCGAGGGCCGCCTCGTTTTCGCCAACCTCAGCGTCGCCGAAAACCTCGCCCTCGGCGCCTACCTCCAACGCGACCCCGCCCTCGTCGAACAAACCCGCGACCACATCTTCACCCTGTTCCCCCGCCTCAAAGAGCGCCTCAAACAAACCGCCGGCACCCTCTCCGGCGGCGAACAACAAATGCTCGCCATCGGCCGCGCCCTCATGGGACGCCCCCGGTTCCTCATGCTCGACGAACCGTCCCTCGGCATCGCCCCGCGTCTCGTCACCACGATCTTCGAGCGCATCGTCGAGATCAACCGCGACCAGGGCATCACCATCCTCCTCGTCGAACAAAACGCCCACCTCGCGTTGGAAATCTCCTCCCACGCCTACGTCCTCGAAACCGGCCGCATCTCCATCTCCGGCCCCAGCGCCGACCTCCGCGCCGACCCCCGCCTCAAAGCCGCCTACCTCGGCGGCTGACCTCCCCCCCCGTAGGCCGCGAGCTCGCTCACGCTCCCCATTAGCCGCGCCGACCGCTCCCTCACACTCTCTTAAACCGTCGCCGTTTCCCCACACCCGGCTTGCCTCTCCGCCGCACCCGCTGCATCTCGTAGTTTCCATGTCTTCCCTTCCCACCTCCTTCCCGAACGTCACCGTCAACACCAAGGCCAACGTCTACTTCGACGGCAAGGTCGTCAGCCACACCGTCCTCTTCGCCGACAACTCCAAGAAGACCCTCGGCCTCATCTACGCCGGCTCCTATCACTTCGGCACCGACGCCGCCGAGCGCATGGAAATCGTCGCCGGTGAATGCAAGGTCACCCTCGACGGCCAGACCTCCGTCCACACCTACGCCGCCGGCACCTACTTCGACGTCCCCGCCAAATCCGGCTTCACCATCGAGGTCCCCGCCGGCATCGCCGAATACATCTGCTCCTTCCTCGCCTGACGTCCGTGTAGGGCCGTCGCTTGCGACGCGCCTCCGGCTCCGCCCCCCATGCGCTCCATCTTCATCCTCATCCTCCTCGGCGTGGTCCTCACCACCATCGGACTGGTGGTGCGCTCCGGCCTCCTCGCCCGCAAAAACCCCGGCCAGCCCATCAACGCCGCCATGCGCGTCGCCCTCGCCGAAAACGCCCTCCAGTGGTCCGAACGCGACATCGACCTCATCGCCAAAAACTACAACGGCGCCCGCGACACCGGCACCGGCCTGCGCTACCTCGTCCGCACCCCCGGCACCGGCGACGCCACCCCCGCCCGCGGACAAGTCGTCACCGTCCACTACGAGGGCCGCATCCTTGACGGCGAAAAAGTCTTCGACACCTCCGCCAACCGCGAAGGCCCTTTCAACTTCCGCATCGGCAACGGCAGCGTCATCCCCGGCTGGGACGAAGGCGTCATCTCGATGAAAAAAGGCGAAAAACGCACCCTCATCGTCCCCTTCTGGCTCGCCTACGGCGACAAAGGCATCACCGGCAAAATCCCCCGCCGCGCCACCCTCGTCTTCGACATCGAACTCCTCAAGTTCGAGTAGTCCGCCGCCTCGCGACGTAGGCCGCGAGCTCGCTCGCGCTCCGACTTCCCGTCCATCCGCCCCACCCCGCGCCCGTCCCTCACGTCCGGAACAACACGCTCTCCCGCCCGAACATCCGCACGCACGCAGCCAGCGCCGCGCCCGCATACACGCAGGTCGAGCCAAAGATCAAAGCCAGCCAGCCCCACGGCCACACGCCCGACACCAGCTCCTTGCACGCCAGCGTCACATTGAGCACCGGCACCAGCGCCAGCGTCGCGTTCAACTCCATGCGCGGCGCCACTTCCATGACGCCCGGGAGCATGTGCCACTGCGTGCCAACTGGGTCCTGTATCAACCTAAATTCCGCAGTTGAACCAAGCGGCTGACACGGAAGCTGCTGCAAGTGATGCGTATGAACGAGGTTTCGAACACAAAAGAGCTTCACCCGGCAGGTGAAGGGGATTTCACGTTTCCGAGGCGGGAGGTCGGGTGCGTTTGTCGG
>CAMBLN010000022.1 GCA_945868215.1 Opitutus sp. GAS368
CATCGACGCCGACGGAGATCTCACTTTTCAATACGTCGCCGCCCTCCTCTCCGACCCGATCTATCTCGGCGGCATCGGCAACTCCTTCCTGCTGGCCTGCGCCGCGACCTCCATCGCTTTCCTGATCGCCTTGCCGCTGGCCTTCATCAGCGACCGCTTTCTTTTTCCCGGCAAAGCCCTCCTCGGCTCCGTCGTCTTGATTCCCATGATCCTGCCGCCCTTCGTCGGCGCGATCGGCATCAAACAAATTTTCGGTCAATACGGCGCCCTCAACGCCTTTCTCATCGAACTCGGCCTGCGCCCCGAGGGCTGGACCTACGACTGGTTCGCCACCAGCCCGTTCTGGGGCATCGCGATGGTCAACGCCCTCTCGCTCTACCCGATCATCTACCTCAACGCCGCCGCCGCCCTCGCCAACGTCGATCCCGCCATGGAGGAAGCCGCCGAAAACCTCGGCTGCACCGGTTTCCGTCGTTTCTTTAAAATCACGCTCCCTCTCATCAAATCCGGACTCTTCGCCGGCGGCACCATCGTCTTCATCTGGTCGTTCACCGAGCTGGGCGTTCCTCTCATCTTCGACTACCCGCGCGTCATCGCCGTCCAGATTTTCTACGGTCTCAAGGATATCGGCGGCAACCCCGCGCCTTACGCCTTGGTCGCCATCATGCTCGCGAGCACCACCCTGCTCTACGCCATCGGCAAGGGTCTCTTCGGACGCCAAACCCACGCCATGATGGCCAAGGCCACCAGCTCCGGCGGCCCCCGCGCCCTGCCCCGCTCCCGCGCCTGGCTCTGCACCGCCGCCTTCTCGTTCGTCACTTTCGTCGCCGTGCTCCCGCACATCGGCGTCATCCTCGTGGCCTTCTCCAGCGATTGGTATGCGAGCGTGTTCCCCCAAAACCTCACCCTGGAAAACTTCCAGCTCGCCCTCGGCCACAATCTCACCGTCCCCGCCATCGCCAACTCCCTCAAGTTCGCGGCCGCCTCCACGATCATCGACATCATCCTCGGCATCGCCATCGCCTACGTGGTCGTCCGCTCGAAAATCCCCGGACGCCAGATCCTCGATTTCCTCGCCATGATGCCGCTCGCCGTGCCGGGCCTCGTGCTCGCGTTCGGTTACCTCGCCATGAGCCAGGAGGGTAAATTCTTCGCCTTCCTCAATCCGATCAAAGACCCGACGATCCTCCTCATCATCGCCTATTCGGTCCGTCGCCTGCCCTACGTCGTCCGCTCCGCCGCCGCCGGTTTTCAGCAGACCAGTGAAACCCTCGAGGAAGCCGCTCAAAACCTGGGCTGCCCTCCCCTCAAGTCGGTCTTCAAAATCACCCTCCCGCTCATCGCCGCCAACCTCATCGCCGGCGGCCTGCTGGCCTTTTCCTTCGCGATGCTGGAGGTGAGCGACTCGCTCATTCTCGCGCAAAAACAGGCGTTCTACCCGATCACCAAGGCCATCTTGGAACTCTACCAGTTGCTCGGCGACGGCAAGTTTATCGCCAGTGCCCTCGGCGTGTGGGCGATGGTCTTCCTCGGCGTGACCATCGTCGGCATGAGCATCATCCTCGGCAAAAAAATGGGCGCGATCTTCCGCGTCTGACCCCGATCGCGCCGCCATGCTTTCGCTGGTTTTTGTCTCCCTGCTCTGGGCGTTCTCCTTCGGTCTCATCAAAGACCGGCTCGCCGGACTCGATCCGGTCGCGATCAGTGTCGTCCGGCTCACTTTCGCCGCGCTGGTGTTTCTCCCTTTCCTGCGCCCGCGCGCCCTGCCGCGCCGTGACGTCGTCGCCCTCGCGTTCATCGGCGCGATCCAGTTCGGCGTCATGTATGTCCTCTACACGATCGCCTACGGCTACCTCAAGGCCCACGAGGTCGCCCTCGCGACCATCCTCACTCCCGTTTACGTCGCGCTGCTCGACGCCGCCGTCGAAAACCGCACGCGCTGGCGGCACATGGTCGCCGCCTCCCTCGCCGTGATCGGTGCCGGCGTCCTCATCTGGAAAAACCGCACGAGCGACACCATCATCACGGGCTTTCTGATCGTGCAGGGTGCCAACCTTTGTTTCGCCGCCGGACAAATCGCCTACAAACGCATCCGCCCGACCCTCCCGAAAAACATCACCGACGCCGGAATCTTTTTCTGGCCGTGCGCCGGCGCCGTTGCCGTAGCCGCCATCACTTCGTTTTTCTACACAGACTGGTCCGCCTTCCGTCCCTCGTCTTCACAATGGGGGGTCCTTGCCTACCTGGGCGTCCTCGCCTCGGGCCTCGGCTTCTTCCTCTGGAATTACGGCGCCACCCGCGTGAACACCGGCACCCTCGCCGCTTTCAACAACGCCAAAGTGCCCCTCGGCGTCCTGTGCTCCCTGGTCTTCTTCGCCGAGCAACCCGCCAGCATGCCGCGTCTGATTTTCAGTCTGATCCTGCTGATTGCCGCCGTGCTGGTGGCCGAATGGAAATCCACCCCCGCGCCCGCCGAAAAAAAGGCGGGCCGTTGAAGGCCCGCCTGAAGTAACTTGGCTATCCCACCCGCTCCAATCGGCACGCGCCGTTTAGCTGGAGTAGAACGCGTTGATCTTGTCCGCCACATCGCGGAAACCGATGTCTTCACTGTAGATGATTTTATACTCGGTGATGGCTTCGGCTTTCTTGCCCATGCTTTCGTAGCACTGCGCCAATTGGTAAATAACGTCCTTCTTGGTGTCGTCCATGCCGACGAGTTCGCTCTTCGCCGACTGAAACTGCGCGACCGCGAGGTCGAACATTTTGCGCGCCATAAGCGACTTCCCCATGCCGGTGATCGCCGCGACGCGCACCTTGGGGTTTTTCTGGGCCTGCTGGTAGTTGGCGATGGCGTTCTGATAGTCGCCCGCCTCGAAGTAGAGGTTGGCCAAAGTGTAACGCGCACCGTAATCGTTCGGATAGCGCTCCACGTAAGATTTGGCATCGGCGAGCTGGGTCTCGGCAAAATCCTTTCGCGCCGTCGCCAGAGCCGCGGCCAGCGCCGCGTCGCCGGGAGCCAAGGCAGCCTGTGTCTCCAAATCTTTGATACGCTTCTCCAGAATCGCCGTCTGCAAATCGACTTCCTGCTTGGCGAGCGTGGTATCCCCGGCACCGGCCGGAATCGCGCGGGCCTTGCGCACATACTCCAACGCGGCCTCCAGATTGTTGAGCTTCTTGTAACCGTCCACGACGCTGCGGTAATTATTCAGATTGTCCGGCTGTGCCTCCAGTCGCGCCAGCGCCTCTTCAACCAGCCGGTGGGTCATTTCTTCCGAGGTCACGATCTTCGAGGCCTGCTCCAGCATCGTCGAACCGGCCTCGTCGCGCAGCTTGTCGCGGAACGATCCCTTCTCCTCCCAGTTGCCTTTTTCCGTCGTCTGCGCGATGGCCGCTTTGCGCATGAGACTGAGCGCGTCGCCGTCCTGCGGCTTGAGTTTGAGCAACTCGTCGGCGGCGCGCAGCGCGTCTTTCGGACGCTTCGCCAGCAGACACGCCTCACCATAATTCAAAAGCGCCTCGCGATCCCCGGGATTGAGTTCGTGAACCGATTCCCACGCGAACGCAACCGTCTCCGGCATATCAAGACCTTGAGCGGCCTCGGCCAGCAGCTTGAGCGCCGGCACGCTGGTCGGATCAGCCGACAACATTTTTTCAGCGTTTTCCAAGGCCTTGGTCGGATCTTTTTTCCCGCCTCCAAAAAGAAAACCGGCCTGCGTGACCGAACCAAACGCCTTCGCAAAAAGTTTATTCTTGGTGCCGAGTTGACGAAGCTGCGCGACACGCTGCAAACGACGCACCGGCAGGCAACCTGGGGCGTTTTTCAAAACTTGGGCGGTGACGTCCAAAACATAATCGAGATTGCCGCGCTGCAGAGCGATCTGGGAGTTCTCGATTTGTTTCTGAACGCGAGGGTCGAGCGATGAAACGGGGATGTCTGGCATAAGGGGATTAATTAACGAATTCACGCACCCCTGATCGGTCAACGCTAGAGTGCCGTTCAAATCACCTGCAAATCAACCGCCGCCGCTCTGGAAAGCCGCTCAATCCCGGATGCCACCGCCGCGCCCGTGGGGCCTTCCACCAACAACCGCAATTTGGGCTCCGTTCCGGAAAACCTCACCAGCACCCGGCCTTGCGCCCCCAATTCGGCCTCCAAGGCACCGATCTCGCTGACAAGCGCCGCGCACTCCGCCAGTTCCCGCTTCTCCCTCAACTTCAGGTTGCCGGTCGCCTGCGGAAATTTCCGCAGTCCTTTGCGCAATTCGGACAACGGCCGCCCTGTCGCCAGCATCACTTCCATAACCTTCAACGCCGCGACCAATCCATCTCCCGTAGGCGCCGTATCCGCACAAATGATATGCCCGCTGGACTCACCGCCCAACGTGGCTCCGTCGGCCAGCATCCGCTCGATCACATACCGGTCACCCACCGAGGTCCGCGCCACCTGCCCACCGGCCGCATTGATCGCGGCGTCCACCCCGAGATTGCTTTGCACGGTAATCACCAGCGTCGATGTCGCCAACCGCCCTTCCGACAACGCATGCAACGCCAGCAACGTGAGCACTTCGTCGCCATCCAGCACCGCCCCCGTTTCATCGCATAGAATGCACCGGTCCCCGTCACCGTCGTGCGCCACGCCCAGCCGCGCACCGCTGGCACGGACTTTTTCGGCCAACTTCTCCGGATGTTCGCTGCCCACGCCCGAGTTGATGTTCCGCCCGTCGGGTTCATTCCCGATCGCGATCACTTCCGCGCCCAACGCACGCAACACCACCGGACTCGTCCCGCACGTCGCCCCGTTGGCCGTATCCAGCACAATGCGCCAGCCCGCCAACGAACCCGCCGGCAGAAGCCCGCACGCAATCGCCACGTAATCGGACACGCCATTTTCCACGTGCAACGAAGCCAGGGGTGCGCGCGCACCATTCGGGATTAACGACTCGATAAGCACTTCGTCCTCGTCCGTAAGTTTGATACCGGTGCCCGCGAAAAACTTGATGCCATTGTCCGCAGCCGGATTGTGCGATGCCGTGATCACCACGCCGAGCACCGCATTCGATGCGCGGACGGCACGCGCCACGGCTGGCGTGGGCACCACACCGAGCGACACCGGCTCAAGTCCGGCCGCCGCAAGCCCCGCCGCCACGGCCAGCATCAGCGCTTCACCCGAAGCCCGCGTATCCCGACCAATCAACACGCGCCCGCGCCCTCCCGCCCAACGCCCCGCCGCTTCGCCCAACCGTGAGGCAAACGCCTCGTTCACCACCGGTCCGCCATAAGGCCCGCGCACCCCGTCGGTGCCAAAGTAAGTGCGTTTCATTTTTTGAAAAACTCCCGCGTCGCCGCGATCTTTGCTTTCACCCCGCCGCCGATAAGCAGCTCCCTCGCCCGCCCCGCGCCTTCAGCCACCGTCGCCGTGCTCCCCGTGATCCAGAGCGCCGTCGCGGCATTCAGGACAATCGTGTCCACCAATCCCGCCGGCCCGCGCCCGGCAAGCAATGCATCCACGATCGCAAGATTGGTCTCCAGGTCTCCGCCTTCGAGATCCGCAAACGGAGACACCTTGAATCCCAGTTCTTCGGCGCTCCACACGCCGTCCACCGCGCGCAGACGGCCGATCCCGCGCACCCGGTTGGCCGTGGCTGTAGTCAGTTCGTCGATACCTCGCCCGGGCGCGATCACGCCATGCGCCGCCAGCCCCGATTCCGTGCCGAGCAAATCAAGCACCTCCGCCAGCTTCTCCACCCATGACTCCGCGAATACGCCGAGCAGAATATGCGAAGGCCGCCCCGGATTTATCAGCGGCCCGAGGATATTAAACACCGACCGCCTTCCCTGTGCCGCCAGCAAACGCCGCGTAGGACCGATGTGCTTGAACGTCGGATGATAGGCCGGCGCAAAAAAGAACGCATACCCGAGCTGTTCCAATCCTCCGCGCACCTTCTCCGGCGACGCCTCCAAATCCACGCCCAACGCCGCCAGCAAATCCGCGCTGCCGCACTTGGAGGTCACGCCGCGGTTGCCATGTTTCATCACGGTCACGCCCGCGCACGCCAGCGTCAGCACCACCATGCTCGAAATATTAAATCCTCCCGCCATGTCCCCACCCGTGCCCACGATATCAATGGCCCCCGCCGACCAGCGCCCCACCCCGGGATCGATCGCCCGCGCGCGAAACGCCCGCGCAAACGCCGCGACTTCCGCCGCGGTCTCCCCTTTGTCCGCCAGCGCGATCAGAAACGCCGCCTTCTCTTCGTCCGCCAGCGCGGGCGAAGCCAGCGCAACCGCCGCCATCTCCACTTCATTCGCGGACAATTCGCTAAGCGTCCTCAACTTGCCGGTGAGTTCTTTGAGTTCAGACATGGACACGCATGGAATCGAAAAACCTCCGCGAGTGGGAAGCATAAACTCGACAGCCTCTCCTTGCTGTGTGACCAAACGCCCGTGCGATGTATTATTTTTCTACTGGGACTCGGCCTCAGCCTGGGCCTCGCCCCGTTCGCCCGCGCGGCCGATGCCCCTCCGCCGGAACCTTTGGCCGAACTCTCACCCCGCGATGCCGTCATCCTCGGTTTGGTCGAAGGCATTACGGAATTCCTCCCGATTTCATCCACCGGTCACCTCATCATCGCCAATCATGCCCTCTCGCTCGAAAGCGAGACCCCGTTGCGCGATGCCTCCGGCAACACGATCTGGCACAAACCACCCTCGCCCCAACACCCCGACGGAATTCCCGTCACCGTCAAACTCGCCGCCGACACCTACGCGGTCGTCATTCAAGCCGGTGCCATCGCCGCCGTGGTCCTGATATTTTGGGGGCGTATCACCGGCATCCTCGCCGGCCTTGCCGGACGCAACAGCGCCGGCCTTCGTCTTCTGCGAAACATCATTATCGCGTGCGTGCCGGCCGTTGTGCTCGGTCTCGCCGTCGGCGATTTGATCGACGAATACCTGTTCTCCATCGAAGCCGTTGTCGTCGCGTTGATCAGCGGCGCCGCCCTGATGTTCGCCGCCGAACGCTGGCGCAAACTCCAGCCGTCCGCCGCCACGTCACGTCTGGACCCGTCCGATCTCTCCGCGGGTCAGTCACTCTGCATCGGGCTCATGCAATGTCTCGCCCTCTGGCCCGGAATGAGCCGCTCCATGGTTACCATGGTGGGCGGTTACTTCGCCGGACTCTCACCCGCGCGCTCCGCCGAATTCAGTTTTCTGGTGGGCCTGCCCATTCTCACGGGTGCCGCGCTCTTGAAAAGTTACAAGGCCGGCCCCGCTATGATTTCCGTGTTCGGCTCGTCGTCCGTCATTCTCGGCAGCCTTGTCGCCGCGATCTCCGCCGCCCTCGCGGTAAAATTTCTCGTCGGCTACCTCGCCCGCCACGGTCTCGGCGTGTTCGCCGTCTACCGTCTCGCCCTCGCCGCCGTTTTGATCGGATGGTTTTTGGTGTGATCCCGGTTGCAAACCTGCACGCACACCGAGTTGACACTTGACGGCCCAAAGCGCCGCCCTCTACTTTCATCCTTTATCACTCATCACAGACCTCTCCTGAAGAACGTCACCCACCCTTTAATCCACACCGACCATGGCTAACCCGAAACGCAAGCAGTCCAAACGCCGCAGCGCTAACCGCCGCGCAGCCAACGCTTTCAAAGCTCCCGAGATCGCCCGTGATCCGACCGATGGCACTGCCTTCCGTCCTCACCACGTGAATCCCACCAACGGCACCTACCGCGGTCGCCAGGTGGTCAACGTCGAGGTCTAATCCTCGCCCGCCATCGTTTCCCCTTCAACCATCTCTGCGATGGTCTCCTCTTCCGGCGTCACCGGACGCATCGCAGTTGACGCGATGGGGGCAGATTTAGGTCCGGCCGAAGTGGTCGCGGCCGTTAAACTCGCCCTCAGTGAATTCCCCGAACTCAACCCCATCACCCTCGTCGGTGATGAGGCGGTTCTCAAGCCGCTGATCACGCGGCATGGCCTCGACGGGCACGCCTCGTTGGGGCTTTTTCATGCCTCCGAAGTGATCACGATGGACGACAAGCCCATCCCCGCGCTCAAACGTAAGCGCGACGCGTCCATGTTCCGCGCCATCGAGCTGGTCAAATCCGGCGAAGCCTCCGCAGTCGTCAGCTGCGGCAACACCGGTGCCCTCATGGCCGGCGGCACCATCAAGCTGCGCACGCTCGACGGCATCGACCGCCCCGCCCTCGCCGCGATCATCCCCCGCGAAAACGGCCACTTTATCCTCATCGACGCCGGCGCCAATCCCGAGGCCGAGGCCGAGCATCTCGTCCACAACGCACTGCTCGGCTCGCACTACGCCCGCGTCGTTCTCGGTATCGCCAATCCGCGCGTCGGCCTGCTCACCATCGGCACCGAAGAGGGCAAGGGCAACGCCCTCACCACCGCTACCAACACCCACCTTAAAAACCTCGGTAGTCTCATCAACTACGTCGGCCCGACCGAGGGGTTTCAGGTCTTCACCGACCACTGCGACGTCGCCGTGTGCGACGGCTTCGTCGGCAATCTGCTCCTGAAAAGCTGGGAATCCCTCGCCCACTTTTTCTCCGATACACTCAAGTCCGAACTCAAAGCCAATCCCCTGCGCATGGGCGGCGCGATCCTGTCCCGCGGCGCATTCAAAGCCCTCAAAAAGCGCATGAACCCCGAGGTCTACGGCGGCGCCCCGCTCCTCGGCCTGCGCGGCAACGTCCTCAAGGCCCACGGCTCCAGCAGCCGCCACGCGATTAAAAACGCCATCCGCGCCGCCAATAAAATCGTCAAGGCCGACCTGCTCCAACTCATCGAGGCCGACGCCGCGCGCGCCAACACCCTCATCCGTCCTCCGCAGTCCGCCGGCACGCAGCAATCCCCCGCCTGCTAATCTCTCCCGCGCACGCCTTATTCGCGCGTTTTCCGCCTCTCCCGACCAGCCACCATCATGGGTTCCCCCGCCATCGCCATTCTCGGCACCGGCTCCTACGCCCCCGAAAAAATCCTCAGCAACGGCGATCTCGCCAAGCTCGTTGACACTTCCGACGAATGGATCTTCAGCCGCACCGGCATCCGCGAGCGCCGCATTGCCGCCGATAACGAAACGACTTCCCAGATGGCCGCCGCCGCCGCCAGGCGCGCGCTTGCCGATGCCGGACTCACCGCCGCCGACATCGACCTGATCATCGTCGCCACCATCACGCCGGACCTGCCCATGCCCGCCACCGCCTGCTTCGTGCAGGACCTCCTCGGCGTCTCCACCCACGCGGCTTGTTTCGATCTCAACGCCGCCTGTTCCGGTTTTCTCTACGCGCTCGACACCGCCTGGGCCATGCTCGGCTCCGGCCGCTACCGCCATGCCCTCGTCATCGGCGCCGAAAAACTGTCCTCCGTCCTCGACTGGAAAGACCGCACCACTTGCGTGCTCTTCGGCGACGGAGCCGGCGCCGTCGTGCTCGGCCCCGCCCGCGGCACCGCCCAGATCATCGGCACCAAGCTCTATGCCGAGGGCGCGCACGCCAGACTGCTTTGCATCCCCGACGGCGGCAGCAACACCCCCGCGCCGGTCTTGGATGCCCTCCGCACCCCGCGCACCATCACGATGAAGGGCCGTGAAATTTTCAAAATCGCCGTGCGCGAGATGGAAGACGCCGCCCGCGATATTTTGGAACAACATCAGGTTCCCGCCGCTCGCATCGACTGCGTCATCCCGCATCAGGCCAACCTGCGCATCATCGGTGCCATCGCCCAATATCTGGAACTTCCCTCCGACCGCTTCTTCGTGAACCTCGACCGCTACGGCAACACCTCCGCCGCCTCCATCCCCCTCGCCCTCGACGAAGCCCGGCGCTCAGGTCGCATCAAAACCGGCGACACCACGCTCTTCGTCGCATTCGGGGCGGGCTTGACCTATGGGTCCGCGCTGGTTCGCTGGTAATCTTTTACGACATGTCCAATCTACTCGCCCGCGCCCTGTCCCGATTCACCATTTTGAGTTTTGCGCTGGCGATCCTGACCGGCACCGCCCTCCACGCCGAACTCGTCTGGACTCCGGCCACCGGCTGGAAAGTCGAAGGCGAAAGCGTTCTCACGGGAATGCTCCCCGAAGAAGGCCGCAACGCCCTCGACTCGATGAACAAGGCCCGCGCCGACGAGGAAAAGGGCAACCACTCGTCCGCCATGAAGCGCTACGAGAGCGTCGCAAAAAAATACCCCAACTCCATCTACGCCCCCGAGGCCCTCTACCGCGCCGCCCGCGTGCGCCTCGAGCGCCGCCAATACACCAAAGCCTTCGACGCCTTCCAAAACGTCGTCTCCCGCTACCCCAACTCCCCTCACTTCAACGCGATCATCAGCGAACAATACCGCATCGCCAACGCCTACGCCGACGGCAAGCGCCCCCGCTACTTCGGCCTCATCCCCGGTTTTAAAAATCGCGCCAAGGGCATCGAGTATTTCGAGAAGATTGTATCCACCGCCCCCTACAGCGACTACGCGCCGCTGTCGTTGATGAACATCGCCCGCACGCACCAAAAACTCGACCAGCCCGACGAGGCCATCGATGCGCTCGACCGCATGATCAACAATTACCAGAAGAGCCTCCTCGCCCCCGACGCCTACTACAAACTCGCCGAAACCCACGCTTCCCTCGTCGACGGCCCCTACTACGACCAGGCTTCGACCCGCCAGGCCATCACCTACTTCGAAGACTTCCTCATCCTCTTCCCGACCGACTCCAATGTCCCGTCCGTCGATAAGGGCCTGACCGACTCCCGCACCGTTTTTGCCCAAAGCAAAATCAAGATCGGCGACTTCTATTTCTACAAACGCGACAACTACAAAGCCGCCCGCGTGTTTTACAACGAAGCGATCACCTCGTTCCCCGACTCCGAAAGCGCCGCCGAAGCCCGCAAACGCCTCTCCGAAGTCGATGCCGCCGAGAACAAGGCCCAGACCCCCGAAGTCCCCCGCCCCAAGCCCAAGCGCAGCTTCTGGCTGTTCTAATTGCCGTCTCGTTCAACGCCGCCATCGCGCGGCCCCGTCTTCTTCCCCATGCGCGCCCCTTTTCTTATCTGCCTCGCCGGACTCCTCTTCCTCACCGGTTGCGCCAACTACCGTCTCGGCACCGGCGCACAGCTCTCGTTCCGCACGATCCACATCGCTCCCGTCGTCAACGAAAGCAACATCCCCCAGGCCGTCGCCATCGTCAGCACCCAGCTTCGCGAAACCTTCCTGCGCGATCCGCGCGTCATCCTGGTCAACACCCCCGAGGAAGCCGATGTCACCCTCTCCGTCCACCTCGTGAACTACGGCCGCGTCATGCAGACGCGCCTCACCACCGACACCGGTCTTGCCCGCAAATTCGATGTCTCGCTCGACGCCGAGGCCACCCTCCGCGACAACCGCGACAACAAGCTCGTCTTCGAAAACCGCAAGGTCAGCGCCACGCGCCAGATTTTCACCGACGGCAGACAACAGCTGCAGGCCGAATACCAAAACGTCCCCCTGCTCGCCGAGTCCCTCGCCAAGAACGTCCTCGGCGCCACGCTCGACGTGTGGTGATCCGTTCGCGGTTTTATCCTCGCACCGCGGATCCGCGAATTCCGCTTTCCATCCCCGTGGCTTCGGCCTGATTGTCGTCGCGTGAAGCACGCCTCCATTCTCGCCCCTTCGATTCTCGCCGGCGACCACGCCAATCTTGCCGGCAGCGCCCGCACCATCGAGTCCCTCGGCATTCCCTGGGTTCACCTCGACATCATGGACGGCCACTTCGTGCCGAATCTCACGTTCGGGCCGCAGACCGTCGCCGCTCTCCGTAAGGGTTCGTCGCTCTTCTTCGACACGCATCTCATGCTCGACGAACCGCACCGCTACATCGAGCCCTTCGCCAAAGCCGGCGCCAACCTCATCAGCATCCACATCGAGCCGGCCTACGACCACGCCGCCACCCTCGCCCGCATCCGCGCCCTCGGTTGCCAGAACGGGATCGTCCTCAACCCCGGCACTCCGGCGGAAGCCATCGAGCCTTTCCTTGATCAAGTTGATCTCGTCCTTGTCATGACCGTTCAGCCCGGCTTCGGCGGACAACCTTTCCGCGGCGACATGCTCCCCAAGATCTCGCAAATCGACCGCTGGCGTCGCGAACGCGGTCTCACCTTCCGTCTCGAAGTGGACGGCGGCGTCGATCTGAAGACCGGCCCGCAATGTCGCGCCGCCGGAGCCGACACCTTCGTCGCTGGCACGTCTTTCTTCGGCGCCGCCGACAAAGCCTCCGTCGCCTCCGCCATCGCCGGCTGGTGATCTCCACAAAAAAACCGCGTCTCTTTCGAGATGCGGTTTTTTTGAAAGTGGTGGCAAAACTCGGAATCGAACCGAGGACACGCGCATTTTCAGTGCGCTGCTCTACCAACTGAGCTATTTTGCCATGACTGAAGGGTCAGAGAAAAAGGGACGTATGAGTGGCGTCAATGGGAAACTCCACGGCGCGCCGCGATAAATCACTCGCTCACGCGCCAGTCCACGAGCTCCAGCTGCAAGAGCTTGCGGTCGTTGAAATAATTCCACGCCAGCTCCACCGCAAAATCCAGCGGCACCCCCGTCGGCGGCAGGCGGTTCGCCATTTTCCACGCCACGCCGAACAATCTCCGTCCGCGCGCATCATCGAAATTAAAACGAAAATGCGCCTGCTTGAACACGTCGGGACGCGAGCGCAGCACCACGCCGCGCACTCCGAACACCGGCTCGGGATTGCCCTGGCCGAAGGGCTGCATCGCTTCCAAACCTTCCATCAATTGCTCGTTGATTTGATCCGGCGTCAGCCACGCCGAAATCGTGAGGATCGGCTCGATCAAATCACTGCCCGCGGCCAACCGCACCGCCTCGGCAAACCGCGTGCGGAAACCGGGCAGATGCGCTTTCTCCAACGAGACGCCCACCGCCATCGGATGCCCACCCCAGTTGGTGAGTTCGTCCGAGCAGGTCCCCAGCACCTCGACGAGATTCACGCCGTTGACACTGCGTCCCGACCCCTTCGCGTAGATGCCTTCGTTGCCCAGCACCACGCACGGACGGTTGTATTTGCGCGTCACCCGTCCGGCCACGATACCGACCACGCCCGGGTGCCAGTTTTCGCCAAACAACACGATGCCCGGCCAGTCCGCAAACTCCGACTCGATCATGCGCTCCGCCTCTTCGGTGATGTGGCGCTCGATCTCCTGACGCTCGCGGTTGAACGCGTCCAGCTGCTGCGCGGTCTCGTCGCAAAACTGCTCGTCGTCGCTCAACATGAGTTCCACCGACAACGCCGCGTCGGCCAGTCGCCCGCTCGCATTGATGCGCGGACCGAGACGGAACGAAATATCCACCGGGTTGATTCCGTGGTCGGGCTTCACCCCGGCGATTTGCATGAGCGCGCGCACGCCGGGGCGCTCGCAGCCTTGCAGGATGCGCAATCCGAACCGCGCCAGAATACGGTTCTCCCCGGTCAGCGGCACCAGATCGGCCACCGTCCCCATCGCCGCCAAATCGAGGTAGTCGCGCAGCTTGATGCTGTGAGCGACGGGATGATTTTCGGCGCGCAAAAGTTTGAGCAGGCCATGCGCGAGTTTGAAGACCAGACCGACCGTGCACAGGTTGTGCCACGCCTCGTCACCCGTGCAGCCGTGCACATGGGGGTTGATCAGCAATCCCTGCCCAAGCGGCGTCTCCTTCGACCGATGATGATCCACCACCATCACGTCGATTCCCTGCGAAACCAAGTAGGCGACTTCCTCGTGCGAGTTGGTCCCGCAATCCAGCGCGATGAACAGTTGCGGTTTGCCCCGCTCCAAGGCGCGGTCGATCGCGCTGCGCGACAAACCGTAACCGTCCTCCATGCGACGCGGCACCACGAAGCGCGGCTGGGAGCCGAACCGGCGCAGGATGCTCACGAGCAAAGCCGTGCTGCTCACGCCGTCCACGTCGTAGTCGCCCAGCACGACGATGTCCTCCCCGGCGTCGATGGCCTTGCGCAGCCGCGCGGCGCCGGCCTGCACGTTGGTCAGCAGGAACGGATCATTCAGGTCGGCCAGGACGGGGCGCAGGAAACTCGCGGCGGCGGCGTGGTCGCCGAGTCCGTTGCGAAGCAACAGCTCGGCGATCACCGGGCCCGCGCTCGTATGTTTGCCCAAGGCCCCGACCTCGTCGGCCGGAAACGGCTTGTAGGTCCAGCGCATCAGCGAATGGGATCGCTTTTTATTTCGATGCCTTGCTGGTCGCGTCCCACTCGTAGGTCGGCTTCACGTCGTGGCTCTTCTCGACGTGGCGGCGGTCGCCCTTGTGCCACCAGAAGAAGATCGGGCTGGCGATGAACAGCGAGGAGAACGTGCCGGTGATGACACCGATGATGAGCGTGATCGCGAGATCGCGCACTTCGCCGCCGGCCACCGTGGCCAGCACGATCGCCGTCAGGAAGGTCGTGCCGCCCGTGATGATCGTGCGGGAAAGCGTGAGGTTGAGCGAACGGTTGATCACGTTCTTCAACGAGGCCGTCGGATTGAGCGTGAGCTCCTCGCGGATACGGTCGAACACCACGATCGTGTCGTTGATGGAGTAACCGACGATCAGCAGGATCGCCGCGACCATCGAGGCGTTGAACTGCCCGCCGATCATCACAAAAATTCCGATGGTGATGATCACGTCGTGCAACGTGGAGATCACCGCGCCGATGCCGTAACCCATCTCGAAGCGGAACGCGACATAGACCAGGATGAGCACGAGCGACCAGAAGATCGCCCATGCGGCGTTGCGCTTGATTTCTTCGCCGACGGACGGACCGATTCGGGATTCGCTGACAAATTCAAAGCCGGCGTCGGGATACGCGGCCTGCAACGCCTGAACCAGGGGTTTCGCCTGGTCGAAAGGCGTGGTCAACCGCAGCACCTCGGTATCGCCGCCAATCTGCTTGGTGTAGGAAAGACTGATGTCTTCGACCCCCTGCGTGGTCGCGACCTTGCGCACATCCGTGAGCGGCACCGATTGTTTGAACGACAGCGACACTTGGTCGCCACCGGAAAAGTCGATGCCGTAGATTTTATCGCCTTTGACCGCCACCGTGACGACGCCGGCCAGCACCACGATCCACGAAACGATGAACGCGCCGCGTGCATATTTAAGGAAGTCGTAGTTGGTGTTTTCGAGAACCGAAAACATGCGCATGCGCTTCGCGAACCCACCGTTGATCGCCCAATCGAGGAACAGACGGCTGATGACCAGCGCCGAGAACATCGTGGAGAAGATACCGATGGCGAGGGTGACGCCGAAGCCCTTCACCGGACCCGTGCCCAGCGCGATCATGATCGCGGCGGTGATGAGCGTCGTAAGGTTACCGTCGAGAATCGCGGAAAACGCCTTCTCGAAGCCGGCTTCCAACGCCGTCGACAGGGATTTGCCCTGCTTCAACTCTTCGCGCATACGCTCGAAGATCAGGATGTTCGAGTCCACCGACATGCCGATCGTCAGCACGATACCCGCGATGCCGGGCATGCTCAGGGTCGCCCCGAGGCTGGCCATGACACCAAGAATGATCACCACGTTCAGGATCATCGCACAGACGGCGAGGAACCCGCCGGTCGTGTAGAAGAAGATGATGAACGCGGCGGTGAGCGCCGTGCCGATCATGAACGCGAGTTTTCCGCTGGCCACGGAATCGGCGGCGAGCGACGGACCGACTTCGTATTGCTCTTTGATCTGCAGCGGCAGGTCGAGCGGGTTGTTCAGCACGTTGGCGAGTTCGAACGCCTCGCGCTGCGAAAAATTGCCGGAAATCTCGGCGGAGCCGGCATCGATTTCCTGCTGAACACCGGGGGCCGAGTAGAGCTTGCCATCAAGCACGATCGCGAGGCGGGCGCGGGCGTTTTCATTGCCTGTCTGCTGCACCAACTGGCGCGTGTAGTCGGCAACCTCGCGGGTCACCGCTGCGAATTTTTTGGCACCGGAGTCGTCGAACTTTAGAATGATGCGGAAGCGTCCGAACTCGTCCATCGTCGGATAGGCTCCGGTAACCCCTTCGCCGTTCATGGCGGGCAGGCGCTTGACATAGACCTCCTCGGTCACCGTCTGGCCGCGTTCTTCCTGCTCAAGGGTCATCACCTCGTAACCGGCCGGAGTTTCACCGAGCTGGGCCGGCGTGCCGAACGGATAAACGAGACGGAAATCGAGACGCGCGGGCTTTTGCACGCTGGCGACGATCTCGGGGTTGTCCTTGGTGTTTACACCCGGAAGCTGGACCTCGATGCGGTTGTCGCCAACGGCGCGGATCACCGGCTCGGCCACACCGAGGCCGTTGATGCGTTCACCGATGATTTCGATGGCTTTGGAGAGTTTCTCGGCACGTTCGACTTCGCCCACGTTTTCGCTGCCGGGCGTGGTGGTCGCCTCCAGCGTGAAAGCCACGCCGCCCTTCAGGTCCAGACCGAGCTGAAGTTTGCCCTTGGACTGGGCCAGGATGTGATCGAGCAGGATGTTGTTGCGCTTCTCGATATTACCCAGGGAGGACTCGATGGGGTATTGCGGGAAGTATTGCGTGAGGTCGATCTTGCGCTCCTTGGCGATCGATTTCAGCGCCACGAACACGCTGGCGGATTGTTTGGCGGCGACACGCTCCGAAGCCTCTTTGATAAGAGCGGCAAACTCGGAGGATTTCACCTCGGCCTTGCTCTGGGAGAACTCGGGGAAAGGCTGGTCTTGTAGGGGAAGCAGGGACGACAGGGCCCAGAAAACGACGGCCAAGCTGAGCGTCAGTTTCCAGAAGTTGCGTTTGAACATGGTGGATTTGGTTTAAATTGAAGGGGTAGTGATTACGCGGAAAGCAGGAAGGGAATCGCGCGTCGAAAAGACGAAGACCTCCCGGCCATCTTCGCGATGCCGGGAGGCCGTTAAATCAGGCGGAGTGGTTTGAAATCATCCCAGGGGCGGGATTTCACCGGCGTGTGTTACAGCCGGGTTAAATCTTCAGCCGGCTTTTTTCACCAGACCGTGAATGAACGCCTTCCCGATTTCGACCTTGGTTCCTTCCGCGATGCGGATCACAAAACGGTCGTCCTTCTTGTTGGTGATCTCGCCGTAGATGCCGCCAACGGTGACAACCTCATCGCCCGTCGAGAGGGCGTCGATCATCTTGGTGTGCTCTTTTTGTTTCTTACGCTGCGGGGCGATCATCAAAAAATACATCGCCGCAAAAATCAGGATAAAGGGCAGGAAGCTCATCAGGCCTCCTTGGGGCCCGGGGGCGGGCTGGGTTTGGGCAAGAATAACCGAGACGTCGACAGGTAGGGACATGGTTGTGATTTCGTGTTGTGGTTTTTGAAAAATGAAACAGCTACATAACCGCTTCCACCTTTGCGAACGCAAGCCATAACCCAGTCCGCCATTCCCCCCTCTTTGAAAAGCAAATCCGCCTCCTCCTGGTCAGTCGCGCAGTCCGAAGAACTTTACGGTTTCAAGCGCTGGGGCTCCGGCCATTTCGGCGCCGGTGCCGATGGTTTCGTCAACGTCCAGCCTCTCGCCGACGGCCGCGAGATCCGCATCATGGATGTCGTCAACGAATCCTTGGGCATGGGTCTCAAGGCTCCGCTCGTCATTCGTTTCCAGGACTTGCTGCGCCACCGCGTCACCCAGCTCAACGAATGCTTCCGCAAGGCTATCAAGGAAGAAGACTACAAGGGCGAATACCGCGGCGTGTTCCCCATCAAGGTCAACCAGCTCCGCGAGGTGGTCGACGAGATCGTCGCCGCCGGCAAGGACTACGGCTACGGCCTTGAGGCCGGTTCCAAGCCCGAGCTCATGATCGCCCTGGCCATGCATGAGGGCGCCAACCGCCTCATCATTTGCAACGGTTACAAGGACCACGATTACATCCGTCTCGCCCTCCTCGGCCGCAAGATCGGCAAAAAAATCATCATCGTCGTCGAACAGCTCGCCGAGGTGGACGACATCATCGCCATCTCCGAGGAGGTCGGCGTAAAGCCGCTCATCGGTTTCCGCGCCAAACTTCAGACCCGCGGCGAGGGCAAATGGTCTTCCTCGACCGGCGACAACGCCAAGTTCGGCCTCAACACCGCCGAGATCCTGTTCGCCGCCGAAAAGCTCAAGGCCGCCAAGCTCACCCAGTGCGTGAAGCTCGTGCACTTTCACATCGGCTCGCAGGTGCCCAACATCATCACCATCAAAAACGCCGTCATCGAGGCCACGCGTTTTTACTGCCAGCTCGTCAAGATGGGCTTCCCGATGGGCTACCTCGATTGCGGCGGCGGTCTCGGCATCGATTACGACGGTTCGCGCACCAACTTCGAGTCGTCGATGAACTACACGATGGCCGAATACGCCCGCGACGTCGTGGCCAACATCCGCGACATCTGCGTCGCCTCCGATGTCTCCGTGCCCGACATCGTCACCGAGTCCGGCCGCGCGGTCGTCGCCCCCCACTCCATGCTCGTGGTCGAGGTCTTCGAACGCATCAACAAACGCGAAACCCTCGGCGTCCAGCACCAGCCCAAGGTGAAGCATAAGGTCGTTACCGACCTCGAACTCCTCCTCAAAAACAAGGCCAAGCTCGGCAAGCTCGAGCGCTTCCACGACGCCATTCAGAAAAAAGAGGAGTCCTTCTCTCTCTTTAATCTCGGCTACCTCGACCTCGAAAACCGCGCCGCCGCCGAATCGCTCTACTGGCAGGTCTGCGAACAGATCGCCAAGGAAACCCGCGACACGGGCTACGTCCCCGAGGAACTCCACGATCTCAACGCCCTCCTCGCCGACCAATACGTCTGCAACTTCTCCGTATTCCAGTCCCTCCTCGATCACTGGGCGCTCAAGCAGCTTTTCCCCATCACCCCGCTGCACCGTCTGGCCGAAAAACCGTCCGTCAACGCCATCCTCGTCGACATCACCTGCGACTCCGACGGCAAGATCAACACGTTCATCGACCTCCAGGATACCAAGGACCACCTCCCGCTCCACGCGCTCAACAACAAGCCCTACTACCTCGGCGTGTTCCTCACCGGCGCCTACCAGGACATCATGGGCGACCTCCACAATCTCTTCGGCCGCGTCAACGAGGTCCACGTCTTCCTCGAACCCGACGAACCCAACGGTTTCTACATCGAGGAAGCCCTAGCCGGCAGCCGCGTCTCCGACGTGATCGATGGCGTGCAATACCAATGGGAAGAGCTGTGCCGCAAGATGAAGGCCCAGATCGACGCCGCTACCAAGAAGGACCTCGTCAAGCCCCGCGAGGGCGTGCGTCTCGTCGAATTCTATGAGGAACAGATGCGCTCCAAGACCTACCTCAACATCGAGCGCACCCCCAAGAAAAAGCCTGCCCAAAAGAAACCCGCCGCCGTCCGCCGCGCGGGCTGAACCGGCAATCCAAAAGGGCACACATGACGTGTGCCCTTTTTGGTTTTCTGAAAGTGGTGCCAGAGGCCGGGATTGAACCGGCGACCAAAGGCTTATGAGTCCTTTGGAAAGCTTGTCATCACCTGTCTCTAACTGTCCGCATATATTCCCACTTATATCATCGCTTGCAGAGGTAAATCAGTTCACAAGTTGAGGACATGAGCAGCCAACAAGAATCTTTTGAGGACTCAAAAAAGGGGACAGAAGAGGGACAGACAAAGGGGACAGACAAAAAGACCCGAGGAACGAAAACGCATCAGGATTTCTGGAAGCCCCGGCTTAAGCGGCGTTCATTCAAGGGGCGCGACGGAGAAGTGGTAGCGATTCCTGAGTGGCAGGTGCGAATGAAGCACCAGCGCCGTGAAGCATGGTTCAACCTCGAAACGGCCAATCAGGCCGTCGCTGCGATCAAGGCCCGTGATGTTTACGTCTCCTTGGTCTCGGTCGGTTGGGACGCGACCCTTGCGCGGTTTAAGCCCAGTCCGCTGGTGAAGGCCGAGATTTGCACCTTAGGCGAATTCCTAGATGACGTCTTGGCTCGAGGCCATCTGAGCGAGCGCACCGTGAGGATCTACGCGACTAAGCTTCGCAAAATTGTGGCTGATATCGCCAAAGTTGATGCGGGGGCCAGGGGAAAGGCAAAGAATGCGAAGTTCGACTATGTTAATGGTGGGCGTGAAGCCTGGCTCGAAAAAGTGAACGGGCGGTCGCTCGCCGTCCTCAACATCGATTCCGTTACCGCTTGGCGAAATACTTACGTGGCCAGAGCCGTGGGCTGCTTTTAGATCGGAGATGACAAAGCCGAGGCTATCGGCGGACTGCTGGAGGGATTCGAGGGATGGATTCATAGCCAGCACCCCTACCGCGCAGACCGGGCGTATTAAAAACGAAGGTTTGTTGGTCACGCGGAAATCGCATCCTGCCACGGGGCTAAACGCCCAGAAACGGGGAGGGGGTTTGTTGGTCATCGCGTCTCGCCGGAGGCGAATTGACCACGGCGTCGGGCGATTCTGCGCCAGCCGAGGACGCCCTGCGGTTTAGACGACCAAATCGGCGGAAAACGTATGCGCAGGCGCGCGCGCGAGGCCCGGGGATTTTAATGCCCAGGTCCGCGCCATTGGTCAAGGAGACGGCACCGGGATGGATCGGCACTTGAACCTTCCGCTCATACGGACGAGGTTTAGATTCCTCAAAATAAATTCCATATTAGCAACCAAGCCCCCAAGAAATGCGGATGCGGTAAGACGGCCAATCCCCAAGGTAACTGCGATGGGTCACACGCGAAGCCTGACCCGAAGAAGTGCGGATGCGGCAAGACCAAGAATCCCAAAGGCCATTGCGACGGTTCGCACGCTAAGTGAGCCTGCCGAAAAGCTAGCTTGAGCTTATCGGAGTTCTCGACCAGATTGGGCCTTATGAAAATGGGGGACTTCTCGGACGGGGCAGCATCAGCAATGCGGGAAATAAGCCAGCGTCTCCACGAGGACCGGATGGCGCAGGACGCAGCGAAGGCGGCGCAGCAGCTCCAGCAGCAGCCGATTCCTCCGACTCCAGTCTCCGTTGCAAGTCCCGTCGCACCGGCAGTGAAATCTACCGGCTCGTCAACCTCAACAGTGGTTGGTCGGGTCTTGACGGCAGCGGAGGCCTCCGAGCGAGAATACCTGATAGCCGAGGGCAATCGGGTGGCTCGGGAAGTGTCGGAGTATCTGGCGGCGAAAAAGCCCAAGGCCTAGCCTCGGGGGACGTTCCGACATTCCGGCCCCGCAGGGCATGTGAGCCGCAATCCTTTCCGGTAAAGGCATAGGACGCCAACGCGCATTTGCCATGGAATGAGGCAGGCGATTCCTTGGTTTTCGGAAGAGCACCTAATGAGTGGAGAGCTACCGAAAAGAGCCCAAAAGTGCGATTTGAGGACTTGAAAAGAGGGACAGAAAGGGGACAGACAAAATATTTCGGGCAAAAAATAAGCCCCTAAAACTTCTGTAAGTGTTTGGGGCTGAAGTGGTGCCAGAGGCCGGGATTGAACCGGCGACCAAAGGCTTATGAGTCCTCTGCTCTACCACTGAGCTACTCTGGCGAAAATCGAAGGGTCGGAGGGAAAATGTCCCGCCGTGAATTGTCAAGAGCCCCGACAGACACGGCCCGCACCGTAAACGTAACACTCCGGTGAATATCGCCCTCGCGCAAGCTCGCGGGACAAGCAGGGCTTTACACTCAACCAACCAGCTAGATACGTTCGCCCGGTGGCCGGCACATTTCGCGGTGAGGCCACTCCTCCTTTTCATGAGCCGACCGCACGATCCTCTGATCTCCATCATCGTCCCCTGTTTTAACGAAGAGGAATCATTGCCCATTCTTTTCGCCCGTCTCGAAACGGTCGCCAAAACCTGGCCGGTGCGTTTCGAGGTCGTTTGTGTCGACGACGGCTCCCGCGACGCCACGTGGTCCTTGCTCCAGCGTCAGTCCGCCGCATTCGCCCATTGGCGCGGTTTCTCTTTTTCCCGTAATTTCGGACACCAGGCGGCCGTCTCCGCCGGTCTTCAAAAATGCCGCGGTGACGCCGCCATCATAATCGACGCCGACCTCCAGGATCCGCCCGAGGAACTCGCAGGCTTCATCGCCGAATGGCTCGCGGGCAACGATGTCGTTTACGGCGTGCGCGAAAGCCGCGACGATCCCGCCCTCAAGCAAGCCCTGGCCTGGGGCTTTTATCGCGTGCTTGAAAAACTGTCCTCCACGCCCATCCCCCGCGACTCGGGAGATTTCGCGCTCCTCGATCGCAAGGTCATCGACGCCATCAACCGCCTCCCCGAACGCCGCCGTTACCTGCGCGGTCTGCGCTCGTGGGTCGGCTTTCGCCAAAAAGCCGTCGTCTTCAAGCGCCTTGCCCGCGTCGCCGGACAACCGCACTACACGTTCAAATCCTCCCTCCAACTCGCCCTCGACGGTGTGTTTTCGTTTTCCACCGTGCCGCTGCGGCTCGCCACCTGGCTCGGCTTCGCAATCTCCGGCCTCGCCCTGCTTCTGGCTGCCGCGTCCTTGCTCGATTTGGTTTCCCGAGCGACATTCTCACTTCCCGTGATCGCCGTTTTTCTGCTCGGGGGCGTCCAACTGATCTGCGTGGGCATCCTCGGTGAATACCTCGGACGCATCTACGACGAGGTGAAGGCCCGCCCCTCCTGGATCATCGCCGATTCTTCGGACGGCCCCACCTGAACCGGCCGCGATGAGCAACCCCCTTCGCTTCTTTGTGCTCGTGCTCGTTCTGGTCTCGTTGGGAGCCAGCGCCGCCACCCTGCAACTCCACGCGCATCGCCGCGCGCGCGAACTCATGACCGGTCTCGATATCACGCCCGCCGTGCGCACCGCCATGCAAGACCGGCAGACCCACCATCAACGCGCCTTCCTCTCGTTTGTAGCCATCAGCCTCGTCGCAGTGGTGATCGTCGCGCTCGTCCCTGCTCCGCGACGCGAAACCCCGCCCGACTTGGAGCGTTTGCGCACCGACATGAACCAGGTCGACAGGCTCGCCCGCGCCAACATCGCCCAGTCCGAGGCGCTCACCCGCGAACGCGACGCCCGCATCCGCACCGAGGAAACCCTCCACCTCCACCAACTCCGGCTCAATCAGGCGCTCGAGGAAAAAATCCGCCTCGGTCGCGACTTGCACGACGGCATCATCCAGTCGCTCTACGCCACCGGTCTTACGCTCGAGTCCGCCCGTCAGAAACGCCTCACGCAACCGGACGAGGCCGATACGCTCGTCGAACGGGGAATCCAATTATTGAATACAACCATCCGCGACGTGCGCGGCTACATCGACACCCTGGGCCGCTCCGCGTCGCCCGGCGCCGACGGTTTCGCCGCCGAACTGTCCGCGATGCTCGACTCCTTGCGCGGCAATCGCGAGGTGGTTTTCAGCGTCCACCTTGACGAAGCCGCCGTATCCCAGCTGGGCGACAACCGGCGGCCGGAACTGCTTCAAATCGTGCGCGAGGCCGCCAGCAACGCCCTGCGCCACGGCGAAGCCCGTCACGTCACCGTGCGTCTCCACGAGGACGGCGTCCGCCTTGCGTTGCTCGTGCAGGACGACGGTCGCGGTTTCGATCCGCAAACGATTTCCCGCCCCGGCCTGGGCCTGGCCAATCTCCAGGCCCGCACGGTCTCGATGAAGGGCGATCTGCGCGTCACGAGCCGACCAGGCGAAGGTGCCCGTCTGGTCATCACCATCCCCGCCAACCCGCCCGCATGAACACCCCCGCTTCATCCATTCGACTCGTGATTGTGGACGACAGCGAACTCGTTCGCGCCGGGCTTCAGAGCCTGCTGCAAAACATCGCAGGCATCGAATTGCTCGGCGCCGCCGGCGATGTCCGCGGAGCCATCGAACTGTGCGCCCGCGTGCGTCCCGACATGGTGCTGCTCGATATCCGCCTTCCCGATGGCACCGGGATCGAGGCGTGCCGCACGCTTCTCCGCACCCACGAAAATCTCCGCGTGCTTTTCCTCACCTCAAGCGCCGGCCAAGCCGTCGTCGATGACGCCATTCGCGCCGGTGCACACGGCTATTTGCTGAAGGAAATCAACGCCGCCGCACTCGTCCAAGCCATCCGCGACGTCGCCGCCGGCCGCTCGATCCTCGATCCACAAATCACCGCCCGCGTCATGGACATCGTCAAAGGCGATCCCTCCGGCACCTTGCTGGCCACGCTCTCCCCGCAAGAGCGTCGCGTTCTCGAAAAAATCGCCGACGGTCTCACCAACAAGGAGGTCGGCTCCTTGCTGGGCTTGAGCGAAAAGACTGTGAAAAACTACCTCGCCAACATCTTCGACAAGCTCCAAGTCACCCGTCGCTCCCAAGCAGCCGTGTATTACAGTCAGTCACTTAGGAAGCAATAGGGCCGGATGGACCTAGTCTGGTCGAGTCCATTTTTCAGTCGCCGGGCACCCCCTCTACCGTCCATTTGTGCCTACGCGTTCCCATCGTTATGCTCTCCATCGCCACAGCACCCGTTAAAAAATCCCCGTCAAAGGGCAAACGCAGGGGGTTCAGCCTCGTGGAGGCGATGGTCGCCACTTTCATTTTCACCCTCACGATGGTCGGTATCTATGCGAGCGTGATGAAAGCCTATCAGTTTTCTGAAATCTCGCGTTATCGCGATGAAGCCCGCTCGATTCTGCTGAGTTTCGTTGATCAATTTGAACGCTTGAAGGCCACGGACGATATCGGAGGCGTTGCCCTGCGTCGTCCGTTGTTCGTCACGAGCATCGGCGGTCCGACCGGAACAGGACTCAACTGGCCCGAACTCAGCGACGATGTTGCCGGCACGGCGCCCGTTAAAACCCATCTCAGCGTCACCCTTCGCGGTGACGGCAAGACGGGCATTCCCGCCAAAGTCACCCGTTATGTCATGCCGATGCGGGTGACCGCCAACGATGACGACGGTCTCAAAAACGATGGCATCGGACTCAATCCCGTAGCCAATCCTACCACCGCCTCCTACAGCACTTCGGCAGGCTACCTTCTGCTGGGTGTTTTCTCCATCACCTACGAGTTGCCTTCCGGCAAAAGTTACACCCAACGCCTCTCCGCAGTTCGCCACGTTCCATGAAGCCCACCGTCAACTCAACTTGCGAACTCGGCAAACACCGCTCCGGCTTCACGCTGACAGAGATCCTCGTCGCCATGTCCATCGGGTTGGTGGTCCTCGGCGCCGTGGTCCAGACCGTCGTCGTGATCGGGCGGCTGGTTCATAAAAATCAGGTGGTCACCCACGCCGTATCCGACACCCGCCTTGTCCAAGCGCATCTCAATCGGGAACTGGCCGTGGCCAAGAGCCAGACCATCAACACGCCTTATGTGCGGCCTCGATACGGCGGGCCCAGTCCGACCCAGGAGGATGGCCTTACCTACAACTCTGAACTCACCTACCGGGTCCCGATCGGTTCTTTTGCCCGTGTGGTTAGCGCCGCGGGCAATTCAATCACCCTGGACTGTGCCGTGGACCTTAAGCCGCAGGCGGGGGACTTTATTGAAATTTCAGCCCCCAGCCTCGGTCGCAATTGTCGCATTGTCTCCGTCAACGATACGAGGTCACCCAACACGGCAGGCAACGTCACCCTCACCATTGACAAGACCGTAAACGAAGCCCAGGGAGAATCCGCCTACGACAGCACCATCGACAAAGGACAATCGATCGTTTTGGCCAACGCCGCCAAGGCCGCCGCCATGGCCGATGCCGCCGCCAAAGCCTTGGTCAATGGCTACCAGATAGCCGCCAACACCATCGCGGGCATTCAGCGTGAACGTCGTTATGCTGTGGCCGCACCCGGGGGAGCGGCCGCGTCCACGGTTTACGAACTGAGATGGTATCCCTCGACGATTTCGGACGACTACACCGTGCTATCCAAAAACGTCGATGCCAGCGCCCCTTATCTTTTTGCCCAAATGCCCGCCGATCCCGCACCAGGTCTTATTGCCACCGAAGCGGCCATCCGGTGGCGCCTGACCTACAAGGCATCAGCCAAAGACAGTGCCCCTGTGATCGCAGGCAGCACCGCCTATTATCAATCCAATTTCGTCGAGGGCATGATCATGCCGAAGTCAGGCAACCCCATCAGTTCCTCATCGTATTCCGACAGCTCGTTGGACGGCGATGCCGGCTTGCAAAGCACCACGACCCTGGGCTCCACCACGACCCTTGGCTCCACCACGACCCTTGGTTCCACCACCACCGCCGGTTCCACCACCACCTCGGGCTCCACCAGCACGGCTGGCTCCACCTCCACCAAGGGCTCCACCACCACCAAAGGCTCCACC
>CAMBLN010000023.1 GCA_945868215.1 Opitutus sp. GAS368
GCCGTGGATTTACCACTGCGGGCGAGTTCGGTGAGCTGCTCCCTCTCCGCTCGCGTAAGCGTGACTTTGTATCGATTGGCCATGCCGGACATAACCGATCTCAGGCTTCGGCATCAATGCGAAATACTTTATGTTACAAGATACTAGTCGAAGCACTTCCACGGGGGGCGGTCGGTGAGGAAGCGCTGGTCGTTCATGGGTTTTTCCGCGAGTTGGAACAGCGGGAGGATGGCCTCGCCGTTGGCGGTGCGGGGGTAGGTGTCGCCTTGCTTTTCGTAGAGGACGACGCCGTGGAACTGGCCGCCGGGGCGTTCGCCGATGAGGATGTCGATGTCGACGGGTTCCCCGGCCTTGAGGGTGATCCAGTCGCCGTATTTGGCGAGGTGGTTGGCGGCGACGCGAGGGCCTTTGTCGGCGGGTTCTTTCCAGCCCAGGCGGGGAAACTTGGTGTCGGGGCGGTTGCCCTCGAGGACGACCTTGCGGTTGATGGCGACGACGAGCATGTCGTCGAAGTTGCCGACGAAGCGGTAGGTGCCGTCGACGGGCGGGGCGACCTGGCCTTTGTAGTGGATGATCCAGTAGCTCGGTTTCACGACGCCATCGACGCCGAAGGCCTTGGGGGCGCCGTCGGCGTTCATGGACGGGATGGCGAACTGGGTGGTGTAGAGCGGGAGTGCGGCGCGGAAGAAGCGGTTGATGTAGGCTTCGTCGAAACCGGAGACGAGGAATTCGTCGAGGAAGGAGTTGTAGCGGCGGGAGAACTTGGGGATGGGTTCGCGCTGCTGGGTTTGTTTAAGGTCGTAGAAGATGCCGATGAGGGTGGCACCTTTGCGTTCGCTGCTGCCGAAGGAGGTTTCGACGGGGGCGGCGGAGGCCGATGGAATGACCAATGACCAATGACCAATGACCAATGAGGTCAGGAACAGAAGCTGTCGTTGAAATTTGGATACGATAGGGTTCATTGGTCTTGGGCGAGGTTGCGCCAGTATTGCTGGACCCAGGCGGAGTATTCGGCGGGGTAGCGCTCGCCTTGGAGGGCGGTGAAGGCCTCGCGTTCCTCGCGGCGGAGGGCGCCGACTACCTGGGCGGGGCCGGTGGCCTGGGGTCCGCTGCCGGCGAGCTGGTCCTGGGACTCGCCATCGCCGGAGCCGGGCTGGCCGGGCTGTTGACTGGGAGGCTGGCCGTCCTGGCCGGTGCCTTGGGCGGTTTGCTGGCTCTGGCCCGGCTGGGGCGGACCGGGCTGCTGGCCGGGTTGGGGTTGACCTTGGCCGGGCTGTTGCTGGCCGGGCTGCTGGGCGCCGGCTTGTTGTTCGCCGGGTTGCTGACCGGGTTGCTGGCCCGGTTGTTGTTCGCCGGGTTGTTGTCCGGGCTGGTTGGCGGCTTGCTGGCCCTCGGCGTTTTGTTGCTGGGTTTGGGCGAGGGCCTGCTGGAGGGCGGCCTGGGCGGCGGCGAGGGCGGCGGTGGCGGCGGATTGGTTTTGTTGCGGTTGGGGGGGCTGCTGGCCTTCGCCGGGCTGCGGCTGCTGGCCGGGCTGCGGTTGCTGGGGTTGGCCGGGTTGGGGTTGGGCGTTGGCCTGCTGTTGTTGACCGGGCTGAGGCTGTTGCGGTTGGCCGGGCTGTTGGGCGTTGGCCTGTTGGTCTTGGGAAGGGGGGGGGTGCCCGGCTTGGTTTTGCTGCGGTTGTTGCTGGCCGGGTTGCGGGGCGTTGGCCTGCTGGTTTTGCGGTTGGGAAGGGGTGGGCTGGCCGCTCTGGTTTTGTTGGGGCGGGGTTTGCTGGCCGGGCTGCGGGGCGTTGGCCTGTTGGTTTTGGGGCGGGGTGGCCTGGGGGTTTTGGAGGGCCTGCTGGGCCTGCTGGAGGGCGGCGGCGGCCTGGGGGCTGAGGGGGGCGACCTGGTTGGCGAGGTTTTGGGCCTGATCGGCGGCCTGCTGGTTGGCCTCGGGGGTGGGCGGAGTGGGGGCCTGCTCGTTGGCCTGCTGCTGCTGGAGGAGAGCGGAGACCTGCTGGAGGGCGCTCGCGAGGCGTTGTTCCTTGGGCAGGCTGGAGAGGATGTTTTGGAGGATCTTTTGGAGGATCTTGCGGAGCTCGGCGATGAGGGCCTCCTGGCGTCCGTAGGCGTCGGGGTAACGTTTGCCTTTGAGGTGGTCGACGGCCTCGGTGCAGAGGGTGTTGAGGTAGGGGCCGTTGATGCGTTCGGTGAACGTGGGGCCGGCGGCGGGTGCGGCGGCGGGGGCGCCGGTCGGGGTGGCGGGGGCGTCGCTTTCGCGGAGACGGGCGAGGAGGTTTTCGCCGGTTTGGAAAAAGGTGGAGAGGTCTTCGCCGATGCCGGACTGGTCGCTTACGAGGAGGCGCTGGCGTTCGGCGTCGGCTTTGGCGGAGGCGATGGCGCGGGTTTCGCGCTGGGTGGCGAGCTGGCGGGTGATGAGGGCTTCGAGACGGCGGGCGGCTTCCTCGCGGAGCTGCTGGATGGAGATCTGGCGGGCGAGGGATTTGAGGCGGGACTCGATGGCCTGTTGGGCGACGTAGGCCTCGGTGGCGGTGGCGCGGGGGTCGGCCTGGGCGCTTTCGCCGAGTTTGCGGAGGCGGGAGGCGATGCCGGACATTTCGGTGCCGCCGAGGGACTGGAGTTGGGCGGCGAGTTCGGTGAGGGCGCCGAGGATTTGGATGGGGAAGCCGTTGCGTTGGAGTTCCTCGATGAGGGCGGTGATTTCGCGGGCGAGGGCGGCGGTTTCGGCGCCGAGGGCCTGCTGGTTGACGCCGTTTTGGAAGGCGATGGGGCGGAGGGCGTCGTCGGGGGCGGCGGCCGCCCCCGACGAAATGACCAATGACGAATGACCAATGACCAGTGTGCGGAGGAGGAGACGGGTGGTTTTCATGGGGCGGGTTGGGTTTCGTCGGTGCGGCGGAGGGCTTCGCCGAGGGTGTCGCGGACCTCGCTTTGGCGGCGGGCCACATCTTCCATGCGGCGGGAGGTTTCCTCAAGCCGCTTGAGCATTTCCTGTTGCTTCTGGGCGAAGCTGACGATGCCGAGTTCGCGGCGTTCGCTGACGCCGACGCCGGGGCCGGTGGCGGTGTTGTTGTCGGTGGCTTCGATCCACCAGGTGAGCTGGTTGCCCTCGACGAGCGGGGGGGATTCGGAGACGGGGACGAATTCGTGGCTAACGGTGCCGTCGGGGGCGACGACGAGGGGGCGGCGGCTTTGGTCGCCGCCGACGAGTTCGGTGACGAGTTCGACGCGGGAGATGGCGAAGTCGTCGCGGACGCGGGCCCTCACGGACAGGCGGGCGGTGGGGACGATGGTGTCGCTGGTGGCGACGGGTTCAAGGACACGGACGACGGGGACGCGGTCGGTTTCGAGGCGGACGGGGTAGGCGGTGGTGTCCATCGCGGCGATGCCCTCGGTGCTGACGAGCGGGAGGCTGAGGCTGGAGAGTCCGCCGGCGGGGACGGTGAATTCGCCGCGGGCGATGTCGGGGGAGTTGGCGTCGACGGTGAGCGTGATGCCGGGGGGCGGGGCGTCGCCGGCGAAGCGGAGTTCGACGAGGCCGACGGGTTGGTTGGCCTTGGCGATGACGCGGACCTTGGAGCCGGGGAAAAACGCGAGGGCGCCGGCGGGTTGGCGGAGCGGGGGGCGTCCGGTGTAGGCGGGGAATTCCTGGAGGAATTCGGCGGATTCGAGGAGCGGGGCGGGCAGGGCGGTGACGTCGAAGGACGGGCCGCGGCCGTCGCCGAGGTAGAAGCGGTAGGAGAAGGATTGGCGGACGTTCTCGATGGGGAAGGAGAAACGGGCGGGGTTTTCGGCGTCGGGACGGACGAGGATGGTGCGGGTTTCACCGCCGGCGAGGGCGAGTTCGAGACGGCCCTGCGGAGGGAGGACACCCTGGGCGAGGGCGGCGAGGGTGACCTGGGTGCCGGCGGCGGTGCGCAGGTCGCGGGTCTCGGGGACGACGATGGTGTTGGTCGGCAGCGGGATGTCGGCGAGGAGGGCGCGGCGCAGGAGGACGGAGGCGAGCGGCCATTGCCAGAAGGCGAGGCCGCCGGCGAGGGCGCAGAGGGCGAAGGCGGAGAAGACGCGGCGGACGGCGGGTTTGGCGGGGACGACCTGGCCGAGGGGAAGGGCCGGGACGGACGCGGCGGTTTCCTGGACGAGGGCGGAGACGAGCAGCGGTGAGCCGGCGCCGCGCGGATCGCGGGCGGAAGATTCGGAGAGCTGGAGGGCGGAGATGACGCGACTGCCGAGGGCGGGCCATTGGCGCTGGATGGCGAAGGCGGCCTCGGCGGCGCGCCACCGGCGGCGGACGGGGACGATGAGTTTGCGCCAGACGAGGGTGCCGAGCACGCCGGCATCGATCACGAGGAAGGCCGCGCGCACGGCGCGCGGGAAATCCATGATGCGGTCGAAGAAATTCTGCGCGGAGACGAGGAGAACGGCGGTGATGACGAGCCAGGCGAGTCCGATGAGGACCTGCATGAACAAGTGTTTGCCGGCGACGCGGGAGAGGGCGTGGCGGAGGGGGGCGGGGAGGTTCGCGGGGGAGACGGGTGGGCGAACATCGCGAGCAAGCTCGCTCCCACGTTTGGAAAGCGATCTTGGCGGACCCGCCCTACCTTTTTTGGAGGTTTTCATCATTTCAGGCGGTTGAGGCGGCGGAAGAGCCATTCGGCGCAGGCGAACAGGAGGATGAGGGCGAGGAGGACGGGGGAGTAGGCGAGTTCGAGACGTTTGAGGGACGTGACGCTGCCGCTCTTGTCCTCGAGGAGGGCGGGGAGCTCGTGGAGGTTTTCCTCGCGGAGGAGTTTGCCGCCGGCGGCGGAGGCGGTGGCTTCGAGCAGCGGGAGGTTCATGGCGGCGTCGGCCTGTTCGAGACGCGGCTGGACGACGTCGAATTCAACGACGGCGGTGGCGTCGAGGAGGGTGAAGAACTTGTAGCGTCCGGGGATGGCCGGGGTGAATTCGGCGCGGTAGCCGCCGGCCTCTTCGGGAACGGGGCGGAGCATGACCTCCTGCTGGACGGGCGCGGTGGCGCCCTCGGGGGTGAATTCGGCGCGGGCGGGGACGACGTCGGCGACGAGCGGCTTGAAGTCGGGCTGGTAGAGACGTCCGGAGATGACGACGCGTTCGCCGAGCTGGTATTCGGGGCGGTCTACGCGGAGCTGGACCTGTTTGGAGGCGCCGGAGAGACGTTCGAGGGAGAGGGCCTGGAAGACCTGGCTCCAGATTTGCGCGTAGTATTTTCCGCCGAGGCCGGAGCGCCAGCGGTAGGTTTCGTTGAAACCGAAATACATGACCTCACCGCGGCCGAAGCGCTGGCGGGCAAGGACGGGGCCGGGGCCGGACGGGGTGGAGCGGGACGGGGTGGGATCGACGAGGAGGACCTCGGCGCCGGGGCGGGCGCGGGCGACCTTGGCGGTCCAGCGGATGCCCTCGAAGCCGCGCCAGAGGGCGGCGTTTTCGGCGGGTTTCTCGGAGAGCCGTAGGAGAGGCGAGCGGGCGCCGGCGGCGGTGAGGGCGAGCTTGGCGGGGTCGGGGTGGCGGGCGGTGAGCTGCTCGAGCGGGCCGGAAAGCGGGACGACGGGAAGGAGCGGTTCGAGCGGCGTGCCGAGGTAGGAACGCGGATTGTGGTTGGGACCCGCGAGGAAGACGAGACCGCCGCCGGCCTGGTCCACCCAGTCGCGGATGAGCTGCATGCGTTCGCGGCCGAGGCGGGCGGGATCGACGTCGCCGAGTAGGATGATGTCGCTTTCGTAGAGGGCGGCGCGGTCGTCGGGGAGGGCGGCGATGAACGGGGTGTTGGGGAGCTTGAGGAGGCTGGGGTCGCCGTCGAGGAGGACGCACTTGAGGGTGAGGCGGCGGTCGTCCTGCAGGAAGTCGAGGAGGTAGCGCCAGTCCCAGCGCGGCTCCTGGTCGATCATGAAGACGCGGACGCGGTTATCGAGGACGCGTATGCGGACGGTGGATACGTTGTTGTCGGTGCTGGCCTCGCCCTCGAGCGGGGTGGCGGCGACCTCGAGGGCGAGTTCGCCGGCGTTCTCGGGGATGAAGGAAAGTTCGGCGTCCACGGTGCCGCGGGCGGGCAAGGTGGCGGTGGTCTCGGCGAGGGGCGGGGCTTTGCCGGCGGGATCGCGGAGGGCGATGACGACGGGCTGGCCCTCGAAGCCGGCGGAGGAGAGACGGACGCGGATGTTGACGCGCTCTTTCAGGAAGGCGATGCGGGGTGCGTCGGCGGAGACAAGGGCGACATCCTTGGGTTCGGTGACGCCGACGCCGTAGAGGAAGACGGGGACGCCGTCGCCGCGGGCGCCGGAGGCGGCCTCGGCGGGGGCGAGACCGCGGTTGGAGGCGCCGTCGGTGAGGACGAAGACACCGGCGAGCGGTTCGCCGCGGTGGCGGTCGAGGACCTGGCGGAGGCTTTCGCCGAGGGCGGTGGTCTGGTCGATGGCGGGGAGGGCGTCGAAGAAGGCGCGGGCGGTGGCGACGCCGTTGGCGTTGACGGGGGGCGGGAACTCGGTGGCGTCGTGTCCGAAGGAATAGAAGACCAGCTCGGCGCGCTCATCGAGCTTGGGCCAGAGATCGAGTTTGTTGTTGGCGGCGAGGGATTGAAGGACGGCGCGGCGGGTGGGGCGGGCGGCGTCGCCGGCGGGGACGGTCTGGGAAAGGCCGCCGTCGGGGGAGAGTTGTCCGGACGCGATAAGGGCGCGGGCGCGGTCCTCGGGGTTGGTGCGCAAGTCGGCGAGGTCCATGCTCGCGGAGGCGTCGACGAGGACGATGAGTTTTTGGCGGACCTTTTCGACGAGGGTGGTGATGAGGACCGGGCGGGTGGCGGCGAAGAGCAGGGCGGCGGCGAAGAGCAGGCGGAGGGCAACGATGACGCCGCGTTTAAAGCGCGGGGTGCCGGCGATGAGACGCGAGTGGAGCCACCAGAGGACGAGGGCGAAGAGGATCCAGGAGATGAGGGCCCAGCCCGGGTCGAGGCCCTCGAAAGTGAGCGTGGTGCTGGAGCCGCCACTGTTGGTGGAGCCGGGGAAAAAGAATGTGCGAAGCCAGTCCATGAGTTAGCTTGAGCGGCTGGTGCGAAGGGCGAGGAAGAGCTCGGCGCAGGAAAGGAAGGCGGCGGCGGCGAGGGCGAAGATCCAGAGTTGCTGGGCGGTCAGCAGAGGGGCGTAAGGAGGCGGTGCGGCCGGAGTGGCGGAAGCACCGGCGCCGGCGACGGGGGCGGTGCCGGAGGTGAGGATGTCGGCCGGGGCGGTCTTGAGGTCGGATTCGGCGGCGGGGGATTGGACGGCGAAGTAGAAGTCGGGGCGTTCGTTCTGGCCGACGAAGACGGCGTGGCGGCCGGCCTCGGATGTGTTGCGCACGGCGAGCATGGCCTGGGTGGCGACGAGTTCGGTGCGGCCGACGGCGACGGTTTTGGCGTCGGCGGCGGGTCCGCGGACGTAGACATCGCGGTTGAGCTGGTCGATGGGGACGGGGGCCTGGAACGTGTCGCCGGGGGAAAGGTTGAGCTTGAGGGAGGAAGAGCGGGCGGAGCCGGCGTAGAGACGGTGGACGAGCGGCACGAAGGCGGGGTGAAGCGGGAGATTGGTCCACGAAGGGACGGGCGGGGCGGCGAACAGGACGACGCGGCCCTTGCCGACGGTGCGTTCGACGATGACGGGGGAAGTGTCGGCGAGACGGAGGGCGGTGGAGACCCCGGGCGCGTCGACGGGGGCGAGCGTGAAGACCTTGGAGAAACGAAGGGCGTTCAAGTTGCCGGCGCCGGGATCGTTCCAGAGCGTGAGCAGCGGGTGGTTGTAAGGGCCGGGCTCGACGCCGGACTGGGAAGGTTCGACGGGGAGGTTGATGACGGCGGGAAGGAGATCGGGCCAGGGGGCGTCGAGGAAGATGTCGGCGGGGGTGGCATCGCCGGGCATGATGACGAGGCCGCCGCCGTCGTTTACGAACGAGGCGAGGGCGGTGACCATCGGAGGAGCGAGGGCGTCGGCGCCGGCGAGGAAGATGACGGTGTAGCCGGAAAGTTTGGACGGGTCCAAGTCGGCCGCGGTGGTGCGGGTGACGTGGAGGTAGTGGCGGGAGGCGGCCTCCTCGTCGACGGGGGCGAGGGCGGAGGCGAGGAAGTGGCCGGAGCCCTGCCAGAGGGCGGGGCCGCGGCGGGATTCGACGACGAGGACATCGCTGGCGGGGGCGATTTCGAGGGCGAGCGTGCGGCGGTTGTCGAAGGCGAGACGGTCGGGCGGGAGCGTGGCGGTGAGCGTGTGAAAACCGGTGCCGGGCAGACGGACGAGCAGAGGAATGTAACGGGTGCCGCCCGGGGCGAGGTCGCTGATGACGGCGTCGGCGGAAGGCGGATCATCGTCGACGGACAAGGTGAGGCGGACGCCGTTGGCGGGAGTTTCGCCGGTGTTGGTGATTTCGGCGAGGACGCGGATGGGTTGTCCGGCGACGGGGATGGCGGTGTCGAGTTTGAGATTGGTGACGGCGAGATTGCCGGTGGAGCCGGCGTCGGCGGGGCCGGAGCCGGGGGTGGCGATGACCACCTTGATGTCGGGGGCGGTTTTGAGGAATTCGCGGACGGCCTCCAAGGCGTGCCAGCCGGAGAGCTGGTTGTCGGTGAAGAGATGGACCTCGCGGCGGCCGGTGAGGTTGCGGAGGGCCTCGACGGCGGCACGGATGGCGGGTTGGAAGTCGGTGCCGCGGTCGGTGAGCTTGGCGAGTTCGACGCTGCGACGGACGAGGGACAAGTCGCGGGAAGGGCGGGAGACGGGGCTGGCGTAGCTGTCGTTGACGAGCAGCAGGCCGGCGGCGGAGCCGGACGGAAGCTCCTCAAGGAAGTTGAGCGTGGCGAGACGGGCGGCGGCGAAACGCGTTTCGAGACCGTCGCTGGCGCCCATGCTGGCGGACTGGTCGAGGAGGACCATGACGGTGAGCGGGTCGCCGGCGACGAGGGTGGATTTCTCGATTTTCTCGAAGGTGGGGCGGGCGAAGGCGAAGACGATGACCGCGAGGACGAGGCAGCGCAGGATGAGGAGCAGGAGGTCCTGCATCTTGACGCGACGCTGGTTTTTTTTGACGGCGGCCTGGAGGAAACGCATCGCGGCCCAACGCACTTCGCGGATGCGGAGCTTGTTGAGCAGGTGGATGATCACCGGCAGGGAAATGGCGGCGAGTCCGGCGAGGGCGGCGGGGGCTAGGAATTGCATCAAGCGGCGGCGAGGACCGCCGAAATGACCAATGGCCAATGACCAATGACCAATGACGGACGGCGGAGGGCTGCGGTTGGGAGAAAGGGCTGCATCATGGAACGGATCAGCCGGCTTTGGAGCGGAAGGCGAGGTAGCCGGTCAGGGCCTCGGCGAGGGGGCGGCTGGTGTCGCACAACGTGTAGTGGACGCCGCATTGTTCGCAGGCGCGGCGGACGGCCTGCTGGTGCTCGTTGAAGGCGGCGAGGTAACTCTTGCGGAGGTCGGCGGGATTGGTCTGGAGACGCGAGTCGTCCTCGAGACCGATGAAGCGGATGTTACCCTCGAGCGGGAACGTGACCTCCTCGTGGTCGAGCACCTGGAAGACGATCACCTCGCTGCGGGTGAGGCTGAGACGGCGCAGACCCTGAAGGAGATCGGCGGGATCATCGAGGAGATCGCTGATGATGACGACGATGCCGCGGGCGGAGAGACGGGCGGCGTAGTCCTGGAGGCAGGCGCGCAGATTGCCGGGGCGGCCGGGGGTGAAGTTGGTGAGCTGCGTGCAGAGCTGGTGTACCTTACCCAAGCTGTCGGTGCGCTGGAACGTCTCGCGCGGACGGTCGTCGAAGATGGTGGCGGTGACGGCGTCGCGCTGCTGGAGGATGAGGAAGCCGAGGCAGGCGACGAGGCCGCGGGCGTATTGGATCTTGGATACCTTGCCGGAGCCGAAGGACATCGAGGCGCTGCCGTCGAGGAGGAGGTGGGCGACGAAGTTGGTGTCCTGCTCGTATTGCTTGATGTAATACTTGTCGGAACGGCCGAGGATCTTCCAGTCGAGGTGGCGCGGGTCGTCGCCGGGGGAGTATTCGCGGTGTTGCGAGAACTCGATGGCGAAGCCGTTGAAGGGGGAGCGGTGTTCGCCGACGCGGTAGCCCTCGACGACACGACGCGCGAACATGCCGAGCGGTTCGGCGCGGGAGAGTGTGTCGGGGTCGAGGAGGGTATGCGTGGCGGCCATGACGGGCGGCGGAGGAAGGGGTGAGGATAGGACCTATGGGACTCATGCGGCCCATAGGTCCCAAGCCAAACGAACTCAGGCCAGGGGCTGGTTGGCGGGGATGAGCTGGAGGAGCTCGGTGATGACGGCGTCGGTGGTGACGCCCTCGCTCTGCGCGGTGAAGTTGACCGCGATGCGATGACGGAGGACGGCGTGGGCGACCGCGGCGATGTTTTCGCAGCCGACATGGTTTTGTCCGTGGATGACGGAGTGGGCCTTGGCGGCGGTGATGAGCGAAAGGCTGGCGCGGGGGCCGGCGCCGACGCTGAGCCATTTTTTGGCGGGTTCGAGGGCGTCGGTTTCGCCGGTGCGGGTGGCACGGACGAGGTTTTTGGCGTAGTGATACACGTGGTCGGCGACAGGCATCGACTTCACGATATCCTGGAGGGCCATGACCTGCTCGGCGTCGATGACGACCTGGGGCTGTTCGCCCTTGGCGGAGGCGCGCTTCATGATTTCGAGCTCCTCCTCGTCGGACGGATAGCCGACGCGGATGAGGAACATAAATCTGTCCAGCTGCGCCTCGGGGAGAGGATAGGTGCCTTCCTGTTCGAGAGGATTTTGCGTCGCGAGCACGAAGAACGGGGCGGGCAGCTTGTGGGTTTTGCCGCCGACGGTGACGCGGCGCTCCTGCATGGCCTCGAGCAGGGCGGCCTGGGTTTTCGGAGGCGTGCGGTTGATTTCGTCGGCGAGGACGATGTTGGCGAAGAGGGGGCCGTTGATGAACTTAAAGGAGCGCTCCTGGGTGAGCGGGTCGGTGTAGATGACCTCGGTGCCGGTGATGTCGGACGGCATCAAGTCGGGCGTGAACTGCACGCGCTTGAAGGACATCTGGAGGGTGTCGGCGAGGGTGGAGATGAGGAGGGTTTTCGCGAGACCCGGAACGCCGACGAGGAGGGCGTGGGAGCGGGTGAAGATGGCGATGAGGATCTCCTCGACGACCTGTTGTTGTCCGACGATGACCTTGGAGAGTTCGCCCTGGATGGCGGCGTAAACCTGGCGGCAGTAGTCGATCTGTTCGGGGCCGACGGGGGAAGGGGCTTCGGCGACGGCCGCGGGAGTGACGTATTCGGGCTCCGGAGTGGGGACGGGTTCTTCGTTGGAGTCAGACATGATTTGAAAAGCGGGGGGGGGAGGGTTACTTGGAAAGCGGGCGGGGAAGGGAAGTGGTGGCCGTGACGACGGTGTTTTGGGAATCGCGGACGAGAGCGTAGAGTTTGACGGGACCGTCAACGCCGGGGGCGCGGACGAGCCAGGTATGGGGAGTGGGGCCGGGGCGGGATTCGAGAAGGGTAACCGTGTCGCGCTGCGAGCGGGCCGAGGCGGCACGGAAGTTGTAAGCGAACGAGATGTCGGGCGCTTGTCCAGCCGCGTTCGCGGGCGGGGTGTGAAAGTGTATGGCAACTGTCAGCCATTTTTCGGGTAAATCGCTATGCGAGAGGACCTCGAAACGAGTGATGCGGGTGAGCGGTGAGGCGGGCTTTTTACCTAGGTAAATTTCGCGCACGGCGTGCCAGGCGGGGCGTTTTGAATCGTTGAGGAGGAGACCGTGTTTGAGGTTCGTGTAGGTGAAAGAATTGCTGTAATTAAAAATAAACAAACCGAGGCAGCGGCCGGCCTCGCGGTGGGGGCGAAGGGCGGTGTTCCAGGCGTCGGTGATGACGCGGTATTTTTCGTCGTCGGAGGATTCGAGCTTCACGCCGTTGGCATCGGGGCGGGTGTCCCAGTCTCCGCGCGAGCCGTATTCGGCGACGAGCCACGGGCGGGTGGAGCCGGCTTTGGCGAGGGCGGCGGCGACGCCGTTGATGCCGGGGCCATAGACGTTGATGCCGTGGGCGTCGATGGACGGGCAGTGTTTCTCGACCCACGGAACGCCGAGGGTGAACGCATCGACGGCGATGAGCGGGTGGTGCGGATCGAGGAGCTTGATCTCGCGGCAGGCGGCTTCGAGGACGCGGGCATAGGCGAGCTTGGCGTCGGCGTTGGGGAGGTTGAGGAAAACCTCGTTGCCAACGCCCCAGGCGAGGAGGGCGGGGTGGTCTTTGTGGGTGCGGACGGCGTCGAGGACCGCGGCGTGTTGGGCGGCGATGCCGGCGGTGTCGGTGAGGTAGTCGAAGCGGTCGTCATCCTCGGCGCCCGGCTGGCCGTGGCGGAACCAGAGACCGAGGAAGACGCGCAGACCGTGCTTGTGCGCTGCGTCGAGCAAGGCGCGGGTGTCCTTGCCGGTGCCCCACGTGCGGATGGTGTTCACGCCGATGGAGGCGAGTTCGGCGCAATCGCGTTCGTAGGCGGCAGCGCCGCCGGTGCCGGTGAACGTGACGCCGCGGATCTCGTAGGGGGCGTCGTTGACGCGCAGCTCCCAGCGTTGGTCGCCGGTGGAGGCGAGGGCGACGCGGGACGGGGCGGGCGTGGCGGCGACAGCGGCGGTGACGACGCTGGCGGAGAGGAATGCGAGGACGAAGCGGCGCAGCATGCGGCGGATCAAGGGACCTTCACGGACGTGGTGGCGGTAACGAGGTTGTTACGCGTGTCCTTCACGAGGGCGTAGAGTTTGAGGGAGCCCTTGATCTTGGGCATCTTGACGAGCCACGTGCTGGCGGTGGGGCCGGGTTTGGAGTCAGTGGGGTTGACGGTGTCACGTTCGTGGCGGGAGCCGGCGTTGCGGTTGAGCCAGGCGAAGGAGATGTCGAGGGGCTTTCCCTCGGGATCCTTGGCGATGAATTTCACGGTGGCCCACGTGCCGTCGGAGAGGACCTTCACGTCGCGCACGGCGATGCCGACGACGCGCGGGAGGACCATGTCGGATTTTTTGCCGGTGTAGATTTCCTCGACGGCGTGGAAAGGCGGGCGGGAGCGTTCGCCGGACAACATGCCGAGCCAGAGATTGGTGTGGTCGAAGGAGGCGCTGAAGTTGAAGACGTAGAGACCGAGGCAACGGCCGGCGTCGATCTGGGGTTTCAGGCCTTCGGCCCAGACGGCGGTGATGACGTTGTATTTTTCCTCGTCGTCGGGCTCGCGGGGAACGCCGTTGTCGTCCTTGCCGACATCCCATTCGCCCTGGGAGCCGAACTCGGTGATGAACCACGGTTTCTTGATGCCGTCCTTGGCGAGCGTGCCGGGGAGGCCGATGAGGCCGCGGCCGTAGGCGTTGATGCCATAGGCGTCGAGGGACGGGACGTATTTTTCCCACCACGACAGGCCGACGGTCCACGCATCGACGGAGACGACGGGGTGGTTGGGGTCGGTCTTCTTGATTTCCTGGACAACCTTTTCGAGGAAGCGGGAGTAGGCCTCCTTGGCGGCGTCGTTGGGGGAGTTGAGGATGACCTCGTTGCCGGCGCCCCAGACGAGGACGGCGGGGTGGTCTTTGTATTTGCGGACGGCGGCGACGGTGTCTTCGAGCTGTTTGCGGACGCCGGCACTGTCCTTGGTGTAGTCGAAATTGTCATCGCCCTCCATGCCGGGGCGGCCGTGGCGGAGCCAGAGACCGACCATGACGGTGATGCCGTTTTTGTGGGCGGCATCGAGGAGGCGTTGCGTGTCGTCGCCGACGCCCCACGTGCGGATGGAGTTCACGCCGATGGAGGCGAGGCGGGCCATGTCTTTTTCGTAGGCGGAGGGTCCGCCGCTGCCGCTGAACGTGACGCCCTTGGCGACGTAGGGTTTGCCATTGACGATAAGTTGATAGCCGTCGCCTTTCGGAACGATTGAGACCTTGGACGGCGCGGCGTGGGCGACGGTGACGATGAACAGACTGACGAGGAGGGTGAGGAGACGCGGGGTGTTCATAAAATGTTATCCTTTGACGGCGCCGCTGGTGAGGCCGGCGATGAATTCCTTTTGGAGGAGGAGAAAGAGGGCGAGCACGGGGGCGATGGAGACGAGGGTGCCGGACATGATCATGCCGTAGTCGGTGCCGTAGAGACCGCGTAGTTGATTTATGGCTACAGACAGCGGAAAGAGTTCGGGCGACTGCAGGATGATCTGCGGGCCGATGAAGTTGTTCCACGTGCCGAGGAACGTGATCATCAAAAACGCGCCGATCATCGGACGGAGGAGCGGCAGGACCATCGTGAAGAAGATCCGCAGCTCGCCCGCGCCGTCGATGCGGGCGCTCTCGAGCAACTCGTGCGGGATGGCGTTCATGGCGGCCTGGCGGAAAAGAAAAATCCCGAAGGCCGGGGCGACGCCCGGCAGGATGAGGCCGGCGTAGGTGTCGAGCAGGCCGAGTTTGTAGATGAGCTGGTAACCGGGGGCCATCAGGAGCGGGCCGGGGATAACGAGGGCGATCAGCACGAGGTTCAGGACGACGCCGCGTCCGGCGAAACGGAACTTGGCGAGCGCGTAACCACCGGCGGCGGAGCACAGCGTGGCGAGCAAGGCGCTGACGGAAGACAGGAAAAACGAGTTCATCAGCGCGTTGCCGAGGGAGAGCTCGGTGAAGAGGCGCTTGAAATTGGTGATGGTGAGCCGGCTCCAATCGATGCCGAGAAAGCCGTCGCCGGTCGGTAGAAACAACGACGAGAAGAAGTCGGCGTTGTTCTTGAAGGCGGCGCAGGTCATCCAGACGAACGGCACGAGCGTCACCACGGCGGCGATGGTGAGGAGCGTGTAAACCGGGATGAGCAGGAGCTTTTGCCGGGCGGAGAAACTGAGGTCCCCGGTCATTTGGCCTCCTCCTTTTTCATCCAGAGACGCTGGCCGAGGGCGAAGGTGCCGAGCATGAGCGCGAGCATCCAGCCGATGGCGCTGGCGTAGCCGAGATCGTTGGCGGAGAAGCCCATTTGGTAGAGATACATCACGATCGTGAGGCCGCTGTTGTCGGGGCCGGGGCCGTTGAGCAGAATGAAAGGCAGCTCGAAGAGTTGGAAACTGCCGAGAAGCGAGAGCAGCACGACAAACGAAACGACCGGCATGATCTCGGGGACGACGACGTGGCGGAAGCGTTGCCACGGACCGGCGCCGTCTAGGGCGGCGGCTTCCATGAGCTCGGCGGGCACGTGTTGCAGCGCGGCGAGGAAGTAGATCATGTTGAAGCCGACGTAGAGCCAGAGCGCGGCGAGGATGAGCGCCGGCATCACGTATTCCTGGAGCCACGGGAACTCGGGGTTGAAGGACGCGAAGAGCGCGTGGAGCGCGACGTTGATCATGCCGGTGCGCTTCTCGAACATGAGGGCGAACATCAGGCCGACGAAGACGAGGCCGACGAGTGACGGCGCGAAGAAGATCAGGCGGAAAAAGGCGCGGCCCTTGAGTCCGGGGCGGTTGAGCAGCATGGCGAGACCCAGCGAGAGCGGGAGCTGGAGGAAGACGGAGCCGCAGGCGAAGACGACGGTGTTGCGCAGCGCCTTCCAGAAAAGCGGATCGCCGAGGAGGAAAGTGAAGTTTTCGAAACCGATCCAGCGGGTGGTCCTGGGACCGTAGGTCTGCTGCATGGAGAGCAGGACCGACTGGATGAGTGGCCAGGCGAGGAACACGGCGATGGTGACCAGGAACGGCGCGAGGAAGAGCCAGGGAACCCAGGTGGGTTCGGAGCGGAAACGGCGGCGCTTTGCTGGCGTATTCATGGTTGGGATACGGCGGAGGGGGCGGACAACTCGCTCACGCTCGTAGCTACGGGGGGCGAGGGGCGGAGGAAGACGTTGCGGTCAACCTGGCGGGCGACCTGGTCCTGGGCGAAGTCGAGCAGGCGGCGGGCCTCGGGCAGGAGTTTTTCGACATCGGTCTCGCCGGTGCGATTGATGACGGCGGCGAGGGAGATCAGGGCGTCGGTGATGCGGGCCTGTGCGAGCGTGCCGTAGGGCGACGAGGAGCGCGTGGGGACGTTGGGCGCCTGGTTGATGAAAAGACGGCCGGCGGGTTGTCCGCCGAAGTAGGCGTCGGGTTCGTCGAAGACGGGCAGCGACCAGAATTCCTTCACCGGCGTGATGATGCTGAGGGCGCGGTAGGATTCGGCGGCGAGGGCGGGGGAGAGGTAGAGTTCCTTGGCGAAGGCCCAGCAGGCCTCGGGGTCGCGGGAGGCCTTGGGAATGCCGAGCATGGAGCCGCCCTGCGCGCTGGTGCGGCGGCCGCCGGGCGTCCAGGTGGGGAGGGGCATGAGCTTGATTTTCCCGGAGAGCGCGGGCAGGTCGATTTTCCAGACGCCGGCGAGCCAGTCGGGCATGACGGACGCGATGACGGTGCCCTGGAGACGGAGCTGGTTGCCGGTGGCGGAGAACTCGGGGGCATCGACGGAGATGCGCGTGGTGCCGGCGGTCCAGGTGGCGAGGGTGGCGAGCACGCGGGCGTTGATCTCGGAGTTGATGACGGGGCGGTCGTTTTCGTCGAAGAACCGGCCGCCGGCCTGGAGCATGAGCGCGGTGGCGACGTCGCCGTTGGTGGACCAAAAATTGAGGATGTAGCGGTCGGTGCGGCCGTCGCCGTCGAAGTCCTTCATCAGAGGACGGAAGGCGCGGATGAGGTCGTCCCACGTTTCGATTTGGGAGACGTCGATGCCGGCGGCCTCGACGATATCGGAGCGGTAGGCGAGGAGCACGGGGTGCACGTCGTGCGGGAGTCCGAAGATGCGGCCGCGGGTGGTCCAGGCGCCGAAGGACGGGGCGTTGATTTTATCGAGCAGGCCCTCGTCGCGGAGACGGTCGGTGAGGTCGAGGAAACCGACGTCCTCGACGGGACCGGTGAAGGCGCGGCCGGCGACGCTGCGCTCGACCTCCATGAGATCGGAAACGGGCGTGCCGGAGAGGAAGCCGGACAACATGCGACGCTCCAGCGCACCGGAATCGAGGAGGAGCATGTTCACCCTTTTTTCCGGAGGGTGCACGCGGTTCCATTTTTCGATCAGCGGTGCGTAGGCGGGCGTGTGGGCGCGGGCGGCGGTCCAGAAAAGCAGGCCCTCGTAGTGGCGGGCGGGACGTTGCCAGACGTAGAGGGACGTCACGACGGCGATCGCGAGCAGCACCCACACCGCGGGCGAGGCGGAGGCGAGGAGAGTGCGCAGGCGTGACGGCGGGCGGTGCATCTGACGGGGGAGGGGTAAAAAAAGGCCGGACGGGAAAGTCCGGCCTCGGAATTGAGGGGAGGTGCGGCGGGAGGCGGATTATTCGGCGGCGTCGAATTCGAGCGCCTTGATGCGGCCGCGGGCGGCCTCGGCCGGGCGCCAGAACCAACCCTTGGCATCCCAGCACTGGGCGAAGGAGAGTTTTTCGGCGAGGACCTTGTAGGCGGCGAGGGCGCCGGCCTTGTCACCGGATTGCTCAAGCGACTGGCCAAGGATGAAGAGGCAGGTGCCGACGTCGTTGAGGGCCCAGTAGGAGTGGACCTTTTCCTTGTCCTCGGTGGGGGCGGGGGCGGTGAGGGAAGCCTGCTGCTCGATGGCGGTGGCTTCGTAGAGCTCGCGGATCTTGGCGACGTAGCCCTTGACCTCGGCGACGTTTTTGGCGGCGTGGGCGGCCCAGGCCTTGCCGGTGATCGTGGCGGAGCCGTGGTCACCGAAGTCGAGTTTGGGGGCGGCCGGGGCGGCGGCGGGAGCGGCAGCAGGGGTTTCCTGTGCGAAAACGGAAGGGAGGGAAACGGCGAGACAGGCCGCGACCAAGGTGGGTAGACCGGGTTTCATGGGGGAAGGAGGCAGGGTTGAAAAGCAGACGGGGCTGACGATGAGGACGATGAAACGAAGCGGGCGCACCGTCAAGTTAAAAGCTGCAACTTTATGCAACAAAAACGGTGCTTAAGCGGAATCGAGGTGGGTGGCGGACGGGCTGGGCGCGGGAGATCAGAGCGCGCGTTTGCGGGCGGCGGTGACGGTTTCGCCCTCGCGCAAGGCGCAATCCAGCAGGATGTGCTGCGGGGAGTCGAAGCGCCGGTGGATCATGTCGAAGAGACGTTTGACCCCGGTGACGCCGATTTCGCGGTAGGGGATTTGCACGGTGCTCAACAAAGGGGCGCCGGAGGGTTTGCGAATGCCGTCGAAGCCGGTGACGGCGACATCACGAGGAACGGAGAGGCCGTTCTTCTTAAAGAATTCGATGAGTTGGTAGGCCTCGTAGTCGGAGGCGCAGAGCCAGGCGGTGACGCCCTGACGGGTGAGGTCGAGGGCGCGCTGGTGGGTATCGTCGTAGCCGAGCTTGTTGTGGAGGCCGATGTTGAGGGCGTCCTCGGGGTGATAGGGCATGCCGAGGGAGAACAGTTTCTCCATATAGGCGCTGTGGCGGCGTAGGGCCCAGCTCGCCTCGACGTCGTAGTGGTGGGTGAAAAAGCCGATGCGTTGGTGGCCGTGGGCGAGCAGGCGGTCCATGAGCTTGTTCACTCCGCGGAAGTGATCGACATCGACGCAGTCGAGGGCGGTGCTGCCGTATTGTTCGACGAGGGAGACGCACGGGTATTTGGCCATCAGTTCGTCGACGACGGTGCGGGGGAAGGGGTAAACGAGCAGGACGCCCTTCCAGCGGCGGCGGCGCATGGGTGTGATGCGGCGGTAGGAAGGGCTGTCGAGGTGGAGGTCCTCCGGTTTTACGTAATGGAGATCGAGGCTGATTTTTTTGGTGCGCGCGTATTCGGTGACGCCGGTGAGGATTTCCTCGCCGGGATTGCCGTAGGCGGTGTTGTCGAAGTTGGGCAGGTCGACGCAGATGAGGATGGCGACATCCAGGAGCTTGAGGCGGTCGGCGTGGGCGCGCGGTTTGGATTTTTCGAGGGGGGAATAGCCGAGCTTGGAGGCGAGGGCGAAGACCTTGGCGCGCGTCTGCGGGTTGATGCCCGGGTGGTTGGTGAAGCAGCGCGAGACGGTGGCGCGGGAGAGCTTCAGGCGGGTGGCGATGAGTTGCTGGTTGGGCTTGGGCATGCCGGGTGTGTCCGCGAACTAACGATGCATCGCGCGGCGGGGCAATGCGAAACATGAGCGGAAATTTTGTGCACCAACCCCGGAGCGCGCAACGAGGGGGCGCGGGAATGGCTGCGGATTTAGACTATGCAATTATATGCATCAAAAATGGCTTTACACCTTGGGTTCACGGCGCACGATGAGGGGGAGATGTCACCCCAGATTCTTCTTCGGCGTGTTTGCGCCGTGTTCCCCCAAACGTTTCCCCGTCTCTGTTTTCTTATGGCTATTTCAACCTTTGCCACCTCGGCCGAGGCCGCTCCTGCGAACGCGCAGGCGCCGTCCCGGGTAACGGTTCAGCGTCGCGCCGACGGCCAGTGGCAGTTGCTGCGCAACGGACAGCCTTTTGTGATCAACGGAGCGGGCGGGCAGCGGCATCTTGAGCTGCTGGTCAAGATCGGAGGCAACTCGTTCCGGACCTGGGGGGCGGATGATCTCGATCAAAAAGGGCCCGACGGGAAAAGTCTGATGGACCACGCGCGCGAGTTGAATCTCGCGGTGACGGTGGGCATCTGGCTCCAGCACGAGCGCCACGGTTTCAATTACAGTGATCCGGCGCAGGTGAACAAGCAGCGCGAGTATGTGCGCGGCCTGGTGCGGCGTTACCGGAATGATCCGGCGCTCCTCATGTGGGGGCTGGGCAACGAAATGGAAGGTCCGACGGCGGACGGTCGCGACAACCGCATTTGGAAGGAGCTGCAGGTGCTCGCGAAAATCGTGAAGGAAGAAGACCCCAATCATCCGGTGATGACGGTGATTGCCGGCGCGGGCAAAGCGAAGGTGCAGACGCTGATGCAGCACTACACGGAGATCGATATCCTCGGCGTGAACGCCTACGGCAGCGCGCCCGGCGTGGGCAAGGCGTTGCAGGAGGCGGGCTGGCAAAAGCCGTTCGTGCTCGCGGAGTTTGGTCCGGTGGGTGCCTGGGAAGTGCGCCACACCTCCTGGAATGCGCCGATCGAGCAATCCAGCCAGGAGAAGGCGGCGAATTATTACTCCACGCACAAGCTGGTGATGGAAGACAGCAAGGGCACCTGCATCGGCAGCTACGCGTTTGTGTGGGGCCAGAAGCAGGAGACCACCGCGACGTGGTATGGCATGTTTGCGCCGACCGGCGAAAAAATGCCGTCGGTTGACGCGATGGGGTATGCGTGGACCGGCAAGTGGCCGGACAACCGCAGTCCGCGTATTCGTAAATTTGATACCAATCTGCGCGAAGCCATCGTGAAGCCGGGCGAGCCGTTCACGGCGGTGCTGGAGGCGACCGACACCAACCAGGACGCGCTCAAGGTCGAGTGGACGGTGGTGGCGGAGAGCACGGATCGCCGTGAAGGCGGCGACGACGAGGCGGTGCCGCCATCGGTGCCCGGTTGCATCACACGTGCCGAGGGCCTGACGGCGGCGGGTGTCGCGCCGCGCAAGCCGGGAGCCTACCGGTTGTTCGCGACGGTGCGAGACGGGCAGGGCGGTGCCAGCATCGACAACGTTCCTTTTCTTGTAAAATGAGTCCCGTAGCCTCCGCCGCGCCTGTCGCGGCAACCCTCGCGCCGGCCGGTGTCCGGCGTTCCTGGTCCGTGGTTGAAACCGCCCGTGACAACGGACGGCGTCTGACGGCGGCGACGCCCCCGCGGATGCTGGCGCCCGGCGGCGGGGCGCAGGGCCAAGTGCTGCACTGCAACCCGGCGGAGCGGTTTCAAACGATCGAAGGCTTTGGCGGGGCGTTGACCGAGTCGGCGGCGTGGGCGCTGTCGCAGACGACGCCGGCGAAACGCGCGGACGTGTTGCGCCGTTATTATGATCCGCAGGACGGACTCGGCTACACGCTGGCCCGGACGCATATCAACAGTTGCGATTTCTCCCTGCACCCGTGGTCGCTGGTGGAGTCGGCGGGGGATCATGAACTGCGATCGTTCGATCTGGCGCCGATGCGCAAATGGGTGCTGCCGCTGTTGCACGAGGCGAAGGCGGTGGCGGGAGAGCGGTTGCGGTTTCTGGCTTCGCCCTGGAGTCCGCCGGCCTGGATGAAGACGAACGACAAGATGACCGAAGGCGGCTCGTTGCGCGCGGATTGCCGTGATGCGTGGGCGCGGTTGATGGCGCGTTTCGTGACCGTGATGCGCGATGAGGAAAAGCTGCCTATCTGGGCGCTGACCGTGCAGAACGAGCCGGCGGCGAAGCAGACGTGGGAGTCGTGCCTTTACACGGCGGAAGAAGAGCGGGACTTCGTGCGCGACCACCTTGGGCCGGCGTTGCACGCGGCGGGTCACGCCGACGTGAAGCTGCTGGTGTGGGATCACAACCGCGACCTGCTCGTCGAGCGGGCGACGCCGATTTATGCGGACGCCGAGGCGGCGCGTTATGTGTGGGGTGCGGCGCTGCATTGGTATGTGAGCGAGGATTTCACGCAGTCGTCGGCGCTGCATGCGGCGTTTCCGGACAAACACATTTTGTTCACCGAAGGATGCTGGGAAGGCGGGGTGAAGCTCGGCCAGTGGGATCGCGGCGAGCGGTATTCGCGCAACATGATCGGGGATCTCCGCAACTGGGTGTGCGGATGGATCGACTGGAACATGGTTCTCGATACGCGCGGCGGTCCGAATCACGTGGGCAACTGGTGCGACGCGCCGGTGCTGGTGGATGCGGAGACGCGTTGATCGCGTTCGCGGAGGACGTCGCCGTGCCAGGCCGGGGATTCGAAAGTTGTCGGCTTTGCGAGTGAGGTCGGCCCAGAGAACTTTCATGGCACGGAGTTTTGCCTCCGTGGTCATCTGGTCGAGCGGGAGAACGGCTTCCATGGAGGGCAAGGTGATGGAGGGATCGGGGTCGGGCAAGGCGCCGCGTATAGGGCTTTGCCCACGCGGTTTTTTTTGAGGGTGGGGCGGCAGACGGGGGGGGCGGCGTATCCGTGGTTTGGTGACGTGATTGCGCGGGTGGTAGAAATTCGAACCAACGCGTTGGGGGCCGAGGTGGCGAAGTGGCGCGGCTGGCGATTGCGCGGGCGTAGAAATTCGAACCAACGCGTTGGTCGGTGATCGAAGACGAGCCGATGGCGCGGATTGCGCGGGAGGAGAAATTCGAACCAACGCGTTGGGGACAACGCGTTCCACCGCAGAGGTTGCGTTTCAGCGGGTTGCGGGGGGTTTGAGGCTGTGGGGTTTATTTTGGATGAAGGCGCGGGCGTCGGCGGTGAGGGGGGCCTTGGGGAGAATGAGCAGGGGGACTTTGCCGGATTGGAAGACGAGGAAGTCCTTGGTTTCGCAGAAGCGGTCGATCTTGGACCAGTCGTGGCGGCGGGTGCCGGTCGAGGAGGCGTATTCGATGGTGTCGTCGGTCAGGGTGATGGTGATCGTAGGGTGCGAGAGGAGTTTAAGTCCGTCGCGTCCCTGGGCCTGCATGTGGACGTAGGTTTTGACCCAGGCAATGATCAGGAAGCCGATGGCGGTGCCGAGGACCGCGGCGAGCCAGTTGCGGTAGGTAAAGTCGAAGCAAAGGAGGGCGATCAGCAGGACCGGCAGAATGACAAAGACGGGGATTTTGGGTTTTAGGTGAACCGTCCAAAGATATTGCGAGATCGAGGTCCGGTTCATCGGTTCGTCCACGTCGTAGGTGATCGTATGGGGCATGGGATTTAGACCGGTTTTTTAGGGGATTCGCAGCAAGGGAAAAAAGGGGGGAGTGTGCGGTGCCGGGCGGGCAGGGATTTTGGAGCGCGAGCGAGCTCGCGGCCTACGGGGGAATCAGACTCAATGGGGGATATATGACGGATGATGCTTTTTTGGATGATGTGCAGCGGCGGGCGTTTCGGTTTTTCTTTGATACGGCTCATGCGCACACGGGGCTCGTGCCGGATCGCGCGAGGGCGGATGGGTCCAAGGCGGGCGATATGGCGAGCGTGGCGGCGGTGGGGTTTGGGCTCACGGCGCTCGTGATCGGGGCAGAGCGCGGGTGGGAATCGCGGGCGGAGTGCCGGGCGTGCGCGGAGCGGGTGTTGCGGACGTTGTGGCGCGATGTGCAGCATGAGCACGGGTTCTTTTATCACTTCGTGGATATGCGCACGGGGGTGCGTGGATGGGATTGCGAGGCGTCCACGATTGATACGGCGCTGGCGGTGATGGGGGCGTTGTCGGCGGGGCGGTATTTTGGCGGCGTGGTCGCGGAGCTTGCGCAGGCGATCGAGGCGCGGGCGGACTGGGCGTGGATGGTCGATGCGGGCGGGCGGATCAGTCATGGCTGGAAACCGGAAGGCGGGTTTTTGCCGTGGAGTTGGGACCAGTATTCGGAGCACTACGGGATGACGTGGTTTGCGGTGCACGGGGCGAGCAAGCCGGCGCCTGCGTCGACGTGGACGGCGTGGAAGCGCGAGCCGTGGGTTGAGTATGCGGGGGAGCGTTTCCTGCAGCACGCGCCGTTGTTTGTGCACCAGTTTCCGCAGGCTTGGATGGATTGGCGCGGTTACACGGACGAGGTGAGCGGGGTGAATTTTTTTGCGAATGCGTGCGCGGCGACGCGGGCGCAGAAACGGTTTTGCCTGGAGCTAAGCGGGCGGTTTCCGGGGTATGAGGAAAACGTGTGGGGGCTGACGTCGTCGGATGCGGCGACGGGTTATGTGGATTGGGGTGGTCCGCCGGTGAAGGCGGGGGTGATTGATGCGCGGATCGACGGGACGGTGGTGCCTTGCGCGGCGGCGGGGTCGCTGCCGTTTGTGCCGGGGGATTGCACGGCGGCGTTGCGCGAGATGCATGCGCGCTGGGGCGCGAAGATTTACGGGCCGTATGGATTCGCCGATGCGTTTAATCCGGTGACGGGCTGGGTGGGGACGGACGTGATCGGCATCGATCAAGGCATCACGCTCCTGATGGCGGAGAACCTGCGGTCAGGGCTGGTGTGGGAGCTGATGGCGCCGTGGCGGCCGAAGTGAGCGGGGATACAAACATCCACTCGCTCGCGCTCGTGGCTACGTTTAAGGCACGCATCACCAGATGACGTCGATGGGGTAGGCTTTGAAGAGGGGATCGCTGGTGACGACTGGCACGCGCAGGAGCGAGGCGGTGGCGATGAGCAGGCGGTCAAAAGGGTCGGCGTGATGTTTGGGGAGTTCTGTGGAGGCGAAGAGCGCGTCGTCGGAGATGGGTTCGTAAACGAGTTGGTCGCGTTCGAGCCGCTTGCGAATGAACGGGCCCGGTTTTTCGGGCAGGGGGAGTTTGCCGATCTGGTGCTTGAGACAGATTTCCCAAGTGGAGACCTGGCTGAAAAGCAGGGTGTTGTCGGCGTCTTCGAGAATGGCGCGGGCGGCGGGGCTGAGGCGTGAAGGATCGGCCCAGAGAAAGAGCGCGGCGTTGGTGTCCAGAATGACCTTCATTGCAGCGACCGGCACTTAATCGCGAGCCACGCCGAAGAGAGCGGCAACCTCGGCGTTGGTGGCGGGACTGTCCCAATCGGCGGAGAGTTTCAAGGTGGCGGCATCACGACCGAGGCGGCGCTTGGGCGGTTTGGCGGCGGGGCTTTTTTTGAGGGGGCGAATCTCGGCAAAGGGCTGGTTGCGGTCGCAGAGAAGGAGGGTTTCACCGGCTTTGATACGTTTGGCGTAACGGGAGAGGTGGGTCTTGGCCTCGTGGATGTTGACCTTGAGCATGGCGAGTAACTTAGGCTGGTTTAGGACTTGGTCAAGTAAGGGGTTGAGTCGCGAGTATGGGGCGATGAGCGGGCTTGCCAAGCGGGGAAGGGGAAGCGCATGGTTTGCGGCGTCGCTTCGTTAACCCGTTGAAACCGACTTTTTGAACTAACCACACCACCCATCTTTATTTTCGCGTAGCTTCGGCTGCTGTCCGCATCGAAACCTGGAAATTTCGGGGACTCACAAAGAACCGCGCTGGATATGCGCCCCACTTGGGGCGCATTGAAAGCGTCTTCTTTGTGGGCTCTCCAAGGTGCCTGATGCGGGGACGTTAGTAAGTGCGTCCCTCTTCGTTTTCAGGCACCAAGGATGAGTCCACAAAAGGACATCCGCAGACACTGGCAGAATGCACCACGCGAGCATCTGCCCATGCCCGAAAATCCTGCTCCGGGGAAGGTTCGTTCCTTGTTGGAACAGCTTCCCGAAATCGTCCGCGCCGGCAAAGCCGAGGCGGAAAAAATTCTTGATGGCCTCGAAGGCCGCAGCCGCATCTCGCTGCAAACCCGTGAACTGGTTGCGCCCGCCAAGGACCGCAAGGAGATCGGGCTGGGGCTTACGCAGAGGCGCGGAGACGGTGAGTTAAACCGCGACTGGTGCAACCGGCTCGTTTATGGCGACAATCTGCTCGCGATGTCCGCCTTGCTGGCGGGCGATGAGTTTACACCGTCGCTACGCGGGAAAATTGATCTGATCTACATTGATCCACCGTTCGACTCGAAGGCGGACTACCGGACCAAGATCACATTGCCTGGCGGCGACGTGGAGCAGAAGCCCACGGTGATCGAGCAATTTGCCTACTCCGACACGTGGGCCGACGGCACGGCCAGCTACTTGGCAATGATCGTTCCGAGACTGTGTTTGATGCGTGAACTGCTGTCGGATCGCGGGTCTATCTATGTGCATCTGGATTGGCATGTGAGTCACTATGTCCGGATGGTCTTAGATGATATTTTGGGTCGTCAGAATTTTCAGAATGAAATCACATGGAAAAGGACTTCCGCGCATAGCGAGTCCGGTCAGTTTGGACGCAATGCCGACACGATTTTTTACTACTCAAAGGGTAATCGTAAAATATGGAATCAGCAGTATGGCGCTCATGACGAATCGCATCTTGATCGGTTTAGAAACCAAGATGCAGATGGTCGTAAATGGGCTGATTTTGACTTAAGCGGCGCTGGGCAGGGACCAGCGCGTAAATTTGGGGATCGAGGATTGATTGAGCCCCCGAAAGGAAGACACTGGATGTTTGATCAGGATGGAATCGATCAAGTTATTGCGGATAACAAAATCCACTGGACCAAAACGGGAACGCCGCGCTTGAAGCGTTACATAGACAAAACGCTAGGTCTTCCACTTCAGTCTGTTTGGGACGACGTTTTCCCGGTTAATTCTCAGGCAGCAGAGCGAGTTGGCTATTCCACTCAAAAACCCGAACCCC
>CAMBLN010000024.1 GCA_945868215.1 Opitutus sp. GAS368
TGGTTCGGCCCGCCGTAGCCTAAACTGGAGTTGTAACGAAAAACCGCAATGCCTGCTGCCACAGGCAACCGCCGTGCTGCGGAGCTCGTTTCACGCCGGCGCCACCAAAGCAAAGCGGTGAGCAGTCAGATTTTGCGGATAAAAACTGCGCAGCAATAAGGGAATTTGGTGCGTGTCAGCCGCCCCATTTTCACCCTAGGTTTTTGCCCGCATGAGCAAACAACCCATTCGCGTCGCCGTGACCGGAGCAGCCGGTCAGATCTCCTACTCCCTATTGTTCCGCATCGCCTCCGGCGCGATGTTCGGCCCCGACCAACCGGTCATCCTTCAACTCATCGAAGTCCCCTTCGAGAAAGCCATGAAGGCCCTCGAAGGCGTCGCCATGGAACTCGACGACTGCGCCTTTCCGCTCCTCAAGGGCATGGTGCTCACCGATGATCCGCGCGTCGGTTTCAAAGACGCCAACTGGTCCCTCCTCGTCGGCGCTAAGCCCCGCGGTCCCGGCATGGAGCGCGCCGATCTCCTCAAGGACAACGGCAAGATCTTCATCGGCCAGGGCAAGATCATCGATGAAGTCGCCGCGGCCGACGCCCGCGTCGCCGTCGTCGGCAATCCCGCCAACACGAACTGCATGATCGCCGCCTCGCAGGCCAAGCGCCTCACGCCCGACCGCTTCACCGCCATGGTGCGCCTCGACCAAAACCGCGCCCAAGCCCAGCTCGCCAAAAAAGCCGGCGTCGATCTCACCGCCGTCAAAGACATCTTCATCTACGGCAACCACAGCCCGACCATGTTCCCGGCGTTCAAGCACGCCACGATCAACGGCAAGCCCGTCAAAGAAGTCATCACCGACATCGACTGGCTCAAGGGTCCGTTCCTCGAAACCGTCGGCAAACGCGGCGCCGCCATCATCGCCGCCCGCGGCCTCTCGTCCGCCGCCTCCGCCGCCAACGCCCTCGTCGATCACGTCCGCTCGCTCGTCACTCCCGGTGCGATTCACTCCGTCGCCGTGAAGAGCGAAGGCCGCTACGGCTTCGACCCCGAAGTCTGGGCCGGCATGCCCGTGAAGACCACCACGCCCGGCAGCTACGAAGTCATCGAAGGCTACGAGATGTGCGATTTCTGCAAAGAGAAGATCGCCCTCACCAACAAGGAACTCGTCGAAGAGCGCGCCGCCGTCCTCGACATGATCACGGCCTGAACCAAGCGGTTTTAATCTGGAAAGCTGGAAATCAGGAAACCGGCAGGATTATGGGCCATTACCCGGATCCGTTCCTGCTTTCCTGATTTCCAGATTATTTTCAGTCTCACAACAACCCCGCCAGCGCCCGGTCCTTCGTCAGCGCAAACGCCTTCCGCACCGCCGCGAACGCCTCGACCAATTCCCGCGGCGATCCGCTCTTCTCAAAACGCATCTCCAGCGTCGCCCCGTCGCACACCACCGCCGCGCCGATCCCGTCCACCCGCAACGTGCACTCGCTGCAATCCGACGGATAATCCACGCGCAACTTCGCGCCGTCCGCGTCCTCTTCCAGCCCCTCGACCGCATCGATCACCGCCTCGACGCGCACACCCTTCTTCAACGCAAACGCGATCGCCGAAAATTGTCCGGCGAACAACTCGTCAAACTCCGCCACGCGCAACAAATCCCCGTTCTTGATCGAATGCAGCGTCCGCGTGATCGCATAGCTCGACGGATCCCCCGCCTCCAACGCATACACGATCTCCAGCGTGAAATCCTTCGCGCTCAGCACCGCCATCGGCGACGTCACATCCAGCGAAACATCCTTCCGCTTGTAACTCATCGCCGCCTTCGCCCGCTGAAAAAATTCCTCCGCCTCCTCGCCCAACTCGGGCGCGCACAGCTTCGCCAAAAACCCGCTCGTCGCATTGTTCACCGCATCAGGCACCGTGTGCCGCGACTTATCAAACCCACGCAGCAGCTTGAACGCGCAGCCGCCCCGCCCCACCAGACTCACCTGGGAGATAAACGAACGCGGATCATCGGCTGCCGACTTGGCCATGTGGGAAAAGACCCAATACCCCGGAGTTGAATGTGGAAATCAGGAAATCAGGAAAAGAACCCGACCCGATTCCCCGTTTGCCCTGCCGGCTCCGTTCCTGATTTCCTGCTTTCCAGATAAAATCCGTATGTCCGATCGCTCTCTTCCCCTCCGCGTCGTCTGCGCCCTCATCGAACGCGACGGCCATGTCCTCATGGCCCAGCGCCCCGCGAACAAACACCTCGGCGGAAAATGGGAATTCCCCGGCGGCAAAATCGAACCCGGCGAAACCCCTGAAGCCGCCCTCCACCGCGAACTCGTCGAAGAACTCGGCGTCACTATCGACATCGCCCGCCCGCTCGCCCCGCACACCCACACCTACCCGACCGTCACCATCGAACTCATCCCGTTCGTCGTCCGCCTCACCGCCGGCAGCCCCGCTCCTCAAACGCACGAACACGCCGCCCTCCGCTGGGTGCCGTCAGCCGAACTTCTCTCCCTCGACCTCCCCGAAGCCGACATTCCGATCATCACCGATTACCTGGCGTCTTTGCCGAAGCGCAACTGATACATCTCGGCGTGAATCTCACGCGCCGCCTCAATCAGCTCCCGATGCGGCGTGTCGGTGATCGATACAAAACCCACGTTGCCGTTTTCGCCGTCCATCGGACGCCCCGTCGCCGGCTGGTCCGTGTATTGAAACCAGTGCGCACCGACGAACTTCGGCAGCGCCAGCACGCTCCGCACGTAGTTCTGATACGCCCGCCCGCGCGCCGCCTGATCCGCCACGCCAAAGAGCCCCGTATCAAACACGCCGCGATCCGGCGCACCAAAGTGAAATTCACCCACCACCACCGGTTTGTCGTAAGGATCAAGAATGCTCATCTCCTTCGCATCGAGCGTGAGACGGTAAAGATTAAACGAGAGCACGTCGCTATACTTGGCCGCACCCGCCAACACCTCCGGCGAATACCCCGCAAACCGGCAGCCGAGATACAGATGGTTGGGCGAGACCTGCTTCAGCCCCGCCTGCACCACACGGAAATACTGCTCCGAAAAACTCGTGAGCAACTTGGAGAAATCCGCGAGCTGCGCGGGCGGATACGGCTCTTTGATCGTGATCGGTGCATCGAGCGTCACCCAGTCGGCAAAACCCGTGCCCCACGCCGCGTTGAGTTTCGCCACGTCCCCGTAGGCTTCACGCAGCTGCGCGACAAACGCACGCTTGGCGGGCGAAGCCGCGGCGGATGATTTCAGCGCGGTAAGCACCAGCGTGTAATGCGAACGCGGACCCGCGCGGAAATAACCCCAGTGCTCTTCGTTGCCCACAAAGTAACCGAGGAACCACGGATCGTCCTTGATACGCGAGGCCTGCGCCCGCGCCGCCAAAACCACATCCTCCGCGAACTGCGGATCGAACGGATCGTGCATCGAGCGCACTTGTTCGCCGCCGGTGCGGATGCGCGCATGGTTGCCACCGACCCACACCGTCGCGGTGTAGGGCACTTTCCCGTTTTTAAGCGTCTCCCAACCGGAGAACCCGCCGATGGTGTTGAAGCCCCACGAAACGAGCCGCTCGTAAGTGCGGTCAAACCATGCGCGTTTGTAATCTTTGCCGTATTTCCGCTCCAGATTGGCCGCGAAAAAATCATAGGTCACCTTGCCCTCGCCCCCCGCAACAAACGCCGGCGCGGGCGGCTCGGTGAACATGTATTCGCGCCCGGAATACATCGTCGTCGAACCCGCGCCGATGGTCGTGGGCCCGAACGAAAGGAAGAGCCGTCCCTCGGGATCAACGAAGGCCCACTTCCCATCGTGCTTCTCTACGCGAAAAAATCCGGTCGCCTTGAGCTGCGGACCGGCGGACCAGCCGCCGAACTTATTCGGCTCCGCCACGGCGGGACGCGCCGCGAGGTCTTTCGCTTCGGCGGCAAGTTGCTCGGCGAAGTCAGCATCGGCGTGGATCTTGCCCGGCCACTCTTCGCGGGTGAACTGGCCGAAGCGGTCGATGATGCCGTTGAAGTCCTGTTTGCGGCCGGGCACAAGGCGCACGTTGTCCACGATGACTTCGGCCGGACTGAGCGGGCGGTTGAGAAAAATCTGCCAGGTCACGATATGTCCGAGATCAAAGGGGCCGCGTCCGCCCGCCCCGGTGTCGCGAAACGCGCCGTAACCGGGAAGCGACTTCATCCCGAGGTCCGCCGGATTGGCCCCGAAGGGAATGACGAAGGTGACGCCCTGCCTTCCGTCGATGGAGCCTTTGCCGGCACGCGAGTGGTTGCCGTTGCCATCGGCTTTGTGGGAGCTGTCGATGCGCACGCCAAAGGCGACGGTCTCGTCGGTCGGGTTGTAGAGATCAAAGGCGATGCCGCCGTAGCCGCGAAAATCGGCGGGCGCGGACTGCGTGAAGTTGATCGACGGATACGCGTGGTTAGGCTCGAAGAGCACATGGAGTGCGTGCGTGCCCTCGGAGACGCCGGTGGTGACACGCGTGGCGATCGTGGAGTTGAGACGAAGATGCGTGATGTCCGCCTCGCTCTCAAAATTGAGTAAGAGACGCGTATCGGTTTTAAGCGGAATGTCGTCGGCGAAAACAGGCAGACACGCGACAAGCAGGCAGGCGGAGACAAGGGGACGTTTCATGGCGGGGTGGCGTCCAAGATAACGCAGAAACGCGTTGAGCCGTTAGCCCGCAACCGTTCGCCGATGTGTCAAATGCTGACACCCACATCCGGCGGCTGCAGCTGCTGGCTGCGATGCGTGTATTCCATCAGTTCGATACGGTTCCCGTCGGGATCCGCCGTCCACATCTGCAACGACTTGTCGTAGCCCGTGCGGATCTCGCCCGTCTGCACACCTCGCGCAGCCAGCACCTGCTTCAAATCGGCGATCCCCGTGACTTCGAGACAAAGATGTCCGTAGCGATTGCCCGCCTGCAGCGGCTGCGTGTCGCCACCCCATTGTTTCGCCGCGAGCACCTGATCAAAAATCTCGATGAACGTCGTGTCTCCACACGCCAGATACACGCCGTAGGTCGCCCCGTCCGCGTTGGCGAAGGTGAACGCAACCTTGAGCCCGAGTCCGTCCCGATAAAACGCGACAATGCGCTCAAGGTCGTTGGTCATCAGACAAAGGTGGGCAAGGCGACGGATCATGCGCCCTTTCATGAAGACTTTTGGCCGCGCACGCGACTGCGGACACAACTGTTCATCATTTTATCCCGCACTTGCCGAAACGACCGGTTTGCGCATACGTTTTTCCTCCCGCCCGTGTATAGCACCTTCCTCAAGACCAAGCTTCACCGCGTCACCATCACCGCCGCCGACCCCGAATACGAGGGCTCCGTCACGGTGGACCGCGAACTCTGCAAAGCCGCCGGCCTTCGCGAATTCGAGCAGGTCGATGTCCTCGACATCAACAACGGCGCCCGCTTCACCACCTACGTGATCTACGGCGGCCCCGGCGAGGTTCAGGTCAACGGCGCCGCCGCGCGTCTCGTTACACCCGGCGATCTCGCGATCATCATCGCCTACTGCCGCCTCCCCGAAGAAGAAGTCGCCGGCCACAAGCCCCGCGTCGTCCTCCTCGGCCCCGGCAACAAAATCACCGGCTCCCACGAGCACGTGATGCAAACGCCTTAAGGCACTCTCGTTTCATCACCCATGTGGGAGCGAGCTTGCTCGCGATGCCTTGCGTAGGCCGAGAGCTCGCTCGCGCTCAGTCATCCCTTCGCGCGATTCCCCAATAAAACTTCCGCCCATCAAGGCACTTTAACGGCTCACTGCGCACTATCGCGGGGAAAGGTTCATTCCCCGCATGTTACTCAATTCCTGGCCCGTCCGTTCCCTCATCACCCGCGCCGCGCGCTCCTATGGGTTTCTCGATCCCATCGGACTGCTCGCGAAGATGCGCGGCTTCGCCCAACCCTCCGAGGTCGCCGAGCCCATCGAGCTGCTCCGAGCCGGCATGTTGTTTCACGCCCGCGGGCTCGTGAACACCAAGGCCATCCAAAACAACCTCGACTGGGTCTGGCCCTACTGGGTCGAACGCCAGTTCAACCCCGCCGACGAATCGTTCATCCCCCGCGCGTTTTCGTTCAGTCACATCAATCTCACGCATCGCAACTGGACCGCCGTCGGCCAGCCCGACGTCGATTATTACCCCATCGTCGATCCGCGCGGCCTCGTCACTCCGATCTACGACGGCTGGTCCCTCGATTTCTGGTTCATCCCCGCCGACCCGAAAGGCGAACCGCTCTTCCCTTCGCGTCTCGACGACGCCGATTTCAAACAAACCCTCCGTCTCGACTCCAACCTCCGCGTCCTCTCCTCCGCCACGCGCAACAACCTCACGCTTTCCAGCGAAGTCACCCTCTGTCTCGAACAGCACGAACCGCACTGCTGCATCAGCGTCCGCCTCGAGGGCGCCGTCCCCGCCGACGGTTTTCTCGCCGTCTCCCTCCGCCCCTACAATCCCGAGGGCATCAGCTTCATCGACAAGGTCTCCCTCCTCACCGACCGCAACGGCTGGCTCGTCAACGGTCGCAACCCCGTCGTTTTTGACCACAAACCTTCCTCGCAACTCCTCTCCATCTACAAAGACGGCGACGTCTCCCACCGCCTTGCCGAAATCTCCGGTCCGACCGAGGTCGCCTGCGACGTCAGCATGTGCACCGCCGTCGCGCTCTTCCCTGTCGCCAGCCTGAAGGGCCAGCCCCTCGGCATCCGCGCCCCCATCTACAACGAGCTCGACCCCAAGAAGCGCCCGACCTTCGTCCCCACGCCGTCCTGGAGCGAATCCCTCGCCCCGCTCGCCCGCCTCTCCGTATCCGACACTCAACTACAGTCTCTCTACGACCTCGCCGCGACCAACCTCGTCCTCCACACGCCGCGCGACGCCTACCCCGGCCCCTACACCTACAAGCGTTTCTGGTTCCGCGACGCCGCGTTCATGCTCAACGCCCTGCTCACCCTCGGCGGCGTCGAGCGCACCCGCCGCGCCTTGGAGGAGTTCGCCGGACGCCAGCGCCGCGACGGCTACTTCCTTTCCTAGGAGGGCGAATGGGATTCCAACGGCGAAGCCATCTGGATCTACCACCGTTTCGGCGCGCTCACCGGCGAACAACTCCCCGACACGTGGCGTGACGCCGTCGCCAAGGGAGCCAAGTGGATCACCCGAAAACGTCTCCCCCGCGACTCCGGCAAACCCGAGGCCGGCCTACTCCCCGCCGGTTTCAGCGCCGAGCATCTCGGTCCAAACGACTTCTACTACTGGGACGACTTCTGGGCCGTCTCCGGTCTGCGCTGCGCCGCGACGCTCCTCCGCAACCACGACAACGAGCTCGCCGCCGCCTGCTCGCGCGAGGCCGACGAATTTCTCAAGACCATCGAAAAATCCTTTCCGTCCGGCCCGCAACGCCGCTTCCCCGGCGCCATTCCCGCCTCGCCCAAACGCCGCATGGACTCCGGCGCCGTCGGTTCGCTTGTCGCCGATTACCCGCTGCAACTCTTCGCCCCCGGCGACGAGCGCATCATGAAGACCGCCGGCTATCTCGCCGACCACAGCATGTTCGGCGGCGGCTTTTTCCAGAACATGATCCACTCCGGGATCAACGCCTACCTCACCATCCACCTCGCGCAGGTCCGTCTCCGCGCCGGCGATCCCGAGGGCGCGTGGTCTTTGATGGACGCCGTCGCCAACCTCGCCTCGCCCACCGGCCAGTGGCCCGAAGCCATCCACCCGCGCACCGGCGGCAGCTGCATGGGCGACGGACAACACATCTGGGCCGCCGCGGAATGGCTCATGATGATCCGCAACTGCTTCGTGCGCGAAGAAACCGCCTCCCTCGTCATCGGCTCCGGCGTGAAACCGTCCTGGTGGTCCGCCGGCCGCGCCACCTTCGGGCCGACACTCACGCCGTGGGGTCCCGTCTCGATCACCATCGAGCCCGCCGCCAACGGCGACGCCGCCGTCACTATCGACGGACGCTGGCGCACCGATCCTCCGTCCCGCGATTTCCGCATCCCCGGCTGCTCACCCGTCTTCATCGAGCATCCCGACCACATCCACCGCTTCACCTTTCGCAAACTCCCATGAAAATCTGCATGATGACCAACACCTACCTGCCGCACGTCGGCGGCGTAGCCCGCTCCGTCAGCACCTTCGCCGACGAATATCTCAAGCAGCGGCACAAAGTCCTCGTCGTCGCCCCCGAATTCGAGGGCAAGCCCCTCACCAAACGCGCCGCCTCCATCGTCGAGCGCGTCGCCGCCATCCAGAATTTCAACGGCAGCGATTTCTCCGTGCGCCTCCCGCTCGCCGCCACGCTTTCCGAGCGCATCGACAACTTCCAGGCCGACATCCTTCACGCGCACCATCCGTTCCTACTCGGCGACACCGCTCTCCGCGTAGCCGCCACCAAAAACGTGCCCATCATCTTCACGCACCACACGCGCTACGAGGATTACACGCACTACGTCCCGTTCGACTCCCCGGCCCTCAAAGAGGTCGCCATCAACCTCTCCACCGAGTTCGCCAACCTCTGCGACGGCGTGATCGCCCCGAGCGAGAGCATCGCCGCTCTCATCAAAAAACGCGGCGTCACCTCCCCCATCCGCGTCGTTCCCACCGGCATCGATGTCAAAGCCTTCGCCGCCGGCGACGGCGCGTGTTTCCGCAAAAAATTCAAAATTCCCGCCAAGGCGTTTGTCGTCGGCCACGTCGGCCGCCTCGCACCCGAGAAAAACCTCGGCTACCTCGCCCGCGCCGCCGCGATCTTCGTCAAACAAACCCCCTCCGCCCGTTTCCTCGTCATCGGCGGCGGCCCGTCCGAAGACGCCATCAAAGCCGCCTTCGCCAAGCTCGGCGTATCCGAACGGCTGATACTCGCCGGCAAACACACCGGCCGCGCCCTCAACGACGCCTACAACGCCATGGATGTCTTCGCCTTCGCCTCGTTCAGCGAGACACAGGGCATGGTCCTCGCCGAAGCCATGGCCGCCGGCCGCCCCGTCGTCGCCCTCAACGCCTCCGGCGTCCGCGAGGTCATGCGCCACAATAAAAACGGCTTCATGCTGCGTGCGCGCGCCACGATTAAAACCTTCGCCGCCCACCTCGCACGTCTGCACGCCGAGCCGAAACTCCGCCGCGCGTTTTCACAGGAAGCCCGCCGCACCGCGGAAAATTTCTCCCGTGAACACTGCGCGCAACTCGCCCTCGCCTTCTACGAGGACATCCGCAAAGCCACCCGCCGCGAGCGCCTGATCACGCAGCAAAACCCCTTGGGCGCCTTCCTCGACCGCCTGGGCGTCGAGTGGAATCTCATCGCCAAAAAAGTCTCAGTCGTCGCTCACGCAATGGTCGCCTGATCCATGCTCGCCCACTTCGAAGCCAAATTCCACCGCTGGCGGCGCCGCTTCAGCCGCAGCGAATGGGCCATCCGCCATCTCGGCCTCACTCCCATCGAGGGCAAAAGCGAGGAGCCCGGCCTTCTGCTCATCCAGATCGACGGACTCGCCCGCCGCCAACTGGAAGACGCCATCGCGAAGGGCCGCATGCCGTTCCTCAAAAAACTGCGCGACCGCGGACACTACGCGCTCCATACGTTTTATCCCGGCATCCCCACGACCACCCCCGCCGTCCAAGCCGAGCTCTACTACGGCGTGCGCGCCGGCGTCCCCGCCTTCTCGTTCCTCGACCGCGAAACCGGCGCGACCAGCATGATGTTCCAACCCGAGTGGGCCAAAAAATTCGAAGCACGCTTTCAGGCCGACCACGAAGGTCTCCTCAAAGACGGCAGCTCCTGGTCCAACATCTACTCCGGCGGCGCCGGGCCCGAGGAAACCCACTTCTGCGGAGCCAGCATCGGTTTCGCCGACATGTGGAAGACCGGGAAAATCCGAAACATCTTCGTCTTCCTCATTCTCCACTGCGTCTCCGCCGTGAAGATCGCCGGCCTGCTCCTCCTCGAGCTCGCCATCTCCGTCCCGCAGGCCGTGCGCGGCATCCTGCGCGGACAATGGCCTTCACAGGAATTCGGCATGGTCATCTCGCGCACGTTCATCGGCATCGGCCTGCGCGAACTCATCTCCATCGGCGGCAAGATCGACGTCACGCGCGGCCTGCCCGTCGTTCACGTCAACTTCCTCGGCTACGACGAGCTCGCCCACCGCCGCGGCCCCGGCTCCCGCTTCGCCCACTGGTCGCTCAAAGGCATCGACCGATCCATCAAGGGCCTTTACCGCGCCGCCCTTCGCTCGCCCCGCCGCGACTACCATGTCTGGATCTTCTCCGACCACGGCCAGGAGCGCACCCGCTCCTTCGCCACCGATTTCCCCGGCGGTATTCAAAAAGTAATTACCGACGCGCTTACCGCCGAGGGCTTCGACACGCCGTTCACCGTCGCCGCGCTCGGTCCCGTCGGCCACGCGTATTTCACCAACCCGCTCACCGACCCGCAGCGCCACACGCTCGCCCGCCGCCTCGTCGATCACGGCAAGGTCCCCGGCGTCCTGTTACGCACGCGTTCCGGCCGCATCACGTGGCTCCACGCCGATGGCGAAGCCATCGTGCCCGGCGAAATTCCCGCGCTCCTCTCCACACATCCCGAACCGCTCCGCGCCGAGATCGCCAAGGACCTCGTCACGTTCTGCGAAAATCCCAACTCCGGCGACCTGATCCTCATGGGCTGGGGCGCCGCCGGCGCCTGGACGTTCGCCCCCGAACGCGGCGCCCACGCCGGCCCCGGCACCGATGAAACCCAGGGGTTCCTCTTCGTCCCCGCCGGCACCCACCTGCCCGCCGACAGCACCGACTTCATCCGCCCGTCCGGCCTGCGCGCCGCCGGTCTCGCGCTTCTCGGACGCGAACCGCTCGCCGCCGGCCGCCACTCCGGCGCGCGCACCGAGACACACTTGCGCGTGATGACCTACAACACGCACTCGTGCGGCGGCATGGACGGACGTGTCTCGCCCCGTCGCATCGCCCGCGTCATCCGCCAGCAATCACCCGACCTCATCGCCCTGCAGGAAATCGACCACGGCCGTTCCCGTTCCCGCGGCGAAGACCAGGCCACGCTCATCGCCAAGGAGCTTGGCTACCACGTCGTCTTCTGCCGCACCGTCTCCCACGGCGACAAAGAGCACTACGGCCACGCCCTCCTTAGCCGCCAGCCCATCGAGATCGTCAAGGTCGCCCCGCTGCCGCAAGCAGTCGGCTCGTGGTGGCCCGAAGCGCGCGGCGCCTTGTGGGCCCGCGTCGAGATCGACGGCACTCCCGTCAACATTGTCACCACCCACCTCGGCCTCAGCCCGCGCGAGCGCGTCATCCAAATGGAAGCGCTCCTCGGCCCCGACTGGCTCGGTCCCGTCATCACGAGCGAACCCGTGATCCTCTGCGGCGATTTCAACCTCTCGCCCGGCAGCCCGGCCTACCGCCTCGCCATGAAAAAACTCCGCGACGTGCAAGCCGGCCGCATCGGTCATCGCCCGCTCGCCACCTTCACCTCCGCGCGCCCGCTGCTCCAGCTCGACCACATTTTTGTGTCCGCGCACTTCGACACCCACCGCGCCTTCGTCCCGCGCAACGATCTCACGCGGCTGGCTTCGGATCACCTTCCGCTGCTGGCTGATCTTTCATTTTCTTCCGCAGACGCCGGAACGACCACGCGCACGTGAGTCCGATCGCGACCGAGTAAACGCCGAACCACGCCATCTTCGCCGGCGTGAGATCCGCGCTTTCGTGTCCGAAAATGACACCCACCACCGAGCGCACCGCGTGCAGCGGAAATCCCCGCAGCAGGTAAGTGCCGAGCGGCACACCCACCAGCGGCAGAATGTAGTTCTGCACAAAATACGGCGCCCCCGGCAGCAACATCGTGAACTGCGTGAGCGGCGTGTGCGCGGCCTCGGGCAATTTCTTGCGCCACGGGGCCATCTTGCGTTCGAAAAACCCCGGCGCCGCCTTCACGAGCGCATAACTCGCGAGCAACTGGATCAAAATTGAAACCGTCGTCAGTGCCAGCCCCAGCCCCGTGCCGAACCGCACGCCCGCCGCGACGTGCAGCACGCTCACCGGAAACCCGACCATCGGCAGCAGAGTCATCACGACAAACACCGCGAACCCGTTCATCCGCTTCGCCTGGTCATGGATCGCCTGCACATCGATCATACGATAAAGCAGCACGAGTCCGACGATGCCGGCCACAGCCAGCCCCGCCATGATCCATTGCTTGGGAGTTACCCGCCGGAGAAAAGATTCAGCCATTCACTCCACGGACCCGTTTCGCGCCCAACGGTTCGCCAATCTGCATGCGCCTTAAAGAAACTCCCGCTTCGCCACCGAAGGCGAAAGAATGCGCAACCCGTGGCGGGTAGCCGGCGCGAAATCTTCGGGGTTGAGCGTGATGATCACTCGCGCCTCGGTCGCAAGGGCCGCGGCCACAAAAGGAAGATCATCCGCATCAGGCCAGTCATCGTCAGGCACCTGCGCGGGCTTTACTGCCACGCCGCAATGCCGGACCTTGAGAATGACGCCCATGCGATCTGCGGGCGTGATCGCACCGGCAAACTCCGGCCGCTCCATGACCTCGGCGTATTCCGAGAAAATCGCCGGCGTGTAGGCCAGTTTGATCCGATCTGCAAAAAAGGCCTCCACCCAAGCCGCCGATGCCCCGCGAGGTGAAAGCAATCCGGAGATGAGCACGCTCGTATCGAGCACGACCGTGCTCATGCGCGAGCGCGGCGGGCGGCTTTGATCGAGGCCTTGATTTGAGCAGGCGTAAGCTGGTCGGCCCCGGTCGCGGCGGCACGGGCGCGGATACGGCCCAGAGCGGCGAGTGCCATTCCGTCGATGGCGAGTTTTTCCAACTCACGGCCTAAACCCGTCACCGGTCCGCCGTCAGCCGCCTGTTCCGCCACGTTGAGCAGATAGCGCGAAACTTTGACTCCCTGTTTTTTCGCGGCGGCGCGAATCTTACGGTCAGTCGAAACGGGGGCGTGAAACGAGAGCGTGGCCATAAATCTATAGAAACCTATAGACTCCTTCTGTCAAACGGAACTACCGGCTCACCCCTCCGCCCGCGCCTGCACCTTCCGCCAGATCGCAATCAACTCTTCGAAATCGTCCTCCCGGTGGCTGCTATCCACCACAAAATCGAACTTCCCGATCTCCAACAACTCGCGCTCGGCCGTCTCCATACGATGCGCGATCTCCGCCTCGCTTTCCCCGCGTCCGGTCAACCGCACGCGCAGCTCCGGAATCGGCACATTGATGAACACCGTGCCCATGCGTTTCGCCAGCAGCGGATTCGCCAGCGCCGCCTTGCGGAAACTCTCCACACCCTGCACGTCCACGTTGATGATCAGGCTGCGCCCCGCCGCCAGCGGATCGAGCACCGACGACGCCAGCGTGCCGTAACGGTTGCCCGTCTTGTGCACCCACGCCCACTCCAGGAACTCGCCCGCCGCCACCTTCGCGTCGAACTGCTCCGGCGTGAAAAAATGATAGTGCACCCCGTTCACTTCACCCGGACGCGGCGCACGCGTCGTCGTCGTCACGATACGTTCAAAGCCCGGCACTTCCGCGACCATGCGCTCGCATAACGTGGTTTTTCCAGAGCCGGCCGGACCCGCGAGAACAAGAAGAACAGGAGCCATGGTTTAAATTCGAAGAATCAATAGGTGAACGCCACGCCCGCCAGCACCAATCCATACACCGCCAACGCACCGCCCAACGCACGCGCGCGGCCCGGCGTGCGGTAGATCCACTCAAAAAAATCGCGCAGCCGGAACGGCGAAACCGCGAGATAAAGCGCCGCCGAGATCGCGACGTAGATCGCCGACACCATGAACAACCGCTGGGGCAATTCATAGAGCTGGTAAGCCGACATCAGCAGCGGCCACGAGCCGACCAGGATCAGCACGCTCAACCCGCGCACCGCCAAAAACTCCGGCAGATAAAAAAACGCCGCCACCGCCAGCACCCCGAAAATATAGACAAACGGAGTCGGCGTGGAAAAACCGATCACATCGGCCGTGGACATGTTGGCCACATTGTAGAGGAACCACGCCGCCCCGCCGCCGAAGAAAATCACCGACGCCGCCTGCGAGCGCGGGAATGCCTTGAACATCGACTTGATGGCCGAGTTGCTCACGAGAAACAGCGTCCCCAGCACGAGCAGAATCCCGGCGGTGATGAGCGTGGCGAAGAAAAGAGTCATGGAGGGATTGTGAAAAATTAAACACCCGCGAGCTGCAGCTCGCCGTAAAGCGTGCTCACGCTGGCGCGCTCAATCTTGAGCGGAACAAGCTGGCCGATGAGCCGTGGATTCGCATCAAAGATACACACGCGGTTGCCGCGCGTGCGACCGGTAAAGCGCTCTCCCGTCTTGTCCGGCCCTTCGACCAGCACTTCCTCCACCGTGCCGAGCAACGCCGCATTCCGGCGCTCCGAGTTCTTCCGCAGGATGTCCAGCAACACGGCATTGCGGTGCTCCTTCACCTCGTCGGGAATCTGGTCGCCCATGTCCGCCGCCGGCGTGCCGCTGCGGATCGAATACTTGAAGATATACGCCATGTCGTAGTTGCACGCCTCGAACAGCTCGCGCGTCTGCTCAAACTCTTCGTCCGTCTCACCGGGAAAACCCACGATGATGTCCGTCGAAAAATACATGTCGGGGCGCACCGCGCGCAGCGAATCGACGATCTCCTTGTAGCGTTCGCGTGAATACGGACGGTTCATCGCCTTCAGGATGCGGTTGCTCCCGCTCTGCATCGGCAGGTGCACGTATTCGCAGAGTTTCGAGAGGCGTCCGTAGGCTTGCGCCAGATCGTCCTTAAACCCGCGCGGATGCGGCGACGTGAAGCGAATGCGCTCGATGCCTTCAACCGCGTGAACTTTTTCCAACAACTGCACAAAGGGCGAAATCCCGTCCGTATGCGCATAATCGCGGCGCCCATAACTCGTCACGATCTGCCCGAGGAGCGTGATTTCCTTCACCCCGCGCGCCGCCAGACTCCGGCACTCCGCCACGATGTCATCCATCGGACGCGACCGCTCGTCACCCCGCGTCTTCGGCACGATGCAGAACGCACAATCCATATTGCACCCCTGCTGAATCGAAACGAACGCGTTGACCTGCGGCACGAGATCCGCGCCTTCCGCCACCAAGTGATCTTTAATTGTATTCTGCGAACCCGCCTCCTCCGCGATATCCACGATTGTCTCGCCGATCGGCACGCCCGCCTCGCGCGCCGCGCGCAGGTTGTCCAAATAGTCCGGCACCTGGTGAAATTTCTGCGTGCCCACGATCAGGTCCACATCAGGCAACTGGTCCAGCAACGCCGCACCGCGGTTCTGCGCCATGCAGCCCAGAATACCCAAAACGAAATCCGGATTCTTCCGTTTTTTATGCGAAACATATCCGGCCTTGCCGATGGCCTTCTGCTCGGCCGCGTCGCGCACCGAACACGTATTCAAGAGCATCACGTCGCACTCGTCCTCGGACCCCACGATCCGATATCCCCGGGCGCGCAACATCGCCGCGACCGCCTCGCTGTCGCGCTCGTTCATCTGGCACCCATAGGTTTTGATGTGGACCCTGTTCATCCGGAGGAAGGTTGTAGCTAAACGCCCCCGCCCGAGGGTCAAACGGTAAAGCGCCCCGCCCTCGCCTCACCGGCGCAACCGGTTCATGGTTCGCGGGTCCAACCCATCATGCGCCGCCTGCGTCCCCTTCTCCCCCTGCTCGCCACACCCCTGTTGCTTGCGCAAACCCCCGCCCCGCAAGAAGACGATCTCTTCTCCGTCGGCCAGGCCCTCTTCGAAGCCTACGCCCCGCCCGAGATCAAAAAAGACTTCGCCTTCCCCTCCCGCGAACAATGGGACGCCTTCGCCGCCCGCCTCGAAAAGACCCGCGAAACCGGCACCCTCGCCGAACTCGCCGCCTACGAGACCGAAGCCCGCACCGCCCTCCTCGCCCTGCGCGCCCTCCCGGATTACGCGGACTACGCCGACTGGCTCGAAGCCCGCATCAACGAAATCGTCGTCGCCAAAGAAGCCACCCAGCCCGTCACGCCGCCCCCCGCCGACCAGCCCGCGCCCCCGCCGCCACCCAAGTCGCTCAACACCGACATCCCCCTTTACGACCTCTGGATAACCCGCACCCGCGAACGCCCCCGCCCCGTCCGCGCTGACGAATTCCTGCCCGACCTCAAAAAAATCTTCACCGCCGAAGGCCTGCCTCCCGGCCTCGTCTGGCTCGTCGAAACCGAATCCATGTTCAACCCGCAGGCCAAGAGCCCCGCCGGGGCCCGCGGACTCTTTCAATTCATGCCCGTCACCGCCAAGGCCCAGGGCCTGAGCCTGTTCCCCTTCGACGAACGCACGCACCCCGAGAAAAGCGCCCTCGCCGCCGCCACGTTGCTCCGCCGCCTGCACGGCATGTTCGGTTCCTGGCCGCTCGCGCTCGCCGCTTACAACGGCGGCGAAGGCCGCGTCCGCCGCACGCTCAAGGCGCAAAACGCCCAGACCTTCGCACAAATCGCCGACGCCCTCCCCGTCGAAACCCGCCTCTACGTCCCCAAAGTCCTCGCCACCCTCGCCGTCCGCGAAGGCCTCGACCCCGCGTCCCTCCCGGCCCCCAAGGCAAAGTAACCTATTGGGTTACTCTACGCCTGAAAACTCCACGGAAAGAGTAACCCAATAGGTTACTCTTTCCCTTCACTCCGCCACCGCCAGCTGCCCGCACCCCGCGCCGATATCGATGCCGCGCCGCTGCCGCACCGTGCTCGGCAGATCATACTCCGCCAGCACGTCCTGAAACTTCTTCGCGTTGTGACTCGGCGCCCCCGCGTATCCGGAAGTTGGATTCAACGGAATCAGGTTCACCTGCGCCGGCATGCCCTTCAAGAGCGCCCCCACCGCATGCGCCTGCTCGGGGCCGTCGTTTTTCCCGTCGATCAGCGTCCACTCAAAAAAGATCCGCCGGTCCATCTTCGTGGTGTAGTAACGGCACGCGTCCATCAGCGCATCGAGCGTCCACTTGCGCGCCGCCGGCACCAGCGCCGCGCGCTCCGCCTGCGTCGCCCCGTGCAACGACACCGCCAGACACACCTGCCGGTTCTCATCCGCCAACCTCACGATCCCCGGCACCACGCCCACCGTGGACAACGTGATTTTCTTCGCGCCCAATCCCATGCCCGCGCCGTCGCACAAAATATCCACCGCCTTCAGCACCGCGTCGTAGTTGTGCAACGGCTCGCCCATCCCCATCAGCACGATGTTGCGCAACCGTTCGTGCCGGTGGTGCGGCGACTCATGCCCCGCCTCCGCCAGCGCCGGATTTTCCTCGACCGTGTGCCGCAACACCCGGTCCACATGCACCGCCTGCGCCACGATTTCCCCCGCCGTAAGATGCCGAGTGTAACCCATCTGTCCCGTCGCGCAAAACACACAGCCCATCGCGCACCCGACCTGCGAACTGATGCACGCCGTCGTTCGCCCCTTGTAACGCATCAAGACCGTCTCGATCCGGTGCGCGTCCTCCAACGCCAACAAATACTTCCGCGTAAACCCGTCGCCCGAATGCGTCTCTTTCCCGATTCCCAGCCGCCCGAACATCGTCTCCGCCTCCAGCCGCGCCCGCAACCGCGCCGGCAATTCCCCCATCGCCGCCACCGACTCCGCCCCGTCCAGATACAAATACTTCCACAACCGCGCCGCATGCACCGCACTCACGTCCCAACCGGTCACCAGCGCCGCCAGCTCGGCGCGCGTGAGCCCGTAAAGATCAATGAGTGAAGAAGCCATGCGCCCGACATAGGCAATCTCCCGCGAAAGAACAGGCTTATCGCACCTCGGGCAAACCCCCTAGGAGATGAGGGTTGCCCGTCATGCTTTTTTGGAGACATTTTAAGCCGTGCCGCGGCGCAAGACTCCTTCGTCAATGACTTCCGCCGATCAGACTCCGCAGTGGCCGGCCGATCTCCCCATCCCCGCCGGTGACATGTTTGCCTTGGTGGCGGAGCACGCCCCCAACGCCGCCATCGTCACCGATCCGCAGGACCGGATTCTCTGGGGCAACGCCGCCTTCGCCCGCATCACCGGCCACACCCTCGACGAGGCTCGCGGACGCAGCCCCGCGGATTTCCTCCGCTCCCCCGAAAGCGATCCCGTTCTGGCCGCCGAAATCAAGGACGCCATCGCCCATGTCCGCCCTTTTCAAGGCACCTTGCGCAACCGCCGCCGCGACGGTTCCGGCTTCTGGATGAAACTCGAAGGCCGTCCCCTTCACGACGGCGACGGTCAACTCGTCGCCTTTCTCACCACCGGCACCGATGTCACCGCCCAGGTCGAACGTGAAGCCGCCCTCACCCGCCAGGAGACGCTCTTCAACGAAGCCCAGCGCATCGCCCGCATCGGCAGCTGGGACTACGATATGCTCACCCGCACCCAGCAATGGAGCGCGGAAAACCTTCCTCATCCACGGCCTCCCTCCGGGCGACGCCCCGCCGCCCGAGACCGGCATCTCCGTCTTTGTCGAGGAACACCAGCCGCTCATCGAGGCCGCCTTCAACCAGTGCTGCCTCATGGGCGTGCCCTATGACATCGAGCTCCAGCTGCGCCCCCGCACCGGCGGCACCCGCTGGGTGCGCTGCATCGGCCGCGCCTACACCCGCGACCACCGCGTCGTGCGCGTCGCCGGCACCATCCAGGACATCGATGATCGCAAACACTCCGAACTCGAAGTCGCCCGTCTCGCCGAACGCATGACCCTCGCCGCCAAATTCGCCGGCATCGGGATCTGGGAATACAACCACGACACCGGCGAACTCATCTGGGACGACGCCATGCTCGCCCTTCACGGCCTTCACCGCGACGCCTTCCCCTGCGATTTTTCCATCTGGAGCCTCGTCATGCTTCCCGCGGATCGCGCGGCGGAAGAAAACATGCGCCTCGCCTTCGCCGACGGCCGCGCCGACTTCGACGTCGAATATCGGATCCTCACCCCTTCCGACGAAATCCGCTACATCCGCAACTGCGGCCGCATCGTCCGCGACGCCTCCGGCCGCATCCTCCGCTCCTACGGCGTCAACTACGACATCACCCGCGAGCGCGTAAACATGATCGCCCTTCTCGAATCCGACGAGAGCCTCCGCGCCGCCAACGCCTCCCTCCAGGCCACCATCGAGGAAACCCAACGCCTCGCCCGCGCCGCCGAGGATGCAAACCAGGCCAAGAGCTCCTTCCTCGCCACCATCAGCCACGAGATCCGCACCCCCCTCAACGGCGTCATCGGCATGACCAACATCCTCGCCGACACTCCCCTCAATGCCGAGCAGCGCGACTACCCCCAGACCATCAAGCTCTCCGGCGAATCCCTTCTCACCCTCATCAACGACACGCTCGACTACTCCAAAATCGAGGCCGGCCGCGTCGAACTGGAACGCCAGCCCTTCGACCTCGTCTCCTGCGTGCGCGAAGCCCTCGATCTCATCGAACCCCACTCCCGCCAGAAAAACCTCGCGCTCACCCACCTCTTCGCCGCCGACGTTCCCCGCACCATCGAGGGCGACGCCTCCCGCCTCCGCCAGATCCTCGTCAACCTCCTCGGCAACGCCGTCAAATTCACCGACCGCGGCGGCATCCGCCTCGATGTCCGCGTGGACTCCGCCTCGGCCGACGAGGTCTCGCTCACCTTCAGCGTCACCGACACCGGCATCGGCATCGCCGCCGACAAACAACCGCGCCTCTTCGAGCACTTCTTCCAGGTCTACGCCTCCATCACCCGCACCCACGGAGGCACAGGCCTCGGCCTCGCCATCAGCCGCCGCCTCGCCGCCCTCATGGGCGGCTCCATCTGGGTCGAAAGCGAACCGGGCGTCGGCTCCACCTTTTTCGTCGGCATCCGCGTGCCCGTCGTCATGGAAGACGCCCTCTGCCACCACCCGGCCTGCCTCCAGCGCCTCGCCCGCCGCCACGCCCTCGTCGTCGCGCCCCCCGAAACCGCCCGCCAGGTCGTGCACTACGCGCAGCCCCCCAGCCTGGTTGTCACCGCTTTTCCCGACGCAGAAAGCGCCGTCAACCACCTCGCCGCCGGCGCCCCCTGCGACCTCATCGTATCCGATAATCAACTACCCGATATGGACGGCCTTGCGTTTGCCCGCCGGCTCCAGGCCCGCGGCCTCCGCATCCCGCCCCTCCTCACGCTCAACCGCGTCGGCACCCTTTCCGACACCACCGCCCCCCGCCTCCATCAATTGATGGCCTCCCTGGTCCCTCCGCCCGCCCCGACGCCTTCGGTCGCCTCCGCCGCCGGCTTCGTCCGCATCGCCGCCACCATGCCGCTCTCCGTCCTCATGGCCGAGGACAACAACGTCAACCAGCGCGTCGCCCAGCTCACCCTCCGCCGCCTCGGCTACGAAATCGAAATCGTCTCCGACGGCGCCGAAGCCCTCGGCGCCCTCCAACGCCGCAACTTCGATGTCATCCTCATGGACGTCCAGATGCCCGGCATGGACGGCCTCGAGGCCACCCGCCGCATCCGCGCCTTCACCGGACACGAAACCCGCCCTTGGATCATCGCCCTCACCGCCGGCGCCTTCGAGGAAGACCGCCTCAACGCCTTCCGCGCCGGCATGAACGACTTCCTCGGCAAACCCCTCCGCATCGAACTCCTCCAAGCCGCCCTCATCCGCGCCTGGGAATCCCTCCGGCCCGTCCCCCTCACCGCAACGACGCCAGCGCCTCCGTGATCGCCACCGTCCGCCGCTTCCGTTCCAGAAAATAACTCACCTCGGTGTATCCCGCCGCCTGCAAGGTCCGCAGCGCCGTCGCGTAACCGTCCCCCACGCGTGTCGGCACATGCGCATCCGCGCCGATCACCACCGGAATCCCCCGCTCCTTCATCATCCTCAACTGACCCGGCGACGGATTCATCTCCGGCAACGCCTTCATCATCCCGCTCGTGTTCAGCTCCATCGCCACACCCGTCTTCGCGATCCGGTCCAGCGCCCGCTCCACGTGCGGACGCAGTTTCCCGAAATTCCACTGCGCCGGCGCCTCGTTCTTGATCAGATCCGGATGCGCCAGCGTGTCGAACAACCCGCTCTCCGCCGACAACGCCAGATGCTCGTAGTAGGTTTCCTGATACGCCGCCAGGTCTCCCTTCCAAAACAAATTCCGATAGTCGCGCATCTGGTAATGCACCGACCCGAGCACATGGTGCAGCGGCACCCGCGCGTGCAGCTTTTCCAACCACGGCTCCACCCCCGGATAAAAATCACTCTCCAGCCCCAACCGCACATCCACGCGCCCCGCAAACGCCTCCCGCGCCCGCGCGATCATCGCCACATAAGTCTCAAACTCCTCCGGCAACATCCGCACCTCGTGCGCAAACCGGTCCGGCAACGGCGAATGGCACGTGAAGATGATCCCCTTCAACCCGCGCAACTCCGCCATCGCCGCATACTCCTCGGGCTCCCCAAACGCATGTTTGCAGAGCGTCGTATGGCAGTGTGACTCGTAAAGTAGTGGCGCGGACATTACACCATCTTGAAACATCCACCGCACACTGCGCAGCAAAAAGTTTTATCTCTCCGCCCCCGCCTTCACCAGCGCCTCCAGCAACGTCTTCAATCCCTCCGACGCCTTCCCGCGCTGCCAAGCCACCATCAACTCCCACTTCGCCGACGTGTCCTTCAACTCGCGAAACACCACGCCCGGCACCGCCTGCCGCTTCACGTAATCCGGCAGCAACGACACCGCGCCTTCCGTCACCACCAGCGACATCCCGTGCGTGAGACTCTCCGCGTCCTGCACGAACCGCGCGCGAAACCCCGCCCGCTTGCACACCTCCGACACCCACCGGTTGTGCCCCGGCACATCCGCCTCCAGCGCGCCCACGAACACTTCCTTTTTCAGCTCCGCCACCTTCACCGTCTTCGCCTTCGCCAGCGGATTCTCCTCCGACATCGCCACCCACACCGGCAACACCGCCAGCGTCTTCACATAAAATTCCTTCGTCAGCAACGCCCCCGCCTGCCCGATCAACCCCGCGTCGATCGTCCCCTCGCGCAACGCCGCGATCTGCTCCCCCGGCGACAAATCCCGCATCGTCACCTTCACCTCCGGATGCGCTTTCCGCACCGCGGACAACGCCGGATTCAGATAACACCCCGCCGCCGACATCAGATAACCGATCCTCAACACCGCGCTCCGCCCCCGCGCCCGCTGCCGCACATCCGCCAGCGCCACGTCGAATTTCTCCAGCAGCGGCCGCATTTTTTCCGCCAACGCATGCCCCGTCGCCGTCAGCGCCACGCCCCCCGGACTCCGCTCCAACAACGGTCCTCCCACCTCCTGCTCCAGCGACTGCATCTGCCGCGTCAACGTGGACTGCGACACCCGCAACCGCTCCGCCGCCTTGTTCAGGCTCCCCTGCTCAACCACCGCAAAAAACGATCTCAACAATTCCAAATTCACACCGCCCACCGTTATGCGCTCCACGCATGACAGCAAGCCGTTCCGTGCAGTAGCCGCATAACCCCCCGCCTGCTAATCTGGTCCCATGCAACCGATCCACCCAACCACCCCCACCGGCCTCCACCACCTCACCGCCATCGCCGGCAATCCGCAGACGAACGTTGATTTCTACACGGGCGTCCTCGGCCTCCGCCTCATTAAGAAAACCGTCAACTTCGACGACCCCTCCGCCTATCACCTCTACTACGGCGACGAAACCGGCTCCCCCGGCTCCATCATCACGTTCTTTTACTGGCCCGGACACGACGCCCGCGGCCGCACCGGCCCCGGCCAAACCACCGCCATCGTCCTCTCCGCCCCCGCCGCGTCCCTCGACTACTGGCAACAACGTCTCGCCTCCCTCTCCATCGCCGCCACCCGCCGCAACCGTTTCGGCGAAGAGGTCCTCGCCTTCGCCGACCCCGATGGAATCCCCGTCGAAATCGTCGCCGTCACCGGTGACCCCCGCACCGGCTGGCAACACCACGCCGCCATCCCCGCCGCCCACGCCCTCCGAGGCCTGCACACCGCCGAACTCACCGTCCGCTCCGCCACCCGCACCGAGCAACTCCTCACCACCGTGATGGGCTGCCGCCTGGTCCGCCGCGAAGGCACCCGCGCCCGCTTCACCTCCGCCCATTCCGAAACCTCCGGATCCTACATCGACATCATCGCCGACGCCTCCGCCGCACCCGGCGCCGGCGGTTCCGGCACCATTCATCACATCGCCTTCAGTGTTCCCGACGACGACACCCAACTCCTCCTCCAAAAAGCCCTCCACGTCGCCGGCTACTCGGTCTCCGAAGTCCGCGACCGCAATTACTTCCATTCAATCTACTACCGCGAACCCGGCGGCATCCTCTTCGAAATCGCCACCGCCACCCCCGGTTTCGCCATCGACGAAAGTCCCGCCACCCTCGGAACCGCCCTCAAACTCCCGACACAATTCGAACGCGCCCGCTCCCAAATCGAACGCCTCCTCCCTCCCCTCCACCCCTCCAACCAAGAGTAACCTATTGGGTTACTCTTCCTCTTAAAACCAACCCGCAAAGAGTAACCCAATAGGTTACTATCAATTCCCTTCATTTTAATTCACCCACTCCCATGAGCACCCAAATCAAAGTCATCTTCCACAGCCTCTACGGCCACACCTACCAACTCGCCGAAGCCCTCGCCGAAGGCGCCCGCTCCGTCCCCGGCACCGAGGCCCAACTCCTCCAGGTCGCCGAAACCCTTCCCGACTCCGTCCTCGAAAAGATGGGTGCCGTCGAAGCTAAGAAAGCCTTCGCCCACATCCCCGTCGCCAAGCCGGCCGACCTCACCGACGCCGACGGACTCCTCTTCGGTTCCGGCACCCGCTTCGGCAGCGCCTCCGCGCAACTCCAGGCCTTCTTCGATTCCACCGGCGGACTCTGGCAAAAAGGCGCCCTCGTCGGCAAACCCGCCGGCGTCTTCGTCTCCACCGCCACCCAGCACGGCGGACAAGAGTCCACCCTCCTCAACATGCACACCTTCCTGCTCCACCAAGGCATGATCGTCGTCGGCGTGCCTTATGCCGCCCCCGAACTCTCCAACCTCGACGCCATCAGCGGCGGCGCCCCCTACGGTGCGGGCACCATCGCCGGCCCCGACGGCAGCCGCCAACCCACCGCCAACGAACTCGCCATCGCCCGCTTCCAAGGCAAACACCTCGCCCAAATCGCCGCCAAGCTCGCCGCAAAGTAAGCGGCGTAAGAAGAATGAGAGGATTAAGAGGAGTAAGCTCTCACTCCTTACACCTCTTACTCCTCTTAATCCTCCTACACCTCTCCATCCCATGCACCTCCACGACGCCACCCGCACCCTCCGCCTCGGCCTCCCCCTCTCCTCCGCCCGCGGCGTCGTGATCCTTCTCCACGGCCGCGGCTCTTCCGCCGAAGACATCACCGGCCTCATCCCCGCCCTCTCCTCCGCCGCCCCCGACACCCTCGCCTACCTCGCCCCCGAAGCCTCCCACAACTCCTGGTATCCGCAGCGCTTCCTCGCCCCGCCCGCGCACAACGAACCGTGGCTCTCCAGCGCGCTCGCCGTGATCGACACCCTCGTCGCCGAAGCCCTCGCCGCCGGCATCCCGTCCGAACGCATCGCCCTCGCCGGCTTCTCCCAAGGCGCCTGTCTCGCCCTCGAATACGCCTCCCGCCACCCGCGCCGCTACGCCTTCGTCGCCGGCCTCAGCGGCGCCCTCATCGGCCCGACCGACACCGCCCGCGATTGCGTGGACCTGCTCGCCACGCCCGTCCTCCTCGGCTGCGCCGATCACGACGCCCACATCCCGCTCGAGCACGTCGAACACTCCGCCACCGCCCTCGCCGCCTTCAACGCCGACGTCACCAAGCTCATCTTCCCCGGTTCCGCCCACACCGTCTTCCCCGCCGAAATCGAGTGGCTCAAAAACCAATCCGCCCGCTTGCTCACCCCCGCATAATCCCCTCAATCCCTTACTCCCTCATTCCCTTAACACCCCTTCCCACCATGCAAATCCTCTACACCACCCACGCCACGTCCACCGGCGGCCGCTCCGGCTCCTCCAAATCCGCCGACGGTGCCCTCGCCGTCACCCTCACCACGCCCAAGGAACTCGGCGGCGACGGCGCCCCCGGCACCAACCCCGAGCAGCTCTTCGCCGCCGGCTACTCCGCCTGCTTCCTCGGCGCCCTCAAATTCGTCGCCGGCAAAGCCTCCGTCAAAATCCCCGCCGACACCACCGTCTCCGCCAAGATCGGCATCGGCCCCCGCGACGACGGCACCGGTTTCGGCATCGAAGCCGCCCTCACCATCACCATCCCCGGCCTCGACCGCGCCACCGCCGAATCCCTCGTCGCCCAGGCCCACATCGTCTGCCCCTACTCCCACGCCACCAAGGGCAACATCCCCGTCACCCTCACCGTCGCGTAACCAAAATCCCACTACGCCCCCCATCGCCCTCCCTGCGGCGGACCTCCCCCGGTCCGCCGCTTTTTTCGCCCACATCTCCCAGACCCCAAATCCGCGCCCGTCCTCATCCGTGCCCATCCGTGTAATCCGCGGTTAAAAAACTCCGGCTCATCGCCCTCCGTCCTCCGTGTCTCCGTGCCTCCGGGGTAACCCCCCTCCGCCCTCTCTGTTTTTGCGCCTCCTGCGCCTTTTTGCGGCCCACCTCCCGCCCACCTCCCCAATCCACTCCCCTCCCTGTAATCCGTGGTAAAAAGTTGTGTCCGTCAAGTTCAGCAAAAGTGGATTGGTGGTTCGTGGGTTTGGTGGATAAAATGATTTATGGGAGGGGGTGAGGGGGAGGGGCGAAGCTCCTCCCCCTTCCCGGATTTAAGCGGCTTGGGTGTGGGTTGTGGAGGGTTTGCGGGATTCGCGAAGCGGTTCCATGTTCAGGTAGCGGCTGCCGTCCATCCACTCCTCGTG
>CAMBLN010000025.1 GCA_945868215.1 Opitutus sp. GAS368
CCCCAACGCGTCGTCATGAGGCGGTCCGGCAAGCGCGTTGGGGACAACGCGCTCCACCTTAGCTGCCGGGTTTTTCGACCGGGATCGCGGCGAGATCCGGCGGGACTTGGTCGGCGGGGTAAGTGGGGAAGCTCAGTTCGAGCAGCGAGATCGCGGGGATGTCGAAACGCATCGTGCCGGCGCTGCGGTCCACGAGCATGGCGACGGCCACGGGCACGCCGCCGCCGGCTTTGATGATGTCGATGCACTCAAGCACGCGGCCGCCGCGGGTGACCACGTCCTCGACGATCAGGACCTTTTCGCCGGGGGCGAATTTGAAGCCGCGGCGCAGCACGAGGCGGTCGTTTTCCTTTTCGGCAAAGAGGTAGCGGGACTTGGTCTGGCGGGCGACTTCCTGGCCGATGACCAGACCGCCCATGCCCGGAGCGAGCACGGTCGTGAATTCGAGTTTCGCGAGTTGCGGCAGCATCAGCTCGGTGAGCCGGCTGACGGCGTCCATGCGCTGGCAGACCTGGGCGCATTGGAAATAATGTCCGCTATGCAGACCGGAGCGGAGGACGAAGTGGCCGGTGAGGAGGGCCTTCGTGTTTTTGAAGATTTCGAGCACTTCCTGTTGCGAGGATTCCATAGGTTGAGGGAAGACGGTGGGCGCGGGCCGCGAAAAAACAAAAACATTTTTGCCGCAAGGGCCGAATGGGGGCATAGGATGCGGGCATGGTCATCGAACACGCACCGCTGGAGGACGAGCTGGGCGATGTTCTCGAAAAGGCGGCGCGCTGCGCCGGACTCACCGAGGACGCGCTCGGAGTGCTTGCCGGCGTGGCGGGTGACAAGATCCGCGATGCGTTTGATTACCGCTACGATTTTAGCGCGGAAGAAATCCGCCGGCTGGCGACCGCGCTCGGGTTGAACGAAACAGGCGTGTCGGCGCTCGCGACGGGGCATTATCCGTTGCCGGTGATCGGCGGACTGCCGTTTTGCCTGTATCCGCTGCGCACGCCGCACGGCATCGGCGTGGCCAACGCCTATGTGGTGGCCGATTGCTGCGCGCAACGCGGGATCCTGTTCGACACGGGGGCGGACACCGAGGCGCTGCGCCGGGTGTGGCCGGCCGGTATCAAGAAACTGGATGCGATTTTTATAACACATCCCGAGACGGAGCATCTGGCGGGGCTGGCCGATGTGCAGAAGCGTTTCGGTCCGGTGCCGGTGTTTGGTCCGGTGGGCGCGACGATCCCGGACGCGGTGGCGTTGCAGGAAGGCACGCGCATGACCTTCGGGGTGTTTGAAGTCGAGACACTGGCCACGCCGGGACACGCGGAGTCGCACAACTGTTATGTGGTGCGCGTGGCGGGCGTGCCGTCGAGCCGAACGCTGCTGGTGTCGGGTGACATCCTGTTCGCCGGGTCGATCGGCGGGGCTTATTTTTGCAGCGAGCGACTCAAGAAACACGTGAAGCGTTTGCTGGAGTTGCCGCCCGAGACGGCGGTGGCGCCGGGGCATGGACCGCTGACGACGATTGCGAACGAACGGACGTATAATCCGTTTTTGTTCTGAACAGGGCTCAGGCTTTTTTCACGAAGCAGGCTTTGAGCATGTAGGCGACGCTGTCGATTTTGCAGTCGATCTCGTGGTCGCCTTCGACGATGCGGATGCCCTTGGATTTGGAGCCGGCTTTGAGGACCTGGGAGCCGTTCAGTTTAAGGTCCTTGATGACGGTGATGAGGTCGCCGTCGGCGAGGACGTTGCCATGGGCGTCTTTGACGACGCGGGCGGCTTCGGGGGCTTCTTCCTTGGGCCACTCGTGTCCGCAAGTGGAGCATTCCCAGTGATCGGAATGGCTGAGGGCGTCGTCGAGGGTGCAGGCGGGGCAGGCGGGATTGGGCATGACGGAGAACGATCGGCACTCTTCGCCTCAGGGGCAAAGCTCAAATCGGACGGCGGGCGCGGCGCGGCGGGCGCACGGCGGCATTCAACCGTTTTCCCGGAGACGGTCGATTTCGGCGAGCAGGTCGCGCGCGGCAGCGCAGTCTTTGACGCCGACGATCGGCGGGTGTCCCGGCATGGTGACGCCGGTCATGCGCAGTTCCATCACGCCCATTTTCCGCATGAACGGGGTTTCGACGACGGCGTAGTCCATGATGTTTCGGAAATGCAGTTTGCGATCAACGCAGGCGCTCAGCTGGTAGCGGATTCGCAGGAACGGTCCCTCGACGTCGATGGCGAGCGTGCGGGCATAACGCGCGGCCTGCCGGTGGCTGAAGATCAAGTAAAGCAGCGCCGCGAGCAGAAGGCCCGCGAGGAGGCTGATGCCGATGTTCCGAACGGCGATGGACAGAATTTCTTCGCCGGTATGCCGGTCCTCATCAAGCGCGTGCGCGACCGGCATGAATCCGAAAAGCGCACCCAATGCACCCAGGGCAAAGGACCAGTTGCGCAGCCAATGGAGGCGCAGATAGCGGCGCAGTTTCGGACGGTCGATTTCCAGCGAGATGTTTTCGGGATGGGTGTCGTTCATGCGGAATGGAATGGCTTCGTATCACGATTGCCGGAAAGGGCTGGAGTTGCCGCCGCCGTCGTAGTTGCGGGCGAAAAGCGGGATGTAGAGGAGCAGCATGACGAGGCCGGCGCCGAACAACGTGTCGCGGTTCTCGCCGCCGAGCAGCACGCCGAGCAGTCCGCAGGCCTCGGCGGTGGCCAGTCCCACGATGAAAACCGGGAAGGCTTTCAGTTTGGTTTTCATGCGGGGCAGGAGGAGAAAGCGGATGAGCGCGCTCAGGACCAGCGGGACGACCGCGATGAAAGCGAGTGCGCCGAAATCCTCGCCGAGTTCATTCGCGAGGAAGACGCGCAGGAGGATCAGGCCGTTGGTCATGGCAAACCAGAGCACCCACCAGACGAGCACGGGAGGGGCGGGAGGTTTGGCGGGGAATGAGGAAGACGTCATGGAGAGGAGTGTGGATCGGGTTATGCGGAAGGATGTCCGAGGAGGGCGCGGAAGGCATGCTTTTCATCTGTCGAATCGAAGGCGCGCAGAGGGATGAGGCAGAGGCTTTTGGGGCCGAAGACGAGTTCGAGATAGTGGCCGTCATCGACGACGGAGCGGAGATCGGCCAGAGGGAATGAAGCGGGTGTGCCCGACGTGGTGCGAATGAGCCGCCCGTCTTTGATTTCGATGACGGTGGGGCGGGGCCACGGGCCTTTGAGTTCGGTGGTGATGTAGTTTATGACGCGGCGGCGGACCGAGCTTTTATAGACGAGCAGAAAGAGCCCGGCACCCCAGGCTGCGGCGGCGAAACAGACCAGCGGGAGATTTATGGCTTCCTTGGCGTTGAAGCCCAGGAAGGCCAGGGCGGCGAAGATGGCCGCGCAAAGGAGCGCGCCGCGCCAACGGTGGGTGGCGTAGGTTTTGCCGCGCAGAAAAAGACGGACGGACGGCTCGGCGACATCGGTCAGGCTGGCTTCGTAGGTGAGGGTCATGGGCGAGGGGTGTTGATGGTGCCGCCTTCAGGGCGGGGAACTGAGCCGGTGTCGTAAGTTTCCCGGACGGAATCACGGGCGAGAACGATGATCGTGAAAACACCGAGGACGGTGCCAAAGGGAACGATCATGCAATCGAACCCGGCGACGACCAGCGTCAGGGTCCGGCACCGGCGTTTTCTGATGCAGAGTCCGGCGGTGAGATTGGCGAAGCCCATGAGCACGGCGGAGAATCCCATGAAGACGTAGAACCATTGGAATATCGCCAGAAACTCACCGGGAGGGACGGGGGCTTTGACATTTTCCCAGATGGCGGGGTTTCCCATGACGGTGTGCATCATGAAGCCGTGCAAAAAAATGAAGCCGAGGCCGAGCAGGCAGAAGCCGGCGAGGACGAAATGAAAGATGGCGAGCAGATCGAGATGTCCCGCATCGACGGACTTTTGATCGTGTTGTCGGGGGAGCTGGGGAGGCGGCATGGAGCGTAATTTTTGTCGCAGGAATCGGGCTTGGGCGTGGATGGCAGGACGCGCAGAAAAAAGCGGCGCGCCTTACTCAAGATGCGGATACAGGGAACGGGATTCGAGTGCGAGGTAGTCGGAGGCGAGTGCTTGGGTGACGGGGCCGACGGGCAATGTGCGGTCGTCGATTTGGGTGACGGGCATGACGCCGAGAAGGGCGTTGGTGACGAAGAGCTCGGAGGAGTGGCGCAAGTCGTCGTGGGTGAGAAGGGATTCGCGGGCGCGGGTCGGACCGAGGAGGGCGAGGACTTGGGCGCGGGCGATGCCGGGGAGGGGGCCGCCGGCGAGGGACGGCGTGTGGACGATGCCGTCGCGAACAATGAAGACGTTGGTGGTAGCGCCTTCGATGACGATGCCGGCGGGGGTGAGAAAGAGCGGCTCGTCGAAGCCGGCGGCGAGGGAGCCGCGTTTGGCGCGGATGTTGGCGAGGTAGTTGAGGGTTTTGTGGGCGGTGAGCGCTCCGGTGCGTTCGCCGGTGAAGACGGTGTGGAGGCGGAAACCGCGCGTGTAGGTTTCGGGTGGATACGCGTTGGCTTTGACGGTGATGAGTTCGCCAGTGGTGGCGGGGTCGGCGGAGAACAGGGTGATGCGGGCGGAACCGTCGGTCAGGGCGTTGGCAGTGATGACGCGGGCGAGGCGTTCGCGGAGGGTGTCGAGGGAGACGGCGTAAGGCAGATCGAGGGCGCGGGCGCTGGCGGTGAGGCGGGCGTGGTGTTGGGCGAGAAAGGCGGGGCGGGAGGCGGTGACTTTGATGGTTTCGAACACGCCGTGGCCGTAGAGGAAACCTTCGCTCGTGGCGGGGATGTGCGCGGCGGAGGCGGGGAGGAGGACGTTGTTGAGGAGGACGTGGGGGGCGGACATGGCGTCAGGAATTGCTGGTGAGAGCCTCGTGCATGGCGCGGCCTTTATCGAGGGTTTCCTGGTATTCGGCGGCGGGGTCGGAGTCCCAGACGATGCCGCCGCCGACGTGGTAGTAGGCGTGGTGATTCACGCAGGTGATGGTGCGGATGGCGATGTTGAGGTCGGCGTTGCCGTCGAAGCCGATGTAACCGATGGCGCCGGTGTAGATGTGGCGGCGGTGGGGTTCGAGTTCGTCGATGATCTCCATCGAGCGGATTTTGGGGGCGCCGGTGATGGAGCCGCCTGGGAAGGTGGCGCGGACGCAGTCGATGATGTCGAGGCCGGCGCGAAGTTGTCCTGAAACCGTGGATACGAGGTGGTGGACGGTCGGGTGGGATTCGAGCTGCCAGAGGCGGTCCACGCGGACGGTGCCGTAATCGCAGACGCGGCCGAGGTCGTTGCGCTCGAGGTCCACGATCATGAGGAGCTCGGCGCGGTCTTTTTCGGAGGAGAGGAGTTCGGCGGCGAGGGCGGCGTCGGTCGTGGGGTCGGAGGAGCGGGGGCGGGTGCCTTTGATCGGTCGGGTTTCGACGCGGCGGTCGCGGAGAGTGAGGAAACGCTCGGGGGAACTGCTGATGAGTTGGACGGGGCCGAAGGCGAGGTAGGCGGCGAAGGGGGCCGGGCTGCGTTGGCGGAGGCGCAGGTAGAGATCGTAGGGCGCGCAGGGGAGCGGGGTGGAGAAGCGCTGGGTGAGATTGACCTGATAGACGTCTCCCGCAGCGATGTAGGATTTTATGCGGGCGATGGCGGCGGCGTAGGAGGTAAAGTCGAAGTTTGCAGTTGGTTGATGGGGAGTAGGAAGCGGGAGTTTGTCACTTATTAAGTGACAAGTTGGTTTGGGGGTTGAGAGCGGGGGGGGAGGTGAAGTGAGGGACTCGCGGAGGCGGGCGAGGAGGGTGAAGGCGGGGGTCGAGGCGACGGGGTTGGCGACGAGCCAAGTGCGGGCGGTGGCGTGTTCGTGGGCGATGAAAGCGTCGTAGAAGGCGAACTCGCTGGCGGGGATTTCGGGGAGATCGTCGGGCTTCGCGCGCGGGAGTTTTTCGAGCTGCGTGCAGAGTTCGTAGCTGAAGAAACCGACGGCGCCGCCGGTGAAGGGGAGCACGGGAGCGGGGGAGAAAGTGTCACCTATTAGGTGACACTTTGGGTTGGCGCGGTGGTAGCGACGGAGGAGGGACTGGAATTCGGCGAGGGGGGAAGTGTCACCTAATAGGTGACACTTTGGGTTGAGCGAGCGGTGGACGTGGAAGGGAGAGAAGCCGAGGAAGGACCAGGCGCCGAGGCCGTTGGTGGAGCGGGCGCTGTCGAGGAGGAAGGCGTGGTCGTGATGCGCGAGGCGGGTAAAGAGTTCGTGGGGGGGGCAGGGGAGCGTGACGGGCTCGAGGGGGACGGGCGGGGTGAGCGCGAGGTCGGGGCGGAGGTTGATGCCGGTGGTGTTGACGCGCGCGAGGTGGGCGCGGATGGGGAGGCCGGAGAGGAGGAGGTCGGGGGCAAGGTCGGCGAGGGGGGCGAGAACGAAGGCGCGTTCGTGGAGGCGGGGATGCGGGAGGGTCAGGCGGGAGGTGGAGAGGGCGATGGGGGCGGAGGGGACAGCCTCGTTACCTCGGCTGCTACGAGAGGGCGGCGGAGTGTCGTGGATGAGGAGGACGTCGAGGTCGAGGGTGCGCGGGCCCCAGCGTTCATGGCGGACGCGGCCGAGGGATTGCTCGATGCCCAGGCAAACGTCGAGGAGGGCGTGGGGAGTGAGGGTCGTTTCGAGTTCGACGACGAGGTTGAGGTAATCGGGTTGCGGGGACTGGCCGGGGAGCGTGAGCGCGGCGGTTTCGTAGGTCGGTGAAACGCGGGCGATGCGGACCTCGGGCGCTGACGCGAGGCGGGCGAGCGCGGTCGAGAGCGTGGCGTGGCGGTCGCCGAGGTTAGAGCCCAGTCCGAGGTAGGCGGTCTGCACGCGATTTACTGGTTTCGACGGCGACATGATCGAGGATGCCGGCGATGGGGACGGAGGGTTTTTTGATGGTGATCGCGACGGCGTCCACGATGGGGCAGGCGTCGAGGATGCGGTCGATGACGTGGCCGGCGAGGGCTTCGATCAGTTTGAAGCGGTCTTTTTCGACGGTTTCGCGGCAGATGCCGTAGACGCGGGTGTAATCCACGGTGTGGCGGAGGTGGTCGGTCGCGGCGGCTTGGGCGATGTCCAGCGTGAGGATGAGGTCCACGTTCCAGCGCTGGCCGAGGGTGTTCTCTTCGGGGAGGTCGCCGTGGTATCCGTAGAATACCATGTTGGAGAGGGTGATGCGGCCGGTCATTCGGAGGAGGGAGAACGAGTAGGAGTAAGAGAACGAGAACGATTTTTTAAGGCAAGCGGACGGCGGCGGACATGCGGGCGGCGCGGGCGTTGGGTTCGACGTCGTGGACGCGGTGGAATTGCACGCCTTGGGAGACGGCGAGGGCGGTTAAGGCGAGGGTGCCTTCGAGGCGGTCTTCGGGCGGTAAGTCCAGGACGTGGCTGATGACGGATTTGCGGGAGACGCCGAGGAGGAGCGGGTGGCCGAGCGAGTGGAGTTCGGAGAGGCGGGCGAGGATGTTTAGGTTTTGCGGCTGGGTTTTGCCGAAGCCGATTCCTGGGTCTAGGATGATGCGGGTGGGGTCGATGCCGGCGGCGGTGGCGATGGACAGGCTGCGGGTGAGGAAGGTTTTGATGGAGGCGATGACGTCGGCGGGGGAATCGCGGAGGGTGGGGTCGTTGTGCATGAGGATCGCGGCGGCGTTGTGCTTGGCGATGACGGCGGCCATGAGCGGGTCGCGTTGGAGTCCGTGGACGTCGTTGACGATGTGGGCGCCGGCGGAGAGGGCGGCGTCGGCGACGGCGGCGTGGTAGGTGTCGATCGAGATAGGCGCGGCGGTGTGGCGGACGAGTTCGCGGATGACGGGGACGACGCGGCGGATTTCTTCGTCGGGGCCGACCTCGACGTAGCCGGGGCGCGTGGATTGTCCGCCGACATCGATGACGGTCGCGCCTTGGGCTACGAGGAGGCGGGCGTGGGAGACGGCGGCGGGGAGTGAGTTGTGGTGTCCGCCGTCGAAGAAGGAGTCGTCGGTGACGTTGAGGATGCCGACGAGGTGCGGGGCGTTGTCGGCGAGGACGAGGCGGCGGTCGCGGCAGTGGAAATCGCGGGGAGCGGGCATGGGTGGGGCTGGGCTGAGGAGACGGAGTTTCGGAGGGTTGGCCGCAAAAAGGCGCAAGGGGATTGTATGCGGATGGGGCTCTCCCGTGCGCCTATAGGCGCGTCGTGAGGTGATGATAGGATTAAGAGTCTTTTTGTTGGTAGGAGTCGTGCCAGCGGTGGAGGACGGTCCAACTGAGCCAGACGACGGCGCCGGCGAAGAGGAAGCCGAGGAGGCAGCTGACGAGGGCGGTGGCGAAGAGGGCGGGGATTTGGAACTGGGCGCTGTAGATGAGGCTGAGGAAGCCGAGTCCGCCTTGTCCGCCGGCGGAGTTGCCGGCGTAGGCGTCGCCGGCGATGGCACCGATGGGGGCGAGCGTGGCGGCGATGCGGAGTCCGGTGAAAAAATACGGGAGCGCGGCGGGGACGCGGAGGAGGAAAAGCTGTTGGAAACGTGAGGCGCGTCCCATGCGGAAGAGATCGACGAGGAGTCTGTCGGTGGAGACGAGGCCCTGGGTGGTGTTTACGACGAGCGGGAAAAAGCTGATGAGAAAGGTGATGATGATGACGCTTTTGAGTCCGGGGCCGACCCAGAGTATGAGGATGGGGGCGAAGATGATGATGGGCGTGAGTTGGAGGGCCATGAGCCATGGGTAGAGGCCGGCGCGGACGAGCGGGGAGAGGGAGAGCGTGAGCGCGAAGACGATGCTGAGGACGGTGGCGGCGAAGAAACCAAGGAAGGCGCCGGTGGCGGTGGAGAGCGTGGCGGCCCAGAGTTGCGGGCCGCGTTCAGCGAAGGCGTTGAGGACGGCGTGGGGCGCGGGCAGGAGGAAACGGTGATCGACAGGGAGTATCCAGAAACGCACGACATACCACGCGGCGATCAGGAGGAGGCCGGTGAGGACGGGAAGTAGGAAGGGGAGTGCGCGGCGGGTCATGCGGGGGGTTGGGCTCGGACAGCCTCGTTACCTCGGCTGCTACCGGACTGAGCGGCGGTGCGGAGGAGGCGGGAGATTTCGGCGACGCGGTGGAGAAAGGCGGGGGATTCGCGGGTTTCGGCGGTGCGCGGGAAGGGCAGGTCGACGGGGAGGTCGTGGGCGATGCGGCCGGCGGCGAGGATGACGATGCGGGTCGAAAGGAAGACGGCTTCGGCGACGGAGTGGGTGACGAAGACGGCGGTCCAGCGTTGGCGTTCGCGGAGGGCGAGCAGTTCTTCGTTGAGGTGTTCGCGGGTGAGTTCGTCGAGGGCACCGAAAGGTTCGTCGAGCAGGAGGAGTTGCGGTTCGAGGGCGAGGGCGCGGGCGAGGGAGACGCGCATTTTTTCGCCGCCGGAGAGCTGGCGCGGGTAGCGGTCGGCGAGGGGAGCGATGCGGGCAAGCGAGAGCAGTTCGGACACGCGTCGGTCGCGTTCGGCGGCGGGCGTGTGGCGAAGTTGGAGGAGCGTGGCGGCGTTTTGGCGGACGGTGCGCCAAGGGAGGAGGGCGGCGTCCTGGAAGATGAAGGCGCGCTCGGTGGGCGTGGTGGTCGCGGGGTGGGCGGAGATCAGGACCTGGCCGGAGGTGGGTTCGGAGAGGCCGGAGAGGAGACGGAGCAGGGTTGATTTGCCGCAGCCGGATGCGCCGATGAGGCTGACGAATTCGCCGGGGGCGATGGAGAGCGCGAGGTTGTCGAGGACGGGCGGGCGGGAAGGGTCACCGAACCGTTTGGTGACGGAGCGGAGCTCGACGATGGTTGCGGGCAGTTGGCTCATTCGCGGGAGACGGGGGGAGCTTGGGAGGTGATTGGGCGCGAGCAAGCTCGCGGCCTACTTTAGGCGGGCGAGGGCGGCGCTGGCCTCGGGGAAGACGGGTTCGAGGGCGAGGGCGGCCTGGTAGTCGCGGCGGGCGTCGGCGGGGCGGCTGGCTTTTTCGGCGATCATGCCCAGGCGATAATGGGCGCCGGCGTGATCGGGTTCTTCGATGCGCGGGGTGAGTTGGAGGCAGCGCCGGAGTGCGGTTTCGCCGCGGGCGAGGTGGAGACCGGTTTCGGAGGCGATGCGGCCGAGGGTGTAGAGGGCGAGGTAGTTGTCGGGATGGTCGATGATGAATTTTTCGCAGACTTCGAGGGCTTCGGCGTAGCGTTTTTCGGAGGCGAGGGTGTTGGCGCGGATGACGGTGCCGCGGGCGGGGTCGCGTTTGGAGATTTCGGCGATGTGGGCGTAGGCTTTGTCGAAACTGCCGCCGGCGAAACCGGGGGCGCGGGTGTAGAATTGGACGAGACCCTCGCGGTAGGCGACGGTGTCGGGGGAAAGTTTGACGGCCTGTTCGAGCGCGGTGCGTCCGCGCCGGGCGTGGCCGATGGCGGAGAAGGAGGCGCCGAGCTCGGTGGCGCGGAGGAGGCTGGCGCTGCCGTAGTCGGCGAGGATGCGGTGGTCCCCGGGGGCGAGCTCGGCGGCTTTGCCGAGGGTGGCGGCGGCGTCCTCGCGCCGCTGCATGGCGAGTTCGGAGCGTCCGAGATACCAGAGGGCGCGGATGTTTTTGGGTTCGCGGGCGACGAGGGCGGCGAGTTCGGCGCGGGCCTCGGGGACGCGTTTGGCGTCGAAGAGGGCGATGGCGGAGGTGAGTTCCTTGGAATCCGCGGCGCGGGCGGGGAGGACGAGAACGATTACGAGAAAGAGAAAGAGGCGAACCGGGATCATTCGAAACGGAGGGCTTCGATGGGGTCGAGTTTGGCGGCTTTGTGGGCGGGGTAGAAGCCGAAGCCGATGCCGAAGGCGGCGGAGAAGGCGACGGCGACGACGATGGACTGGGTGGAGACGAGGACGGGCCAGCCGTTGAGGTTGGAAAGTGTATGGGAAATTCCGATACCGAGCAGGGAGCCGAGGATGCCGCCCATGGCGGAGAGGATCATGGCCTCGATGAGAAACTGGATGCGGATGTCGCGGTCGTGGGCGCCGATGGCGAGCCGGATGCCGATCTCGCGGGTGCGCTCGGTGACGGAGACGAGCATGATGTTCATGATGCCGATGCCGCCGACGACGAGGGAGACGAAGGCGATGCCGGCGAGCAGCTGGGTCATGGTGCCGGAGGTCTTGCTGGCGGCGGCGGCGAGCTCGAGCTGGTTGCGGACGGTGAAGTCGGGCTCGCGGTCGCCGCGGCGCTGGGCGAGGAGGTCGGCGATGTCGAGCTGGACGCGCTCCATGGCCTCGGGGGTGGAGGCCTCGATGAGGATGTTGTTGACGGTGTTGCGCCAGCGGAAGACGCGGCTCATGAAGCTGGTGTAGGGCATGAGCACGACGTCGTCCTGGTCGGAGCCGAAGTAGTTGAAGCCCTTGGATTCGAGGACGCCGACGATGCGGAACGGGATGTTGCCGACGCGCAGGACCTGGCCAACGGGGTCCACGTCGGGGAAAATTTGTTTCACGATGGTGGCGCCGACGACGCAGACCTTGGTGGTGGAGCGGACGTCGTTGTCGGTGAACATGTCGCCCTCGGCGATGTTCCAAGTGCGGATGCTGAGGAAGTCGGGATCGACGCCGTGGACCTGGGTGCGCCAGTTGAGTCCGTTGCCCTGGACCTGGTTGCCCTGGCGGAGTTCGGGGGAAACGGAGACGGCACCCATGATCTCGCGTTTGATGGCGAGGGCGTCCTCGACCGTGAGGGTGTTGGACGAGCCTTGTCCGCCGCGGGCGCCGCCGGTGGTGACGCTGCCGGGGAAGACGGAGATGACGTTGCGGCCGAGGCTGGCGACCTGGGCCTCGACCTGGGCCTTGGCGCCGTTGCCGATGCTGACCATGGTGATGACGGAGCCGACGCCGATGATGATGCCGAGCGCGGTGAGGAAGGAGCGCAGCTTGTTGCGACGGAGGGCGCGCAGGGAGATGACGGTGGTGGCGATTATACGCATGGTGAGGGTGTGCGGATATCGAGACCGAATGACCAATGACCAATGTCCAATGACCAATGGGACGGAGGCGGTGTGGTGAGTTGGGCGGACATGGGTCAGGCGTGGCTGAGTTTGGCGAGGACCTCGGCCTGGTTGAGCTTGGCGAGCTCGTCCTCGGAGCGGAGACGGTCGGACACGAGTTCGTCGCGGACGCCGAGACCGTCGCGGACGATGAGGTTGCGTTTGCAGTAGTGGGCGATGTCGAGCTCGTGGGTGACCATGACGATGGTGATGCCCTGCTCGTTAAGACGTTGGAAAACGCCCATGACCTCGACGGACGTGCGGGTGTCGAGGTTGCCGGTGGGCTCGTCGGCGAGGAGGACGCGCGGCTCGTTGACCAAGGCGCGGGCGATGGCGACGCGCTGTTGTTGTCCGCCCGAAAGCTGGTTGGGCAGATGGTCGTGACGGGCGGCGAGACCGACGATGTCGAGGGCGTGCATGGCGCGGTCGCGCATCTCGCGGGCGGAGACCCGGCGCGGGGCGTAGAGCATGGGGAGCTCGACGTTTTCGAGGGCGGACGTGCGGGAGAGGAGGTTGAAACCCTGGAAGACGAAGCCGAGTTTTTGGTTACGCAGGTCGGCGCGCTCGTTGCGGTTGAGGCCGGAGACATCGACGCCATCGAGCAGGTAGCGGCCGGAAGTGGGGCGGTCGAGGCAGCCCAGCGTGTTCATGAGGGTGGACTTGCCGGAGCCGGACGCGCCCATGATGGCGATGAATTCGCCGGTGTGCATTTCGAGGCTGATGCCGCGGACGGCGTGGACCTCGAGTTCGCCGTTGCGGTAGGTTTTGCGGATGTCCTCGAGCTGGACTACGGGCTGCGGCTGCATCGTCGGGCGGAAGGTTAGCGACGACCTGGAGCGCCGAAGGGGGAAGAGGTGGCGGCGGGGGCGGCTTCGGCGGCGGAGATCACGCTGGTGACGATGGCGTCGCCCTCGGCAAGACCGTCGATGACCTCGGTGGTGACGCCGTCGGTGATGCCGAAGCGGGCGGTGACGGCGTTGACCTGCTTGGGCTCCGGGGTGGCGGGGAGGCGATAGACGACGCGGGTGGAGATGCCGCCTGCGGGACCGCCGGTGTTGCCGCCGCCGCCGCGACGTGCGGGGATTTCGAGACCGCGTTCCTCGGCGAGGGCGCGGACGCGCTGCATGAGGACGGGGGTGGGACGTCCGCCGGCGTGGCCGAGTTCGGCGAGGAGGGCGGCTAGGTTGGCCTCGGGCGTGGGTGCTTGCGGGGAGTCGTTTTTGACCGGAGCGGCGATGATGAGCTCGGCGGGGATGCGGGCGCGGAGGGCGGTGTTGGGGACGGTGAGGATGTTGTCGCGCTCCTGGATGACGATGGAGACGTTGGCGGTCATGCCGGGCTTGAGTCGGAGGTCGTCGTTGGCGACATCGATGATGGTCGTGTAGGTGATGACGTTTTGTTCGCGGACGGGAGTGTTGCGGACCTGGCGGACGGTGCCGCGGAAACGGCGCTCGGGGTAGGCGTCCACGGTGAAGTTGGCGGTCATGCCGATCTCGACGGCGCCGACATCGGCCTCGGAGACGGCGGCCTCGATCTGCATGCGGCGCAGGTCTTCGACCAAGGTGAAGAGGACGGGGGCGTTGAGGCTGGCGGCGACGGTTTTGCCGGCGACGATCTGGCGGGTGAGCACGACGCCGTCGATGGGGGATGTGATGGTGCAGCGGTTGAGATCGACGCGGGCGTTTTCGACGGCGGCGTTGCGGATGAGGAGCTGGGCTTCGGCCTGGGCGAGCTGGGCGAGGGACGTGTCGAGCTCCTGCTGGGAGACGAGGTCACGGTCGCGGAGGGAACGGATGCGGTCGGCGTTGAGCTTGACGAGGTCGTGGTTGGCTCGGGTGTTGGCGAGCTCGGCCTGCGCTTGGCGCACACGGGAATCGTAGGTGGCGGGGTCGATGCGGGCGAGCACCTGGCCCTTTTTCACGGGGTCGTTGAAATCGACGAGCACTTCAAAAACGAGGCCGGAGATCTGGGAGCCGACCTCGACGGTGGAGACGGGTTGGAGTCCGCCGGTGGCGGTGACGGTCTGCACGATGTTGCTGCGGCCGACCTTAACGGAAAGGAACGAGACGGGAGCGGGGGCGGAGCGGACCTTATAGAAGTAGTAGCCGCCGCCGGCGAGGGCGGCCACCAGAAGGAGGGTGAACCAGAGTTTAAAGGAGCGGGGCTTCGCCATGATCGGAAAGTCGGTGTATTGGGAAAAGGGCCGGAGTGCACGGATGTGCGCAAACGGAGCGTAAATCAAATCGTCCGGGCACTGGGAGAGGCAACGCCGGAATGGCTGCTGACGCGCGCGGGCGGGAAAATGTTTCGATACGGTCGGAAAAAATCGGAATGCGAAGGCGGGACTTCAGCCATTCATGCAATCGAAGCGAAACTCTCCGGAGAGGAGCTGGCGATCAGGTGGAGCTGTTGACCTCAACGCGCAGGGTTGGAGCGGTTGCGCGGCAACGCGTTGGGGACAACGCGTTCCACCTTGCTGGCTCAGGCCTTGCGGGGGAAGGCCGCGGTGAGGGCGGCGGCTACGTTGGCGGGGACGAAGTGCGAGATGTCACCGCCGTAGCGGGCGACCTGTTTGACGAGCGAAGAGCTGGTGTAACTGAATTGCTCGTGGGGCATGACGAAGAGCGTCTCGATCTGCGGCTGCAAGTGGCGGTTCATGAGCGCCATGTTGAACTCGAACTCGAAGTCGGAGAGGGCGCGCAGGCCGCGGATGATGGCGTCGGCTTTTTGGGCGACGGCGAACTCGACGAGGAGACCGTCGAAGATGACGACATCGACATGCGGGTAGGTGGCGAGGTTGGCGCGGACGAGTTCGAGGCGCTGCTCGGGGGAAAAGACGGGACCCTTGCCGGGATTGCGGGCGATGGCGACGGTGATGCGGTCGAAGAGCTTGGCCGCGCGGTCGAGCACATCGAGGTGACCGTTGGTGAGGGGATCGAACGTGCCGGGATAGATGCAGTGACGCATGAGCGGGGGCAAGCATTGGCGCGGGACGATTCGGGGCGAGAACCAAATCGTTGCGTCCAGGGTGTGTCTGGGAAAGAAATCAGACCATCGCTGACGCTCTACGCGTGAAGGGCGAAAGGGCGCTATTCCACTTGATCTTGTCGTGCGATCCCGCGTCGCCGATTTCGGTTATTTACCTCTGGTAAATGCCCTCATCGGCTCCTTGGCTGGCACAACAATCTCGGCGTAGCTTGGATATTTTAACATCGCCCGCATCCCTTACGGGTTGCCATCGGTGCGGGCGGGGCGTGTCCTTCGGCTCAATTCATAGCGATCCGTCCAACCATGAACCTCCCCAATCTCATCACCCTGTCGCGCATACCGCTGATGTTCGTGGTGGTGTGGCTGATGTATCAGACGTGGACGGGCGCGGCGACGCTGGCGTTCTGGCTGTTCATCGCGGCGGCGATCGGCGATTGGCTGGATGGATATCTGGCGAGGAAGATGGGGCTGATTTCGTTGTTCGGAAAATTCATGGACGCGCTGACGGACAAGATTTTTGTCGTGGGCATCATGATCGCGTTTGTGGAGCAGGACATCGTGCCGATTTATTTCGTGCTGATCGTGTTGTGCCGGGAGTTTTTGATCTCGGGCATGCGCATGATGGCGGCGGCCAAGGGCGTGGTGGTGGCGGCGGAGCGCGGCGGGAAAACGAAGACGCTCACGCAGTTGATCGCGGTGGGCTTTTTGTTGTTCGTGCCGATGTTGTCGGGCGATGTCGCGGGGTGGTTGAACTTTGATTTTTCGGCGTATTCGGAGGTGATCCATCATATCGGGCTGTGGCTGTTCATCCTCGGCGTTTATTTCACGGTGAAGTCGGGCTGGGATTATCTGGTGAAGTATCGCGGGGTGCTGTTCGACGAGGACAAGAAATGAAGTTTTTGTGGAAGCAGCCGATTTGGCCGCGGTTTTTGCCGACGACGTGGGTGGTATCGTGTGCGACGCTCGGGCCGGTGGGGCGGATTCGCAAAGCGCCGGGCACGTGGGGCTCGGTGGCGGGGTTGTTGTATTTCACGACGTTGTTTGCGGGGCGCATCGGGGATGTCGGGTTGATTTTTTTCGGATTGGTCGGGGTTTATTTTTCGGTGGCGATGTGCGGCGAGGCGGAGTTCCGGCTGGGCGAGCGTGATCCGGGCAAGGTGGTTTTGGACGAGTTCGTCGCGATGCCCTTGTGCTTCATCGGATGGACGCGGTGGACGGATGTGGCGCCGAACTGGGCGATTTTTTTGACGGGGTTCGCGCTGTTCCGGCTGTTTGATATTTTGAAGCCGTTCGGGATCTCGAAGCTGCAGAATCTGCCGGGCGGGTGGGGCGTGACGATCGACGACACGGCGGCGGCGCTGGCGGCGTGCGCGACGATGCACGCGGGGTATTGGGCGTGGGTGACGTGGGGGGCGTAGTTGGAGAACAACTACGGAAGCGGCTCCAGGTTCTCCAGGGACATGCGGACGTGGAGGCCTTGTTGGAGGACGTCCACGGTGACGATGATACCCTGGGGGTTGGACGGGTCGTCGACGACGCCTTCAACGCCCCAAAGCGCGCCGCCGGTGACGCGGACGCGGGTGCCTTTGCGGATGAGAGGGCGGAGACTGAGTTCGAGGCCGGAGGCGACGATGCTGCGCACGTCGGACATCTGGCGGAGGAATTGCGCTTCGTCGGCGACGGGAATGACGCGGGCGAGCAAGTCCTGCTGGTAGATGCGAGGTTTGTCCTCGAGGACGAACTGCGCGAACACGTAGCCGGGAAAGAGCGGCTTGGTGAAGCGCTTGGTCTGCTTGCCGTAGCGTTTGACGCTCCCGATGAGCGGGAGGTAGTGCTCGAATTTTTCGGACGAGAGGAGGGTGGCGAATTTTTTTTCGCAGCGCGGTTTGCAGTGGCAGACAAACCAGCGGAGGTCGCCGGGCCGGGGTGTGTTCACCGTTTCAGGAGGAAGCGGACGGCGGCGAAGTAGCCCTCGAGTCCGAGGCCGCTGATCACGGCGAGCGCGATGGGCGCGGTGAGGGACGTGTGGCGAAATTCCTCGCGCTTGTAGATATTGGAAATGTGAACCTCGACGGCTGGAAGGTGCGCGCCGGCGAGCGCGTCGCGGAGGGCGACGCTGGTGTGGGTGAGGGCGGCGCCGTTGATGACGATGCCGTCGAATTTGGCGTCGGCGAGGGCGGCGATTTTGTCGATGAGGGCGCCCTCGTGGTTGGACTGGAAGAAATCGAGTTCGGCGGCGGCGCTGAATTCGGTGCGCAGGGAAGCCTCGAGGTCGGCGAGGGTGGTGTGGCCGTAGATTTCGGGCTCACGTTTGCCGAGGCGGTCGAGGTTGGGGCCGTTGAGGATGGCGATTTTCTTCATGGAGCTGCCAAGGCTTTACAGGAAGACGCGGGGGCGCGTCACGTTTTCTTTCAGGCGGGGCCGGAGGCGGGGTGGTGTGCGAAGACTGCAAGACGGCGCGGCCTCACGCGAGGTGAGGCCCTACAGCGGAGCGGAGGTGAGGCGGCAGCTGTGGGCGCTGAAGCCGGCGCCGAAGCTGAGGAGCCACCAGTCGTGGTCGGGCTCGGGGCGGGCGTCGCGTAACGCGACTTCGAGGGCGAAGAGGACGGAGGGGCTGCTCATGTTGCCGTGGTCGCGGAGGACTTCGCGCGTGGCGTCGAGCGGGTAGGCGGGGAGGGCGGCTTCGAGGGCGTTGGCGACTTCGCGTCCGCCGGCGTGGGCGATGATGCGGCTGATCGGAGCGGCGGAGGGCGGCTCGGAGGCGAGCAGGTGGGTGACGGCGTCGGCGGCGAGGGCGGGGACGGTTTTGTGGAGGAGGTTGCGGAGTTTGCCGTCGCGCAGTTCGAAGCGGAGGAAGTCGCGGTCGGCGGGGCGGTGGAGGGTGTTGAAACCGTGGCAGCGGACATGCGGGCCGGAGGCGGGCGGAGTGTTGCTCCAGATCGTGGCGGCTGCTCCGTCGCTGAAGAGGCAGGCGCTGATGAGGACGCCGGGATCGTCGTCGAGGAAGATGGCGGCGGAACAGATTTCGACGGCGATACAGGCGACGATGGCGTCGGGTTGTGCGGCGAGGACGGCCTGGGTGGCGCGGAGGGTGGGGATGGCGGCGCCGCAGCCGAGGCCGACGATGTCGTGGAGAAAGGCGTTGGGGCGGAGGCCGAGTTGTTCGGCGACGTAACTGGTGACGCCGGGGCAGAGGTAACCGGTGCAGGTGCAGATGAGGAGCGCGTCGAGTTGGTCTGGGCGGAGGCCGGCTTTCGCGAGTGCGGCGGTGAGGGCGCGGCCGGCGAGGGCGGGGGCGGCGACGCGGAAGGCTTCGTTGAGTTGGTCGGGCGTGTAGTTGAAAATGCCCGCCATGTCGGGAAGGGCGAAGTGGCGGTGGGCGATGCCGCTGTCTTTGTGCAGCACGGCGTCGAGCAGGGAGAGCGAACGGGCGGAGAGATGCCGGCTCGCGGGTGAACCGGTGATGAGATCCCAGCATTGCGGCTGCGTGAAGGTGGCGGGCGGCGCGGCGGTGGCCAGGGCTTGGAGATACATCGGTGCAGGCTTAGTGAGTCAGGGCGTAAAGTGGTTCCATCGGGAGGAGGTGGAGGCGACTGGCGGTGGCGAGCAGGCGTTGGCGGGCTGGCTTGAAGAGGAACGGATGGAGGGCACCAGCGGACGCGAGACGGACGCGGAAGAGCGTGCGCAAGCGTTGGTGGACGGTGCGCAACGTGTCGGGCCAGGTGGCTTCTCCTCGCGACCAGGCGAGCACGGGATCGAGGGCGGTGTCGGCACTTTGGAAGGCCATGGCCATACCGTGTCCGGTGAACGGAGGGATCATCGCGTAGGTGTCGCCGATGACGAGGCGGTCGGTGAGTTTGGACGGTTGGGAGAATCCGAGACCGGCGATGGCGGAATAGGAGTCGGGGTCGATGGCGGCGGAGGTGAGGCGGTCGGCGAGCGCGGAGAGGCCGGAGGCACGCAAGTAGGTGACGAGGGCGGTGTCGCGGGCGAGGGCGGGGAGGTCGGCGCGGAGGCGGAAGAGGCCGGAGACGTTGACGCGGTTGTCTTCGACGGCGCAGAGGCCGATGTAGGCGTTGTCACCCATGTGTAGTTCCAGTTCGGATACGAGCGGGAGGGCGACGGCGTGGCATTTCAGGCCGATCCATTCGGGGCGAGCGGGGCGGCGGCCGGTGGCGAAGATGCGTCCGTCGGGCGAGGCGGCGAGATCGGCGCGCGTGTGCGTGTGGAGAACGCCGCCGGCGGACGTGAAGGCGGTGGCGAGACGTTGGTCTAGGGCGTGGCGGCTGAGGGCGTAGGCGGGCTCGGGGAGGGTTTGGTGACGGAGGGTTTTCTCGCGCAGAAACCAAGTGACCTCGCGGTGGAGACGGGCGTCGGCGAGGAAGGGCGCGAGGTGGAGGCGGTCGATGGTGGACGAGGAAAGGCCGGTGATGAATTCGCCGCAGACGCGGTGGCGCGGGTAGGCGCCGGCTTCCATGAGGGTAACGGGAATGTTTTCGCGGCGCAGGGCGAGTCCGAGAGAAAGACCGGCGAGGCCGCCGCCGATGATTTCGACCGGACGGTTCATGGCTCGCGGCGTTCGGCGATCAGGCGATAGGCGCCTAGCCACGTGTGGGAAATTTCCCAGCGCCAAAGGGTGTGGTCGAGGCCGAGGGCGTGAGGGAGTTCGTCGCCGAGGAAGCCGGCGGCGATGCTGACGTAGCCGTCGTGGCGGGTGACGCGGTTGGCGCCGCAGAGCGGGGCGACGATGTTCCAGCAGCGTTGGTTGAGGCGCTTGCGGGTGGGCTCGCTGAAGAGGAGCAGGCGAGCATGCGGGCTGATGGCGTTGCCGAGAGCGCGGAGGGAGGCGTCGTCGAAGTGGTGGAGGATGAGGTTGCCGATGACGACGGAGTAGGCGGACCAACCGGGGAACGTTTGGATGTCGGACTGATGCCAGCGGGCGGAAGCGGGCCACGCGGGGGGCGAGGGAATGCGGTCGATGCCGTCAACGAGCGGAGTGACGGTGCGGAGACGGGCGGAGAGTTCGCCGGTGCCGCTGCCGAGTTCGATCACCCGGTCGGCGGGGCGGACGTGGCGGGCGAGGGTTTTCGCGAACCACGGGGCGTTGCCCATGATGCGGTTGATGACGCGCAAGTCGCGACGGCTGTGGAGGGCGTCGGGGTGGTCGGGCGGGAGCGAGTCGAGGAGCTCGGGTTCGAGGCGGCGGTGCACGCGACGAGGCTACGCTTTGTGCTGACGGGGTCAACTGAGCGGGGGCAATCGCCTGCAAGCAGGCTCCTACATTTCGGAGCGGCGGATCAGAGCGGATTGTCGGTGGGGATGAATTCCCAGGGCAGGTTGAACTTGGCGGCGAGTTCGGCGGCGAGGGCTTTCACGCCGTGGACCTCGGTTGCGTAGTGTCCGCAGAGATACAGGTTCAGCTTCTGTTCCTGCGCGGTGTTGAACCATTCCTCGCGGAGTTCGCCGGTGACGAGGGTGTCCACGCCGGCGGGGACGAGTTCGTTGATGGCGCTGTTGCCGCTGCCGCTGCAGAAGGCGACGGCGTCGGGTGCGTCGGAGCCGTATTCGATGGCGATGACGCGCGGGTAGAGGCTTTCGAGTTGGGCGCGGAGGGCGGAGCGCGGGCCGGTGCGGGCGGCGATGCGGCCGATGGATTCGCCATCTTTTACGAGGAACCGGCGGTCGGGGACGAGGCCGAGTTGGCAGGCGAGGAGGGCGTTGTTGCCGAGCTCGGGATGTCCGTCGAGCGGGAGGTGGTTGCTGTAGAGGGCGCAGTTGCCGCCGATGAGTGTGGTGAGGCGGTCGTAAACGGGGCCGGTGAGCGGGCGGGGCATGTCCCAATACATGCCGTGGTGGACGATCAGGAAATCGACGCCGGCGGCGACGGCTTTTTGGAACGGGACGAGACCGGCGTCCACGGCGGCGCCGATTTTGGTGCCGCGGCCGTTGTTGGCGAGTTGCAGGCCGTTGAAGGCGCCGGGCGCGTCTTTGTAGGCGGAGCGGCGGGTGCGTTCGTCGCAGTAGGTTACGAGGTCGGACAGCGTGGGCATGCCGGTTGATGGCGGCGCGGATTCGGAGTGGCAATTTTCAAAACGCGGACTACCGATAGCGCACATGAGCGCAACGAGCTCCGCGGTCGATCTGATCGCCCAAGCCACCCAACAGTTTACCGAACGCCCTTCGTGGGATGATTATTTCATGGCGACGGCCGTGTTAATCTCCACGCGATCTCCGTGCGAACGCCTCCATGTGGGGTGCGTGATCGTGAGCGGGGGCGAGCGGCAGAACCGGTTGATCGCGGCGGGCTACAACGGCTTCCTGCCGGGCACGCCGCACCAGTCGCGACTGCGCGAAGGACGCGAGCAGGCGACGGTGCATGCGGAGCAAAACGCGATCGCGGACGCGGCGCGGCGCGGCAGTTCGGTCGAAGGCGCGGTGGCGTATGTGACGCATTATCCGTGCATCAATTGCGCGAAGATTCTGGCGGCGTCGGGCATCGCGGAGATCCGTTATCGCGAGGACTACTGCAATGATCCGTTCGTCGAGCCGTTGCTGACGGACGCCAACGTGAAGGTGTTGAAACTCTGAAGTGATCGAGCTGTCTTTTATTTGACGATGTCCACCCGTCATCCTGATTCCTCCGCCGTGCTGGGCGGTTCGCTGTTGCTGGCGCATCCTTCGCTGAAGGATGACAATTTTAAGCACACGGTTATTTTAATCGCGTCGCACGACAGCGACGGGGCGATGGGCGTGGTGCTGAATCGTCCGCTGGAGAAAAAACTGGGTGATTTGGGTGAGGGGTTTGCGCAAGGCGCGCTGGCGGAGGTGCCGCTGTTTGCGGGCGGGCCGGTGCAGCCGGCGCAGGTGATTTTGTGCGTGTGGCGTCCGCATCCGGAGACAGACGGATTCCAGCTGATGTTCGGCATCGATCCGGAGCGGGCGACGGAGCTGTTGCATGAAGAAGGCGTGCATATGCGGGCGTTTCTTGGCTACGCGGGTTGGACGGGCGGGCAGCTAGAAGAAGAGATGCAGCGCGACACGTGGGTGATCAGTCCGCTGGTGGCGGATTTGCTGGAGGATTCGCCGGATGAGCAGCTGTGGCGCGATCTGTTGGGGCAGATTGACGACGAGTGGAAGTTGCTGGCGAACGAGCCGGAAGATCCGAGTTTGAATTGAGTTTGTCGCGGGCGATATTTGCCGTTGACAGAGGTCGGGCCGAACTGTGTTTTCGTCTCTTTTATGAAAGTTGTTTCCTCCATCAAATCCGCGAAGAAGCGTCACCCTGCCTGCCAGGTCGTCCGCCGCAAAGGCCGCATCTACGTCATCAACAAGGTCGAGCCGCGCTACAAGGCCCGCCAAGGTTAATCCAAACCTAAAAAACCATTTAATAACGTGAAAGCCGAAGGCCATCCCGTCCTCAATAACGTTTGCTACCTCGATGTTTCGAGCGGCAAGCGCTTCCTCACCAAGTCCACGATGAAGTCCGCCCGCAAGGAAGTCATCGATGGCGTCGAGCATTTCGTCGTTCTCCGCGACGTGACCTCCGATTCGCACCCCGCCTACACCGGCGAGAAGCGCATCGTGGACACGGCCGGTCGCGTCGAGAAGTTCACCTCGAAGTTCAAGCGCGGCGCCGCCAAGAAGTAATTCTCGGCAGCGAACGACAAACAACTTTCAGCCCGCCGGCGACGGCGGGCTTTTTTGCGGGCGGATTGGGAGAATACGGAGGCGCGCGGGCGCGTCATCGCGAGCAAGCTCGCTCCTACAAGTCGGACGGGGTGCCGAGGTTGAGGACGCGGGTGCGGCGGGCGCCGGTGCGGCCGCCGACGGGGGTGCGTTCGGACGGGGCGCTGTAGGGACTGCGACGGTAGCCGGTGCGGTTGGGGTCGCTGGCGCATTTGAGCTGGTAGTCCTGCATGCGCGCGAAGAGATCGAGCAGCTGGCCGGGGAGCGGGTAGCCGTCGAGGTTGGAGCGTTGGAGGGCGAGCAGGAGTTCGTGGGTGGTCTCGAGAGTGGAGAGGCAGCCGGCGACGGGTTGTTGTTTGATCACGTAGCGGCTGGGGGCGGTGGGCGTGAACATGACGCGCGGAAGACGTTGCAGCGACGGGCTGAGGCGCAGCATTTTTTTGGCGCCGGCCCAGGTGGCATCGAGAAGGAAAAACACGAGCCGGCGGTCGCCGATGTCGGCGGGCGTGAGGTCGCCCTGGGAAAGGTTGCGCGCGCCGACGCTCGGGTAGACTAGCATGACGAGGTTGCGCGGGTCGTTGATGATGTCCTGGACGGATTCCTGATCGTCGAAGGCGAGACCCATCTGGAGTTCGCTGTTGGCAAGGCAGAGGTGCGTGAGGCGGCCGGTGGCGGCCTTTTCGTGTTTGAACTCGTGCGGGTGCATGAGGAATACGAAATGGGTGCGCGTCTCCATCGGGGTGATGGAAGGGCACCAGCAGACCGGCTTCGGCCAGAAGCAGCGATAACACGTTTCACGACTCATGCGTGAGACTCAGGCGGGCGGGGGCGGCGGCTTCAACCCAACGCTGCTTTAATCTGCGCGATCAGGCCGGCGTAGGCGTCTTCGGAGAGGAGTTGCTTGGGCTCGGGCATCATCGTGAAGGTGGTGCCCCAGGACGGGCCGTCCACGTATTTGGGGACGAGGTGGACGTGGAGGTGGGGGAGTTTGTCGGAGTAGGCACCGTAGTTGATCTTGGCGGGGTTGAAGGCGGTCTTCATGGCCTTGGCGGCGCGGGCGACGTCTTGGGTGAACAGGGCGAGTTCGGCGTCGGGCAGCTCGAAGAGCTCGTTGACGTGGTCGCGGTAGGCGACGACGCAGCGTCCGCGGTAGGTTTGTTCTTTGAAGAGGTAGAGCGTGGAGACGCCGAGCGGGGCGACCTCGATCATGAGGTCGTTGAGGCGCTGGTCCTTGCGGCAATAGAGGCAGTCGGGGAGTTGGGTCATAAATTAGAGGGAGACGGGGGCGTCGAAGAAAACTGAATACATGACAAGAAATGCGCAGTTGTGGCCTGACTTGAGCTTTTTCGTGTGATTTTTCTCACATTTACATGAAACGGAAGACCGACAGACGCGAAGTGGACATGGTGTTCGTAGGGGCGGGCGCGATGAGCGCGACGCTCGCCACGTTGCTCAAGGAGCTGCAGCCGGAGCTGACGATGGAGATCATCGAGGCGTTGGACATGGTGGCGGGGGAGAGCACGAATGCTTGGAATAATGCAGGCACGGGTCACGCCGCGCTGTGTGAACTCAATTACACACCGGAAAAGCCGGACGGCTCGGTGGACATCTCGAAGGCGATCCAGATCAACGGGGCGTTTGAAGTGTCGAAGCAGTTTTGGGCTTCGCTGGTGGAGCGCCGGCGATTACCGCGGCCGAAAGAATTTATCACGGCGGTGCCGCACATGAGTTTTGTGCGCGGGGGGGACGTGGTGTTTTTGCGGGCGCGGCACCAGGTGATGGCGGAGCATCCGCTCTTTGCGGGCATGGAGTATACCGAGGACCGGGAGAAGATCGCGGCGTGGGCTCCGCTCGTGATGACGGGACGCGATGCGGGCGAGCCGGTGGCGGCGACGCGCGCGGAGGAAGGGACGGACGTGAATTTCGGTGCGTTGACGCAGGGGATGGTGGAGTCGTTGAGCAAGCAGCCGGGCGTGAGCGTGCATCTCGGCGAGCGCGTGGAGGATGTGGTGAAGCGGGCGGACGGACGGTGGAAGGTGAAAGTGGAAGGGCGGGAAACGAAGCGGACCCTTGTGGCGAAGTTTGTTTTTCTTGGCGCGGGAGGCGGGGCGCTGCCGTTGTTGCAGAAATCGGGGATTCCGGAGGGCAAGGGGTTTGGCGGCTTTCCGGTGAGCGGGCAGTGGTTGCGGTGCGACAATCCGGAGGTGGTCGCGGCGCATCAGGCGAAGGTTTACGGCAAGGCTTCGGTGGGTGCGCCGCCGATGTCGGTGCCGCATCTCGACACGCGGGTGATCGACGGGAAGAAGTCGCTGTTGTTCGGACCTTACGCGGGGTTCACGACGAAGTTTTTGAAGAAGGGGTCGTTGTTTGACCTGCCGTCATCGATCAAGCCGGGCAACCTCGGGCCGATGTTGTCGGTGGCGCGCGACAATGTGGATTTGACGAAGTATCTGATCGGGCAGGTGGTGCAGTCGCCGGAGCAGCGGTTTGCGGCGTTGAAGGAGTATTTTCCGGATGCGAAGCAGGAGGATTGGACGCTGGAAGTCGCGGGGCAGCGCGTGCAGATCATCAAGAAAGATGCGAAACGCGGAGGCGTGTTGCAGTTCGGAACGGAAGTCGTGGCGTCGGCGGACGGATCGATCGCGGCGTTGCTGGGAGCGTCGCCGGGGGCTTCGACGGCGGTGTCGATCATGCTGACGCTGATCGAGAAATGTTTTCCCGAGCAGAGTAAATCAGCGGAGTGGATGGAGAAGTTGCGCGGATGGGTGCCCTCGTATGGAAGCTCACTGGCAAAGGACGTCGCGCTGCTGGCACGCGTGCGCGGGCAGGCGAACCGGGTGCTTGAGCTGGAGCGCGGCGTGGTGGAACCCGTGGCAAGATAAAGGCGGGTTGCGCCGGCGGGAAATCGTGACAGGGTGGCGGGGTAATCCCGTCACCCATGGTCGCCCTGAATTTACGCTATGTCGCCGAACTGGCCGGACCGGGGAGGCTGGGGTTTGTCGCCACAAACGGGATACAGGATTATCTGGTGATCGAAGGCGGCGAGCAGGAGGACGAGTATCGGCAACGGATCAAGGAAGGCTGGAAGGTGGCGGAGATCAGGCCGATTTGCCGCAGTATAAATCCGAAGCTCATCCATACGCATCCCGATCTGATCAACGCGCGGGCCTATTCGTATGGATGAGCTTCGGATTTATAC
>CAMBLN010000026.1 GCA_945868215.1 Opitutus sp. GAS368
AGGAAGAGGGCGCAACCTACGAAAAAACCGGCGGCGACAACCCCGTCCTGCCTCCGTGGACGCTCGCCCCCGACCCCGCCGTCGCCGAAGGCAGGCTCACCGCGCCCATCCTTTCCAAAGACGCCCCCGTCTGGCGCTCGCGTTAATACCCGCCGCAGTCCACTCTCCGGGCTTTCCTCCCTCAACTTCACCCCAGCCGTGTCCTCCCAGTCCCCACGTCCGCGCAGAAAACTCCTGGCCTACCTGGCCCGCGTCGGCGCCGGTTCGCTCGCCTTGAGCATCGCCATCCACGTCGGCTTCGTCGCCATCGCCACCTTCTACGTGGTCTCCGTCGTCTCCGAACAACGCAAGGTCGCCTTCACCGGCGGCGGCTCCGGCGACGGCACCGGCGGCCCCGCCGCCGAATCCCGCCACCAGGTCAGCGTCGCCCGCCAGAACGCCACCCCCGTCCCGTCCGCCCTTTCCCAAAAACTCGTCGTCGAGGGCGCCTCTTCCGTCGCCTTGCCCGAACTTCCCGCCCTCGGCATGCCCGCCTCCGCCGTCAGCGCTTCCTCCGGCGGCCCGTCCGGCAGTCTCGGCGGCGGCCTCGGTTCCGGTGCCGGCACCGGCACGGGCGCCGGCCCGGGCACCGGCGCTTTGCGCATGATGCCTTTCGGTCTCCTCCAGGCCCCCAAGTCCGGCGCACTCACCGGTTATCTCTACGACCTGAAACAATCCCGCGCCCGCAAGCCCAACCCCGACCTCGCCAAACTCGGACCCAAGGCCCTCGCGATCAAAGAAGTCACCGCCTTCATCAAGAGCGGCTGGCGCGGCGAATCCCTCGCCGAGTTTTTTCGCTCACCGTCCCCTCTTTTCGCCACCCAGATTTTTGTCCCGGTGATGGCTGCCGACGAAGCCCCCAAGGCCTACGGCGTCGAAAGTGTCGTCCAGCCCCGCGCATGGGTCGCCCACTACAAAGGCCGTGTCAGTCCTCCCCTGACCGGCGTCTATCGCTTCGTTGGCGCCGGCGACGACCACATGGCCGTGCGTCTCGACGGCCGCCTCGTGATCGATGCCGGTGGCGCTATCGTGTCCGGTTTCGAAACCGACCGCCCGGCCGCCCCCTCCTATCCCTACGCCTACGGTGGAAACGATTGGATCCTCCGTCAGCGCCGCGGCTTCACCGTCGGCAAACGCATGGAACTGCGCGCCGGTCAATTTTACGACATCGACATCGTCCTCTCCGAAGGCCCCGGCGGCCTGTTCTGCGCCATGCTCCTGGTCGAACAGGAGGGCGTGACCTACCAGAAAGTCGCCAAGGGCAATCCCATCCTCCCGCTCTTCCGCCTCGCCGACGCCGAGACCGCAACATCGCCTAACGCGCCGGCCTTCATGCCCGGCGGCCCCGTCTGGCGAGCCGTGCCCTCACCCGGCAAATAACACCCCGCTCACGTCTCCGCATCGCCGTCCAGCCGCTGCGGTTTTCCGGGCAGCATCGCCGCCACGTTGCGCCGGATCGATTCCAGGTTCTCACGCAACAACTCCCCCATCGACTCGCAGCGCAGATACTCCGGGCGCCCGTAATGCTCCGCCAGCGAGGCCCGCAGTTCATGGATGTTCTCCAGCGTCGAAATCGTGTCCGCCGACATCGCGCCCAACAACTGCGACAACCGGTCCTCGATGATCGCCGCGCGCTGCAACATCAAAACCTGCTCCTCGCGCTGATACTGCTGCGCCGTCTCCAACCGCAGGTGCTTCGTGCAAAACAACGCCAGCGGCTGGTTCCCTTTGAAAAACTGCGGACGATACAAATTCATCCGCCCTTCATAGCTCTGCTGGTCGAAGTCCATCGCGCGGATTCTCACCTGCGCCCCTTCGAAGTCCGGCGTCAGCACCACGACGAAATTGTAGCTCCGCATGTCCCCGAGCAGGCGCACAAAACAACGCTCGTTGAACTTCACCAGTTCCTTCGCCAACCGGATCGGGCTGATCTCCGGACTGCCCAGCCAGCGGTCGATGAACTCGTTCCCCGGAATGCCCGCGATGTGCTCCTCCACCAGCGTGTTTCCGCACGTCAGATAGTTCAGCCGGTTCGGTGAAAGCAGGTGCTCCAGCTCCAGTCCGTAGATGCGCGAAGAATCGCCGCGCTTGATATAAAAATAGTCGGGATTGTCGTTATACGCATTCACAATCCGGATACGAAACGGCGTCGAATTCCCGAACGCGCAAAAATCAATCCGGTCGATGTAAAGGTGCTTCATCACCGACAAATCGCCGTCCACGCGGATGAGCGCATACACGCGTTTCAAATCCTCCTGCAGCGACTCCATCTCCAGCGCGTCATAGAAAACACTCTCCCACAGCGTCGCCTTGCCCTTCGCATCGTCCAGCGGCACCGAGTCCGCAAACCGCCGCAAGCGGTCATAGGTCACCGGCAGTTCCCGCTCGCGCCGATAACGTTTCAAATAAGCCCGCAACCCGGTGCTGATCGGGTAACTGGGTTTCTTTTGCTGCGGCTTCGGAACCGTGCGCGACGTTTCGTCCATGAGGAGGTTCAATCCCCCGCCCGCCCGCATGGCAACGCCGCAGGCTCATCCTTCGTCCATTCGCGCTCCGCTGCAAAAAATCGTCAAAAGCGTGACGCCCGCCCCTTCCCCCTCGTCTCACCCGTCCGCCCCTCCACCCTCGGTCCATGCTGCTGTTCGCCGTCACCGCATTGGAAAAAATGCAGGCCGTCCCGCTGGCGTTCTGGCTCAACCTCGCGCTCGGCGTTCTCATCCTCGTCGCCGCCGTCATCCTCATCCGCAAGGCCGCCGAGATGAACAAGGTCCTGCTCTCCGTCATCATCTTCGTCGTCGTCAGCGGGGTGACGTTTCACTGGGTCTACTCCCGCAACGAACCCGCGTTTATGACCCCGTTCGTCGATCTCATCGCCGACTTCCTGCCTTCCGCCGAAAAGCAGGCCCAAAAACAAAAGCGTTCCCCTTCCCCGTAAACGCGCCGCCACCCCCGCACGCGCAACCGTGGGCCGGACAACCCCGCCATGAGTCGGGTTTGTGCTGATAATGAACGCATCTCGCTAAAATTGGGGTTGGTCTTTGGGCCGCTATGGGTCAGTGCTTTTCACTTTTCACACTATGTCCAAGACGCACTCCGACATCGGACTCATCGGCCTCGCCGTGATGGGTCAGAACCTCGCCCTCAACATCGCCGACCACGGCTTCCAGATCTCGGTTTACAACCGCACGGTCGAGAAGACGGAGAAGTTCGTTGCCGAAAACCCCAACACCCCCGGCGGTCTCATCGGTTCCAAGACCCTTGAAGACTTCGCCGCCTCCCTCTCCAAGCCCCGCAAGGCCATCATCCTCGTCCAGGCCGGCAAGGCCACCGACGCCGTGATCGACGGCCTCACCGCCGTGTTCGAACCCGGTGACATCATCATCGACGGCGGCAACGCCCTCTGGACCGACACCATCCGCCGCGAAAAAGCCCTCAAGGAAAAGGGCTTCCTCTTCATCGGCTCCGGCGTCTCCGGCGGCGAAGAGGGCGCGCGTTTCGGCCCCTCCCTTATGCCCGGTGGCGACAAAGCCGCCTTCAAGCACCTCGAACCCATCTGGAAGGCCATCGCCGCCAAGGTGGACAAGAAGACCGGTAAACCGATCATGGGCGCCAAGCCCGGCAAGCCCGTCAAGGGCGGCGTCCCCTGCACCACCTACATCGGCGAAAACGGCGCGGGCCACTACGTCAAGATGGTCCACAACGGCATCGAGTATGGCGACATGCAGATGATCTGTGAGGCCTACTCCCTCATGCAGGGCCTCCTCGGCCTCAAGCCCGCCGAGATGGGCGAAATCTTCTCCCAATGGAACAAGGGCGCCCTCGACAGCTTCCTCGTCGAAATCACCGCCGACATCCTCAAGCAAAAGGACCCCGTCACCAAGAAGCCCTTCGTCGACATCGTCCTCGACACCGCCGGCCAGAAAGGCACCGGCAAATGGACGTCCGTCAACGCCCTCGACATGGGCGTCCCGGCCCCGACCGTCGCCGAGTCCGTCTTCGCCCGCTGTCTCTCCGCCATCAAGGAAGAGCGCGTCGCCGCCTCCAAGGTGCTCAAAGGCCCGAAGATCAAGAAGGTCTCCCCCGCCAAGAAGAAGGAGCTCATCGCCGCCATCCACGACGCCCTCTACTGCTCGAAGATCTGCTCGTATGCCCAGGGCTTCCAGCTCATGCGCACCGCCCAGGGCGAATACGGTTGGAAACTCAACTTCGGCCAGATCGCCCAGATCTTCCGCGGTGGTTGCATCATCCGCGCCGCCTTCCTGCAAAAGATCACCGAGGCCTACGCCCGCAACCCCAAGCTCGCGAACCTCCTCCTCGATCAATACTTCAACAAGACGATCCAGAAGGCCCAGACCAACTGGCGCAAAGTGATCAGCCTCGCCGTCGAGAACGGCATCAGCGTCCCGACCTTCTCGTCCGCCCTGAGCTACTACGACGGTTACCGCTCGGCCCGCCTCCCGGCCAACTTGCTCCAGGCCCAGCGCGACTACTTCGGCGCCCACACCTACGAGCGCACCGACAAACCCCGCGGCAAGTTCTTCCACATCGACTGGCCCGAGCCCACCCGCCCCCAGCTCGAAGCCTAAGCTCCGAACGTAGCGGAACGACGGAGTCGTTTCGTCCTCGTCACCCCCAAGGCGCGACCTCCCCGGTCGCGCCTTTTTCGTGCACACCCGGTTGATCCCGCGCGTAGTGCCTGCATCATCACAGCCATGCCCACCCCTTCCTCCCGCAAACAATCCATCGCCCGCTGGGTGCTCGCACTCTTCTTCATCGTCGCCGGCATAAACCACTTCCTCGCCCCCGAAATCTACCTCGGCATGATGCCCGCATGGCTGCCGTTCAAAGACGCCGCCAACCTCATCTCAGGCATCGCCGAAATCGCCGGCGGCCTCGGCCTGCTCCTCCCGCGTTTCCGCCGGCCCGCCGCCTGGGGTCTCATCGCCCTGCTCGTCGCCATCTTCCCCGCCAACATCCAGGTCGCCCTCCAAGGCCACATGCCCGGCCTGGAAAACGCCCCGCCCGCCTTGCTCTGGCTGCGTCTCGTTTTTCAACCCGTCTTCATCGCCTGGGTCTGGTGGACCGGTCTCGCCTCCGCCAAGCCCCGCAAGCTCACTCCGCCAGCATAAACATACTGACAATCAGCAGCCCCATGCCCGCAAAGGTCAAAAACCGGCTGCCATTCGTGATCAGTTTCAGCCGCGCATCCACTTGGTCATGCGTCAGCTTACCGTCCTTCATCGCTTCCTCCGCGCTCATGCGATAAACATGCGCGCGCCAGTTCACCCACACTCCGCTGAGAGTGAGCACTGCGGCCATCGCAAAAAAAAGAGGCGGGGGAAACACGGGAAAGGATCGGCCAATCTTAAACTCTCTTAAGCCTGAATTGGATGACTTCCTCAATGTCACGCCATCCATTGGCGGCAAGTCCTATTAAGGGTTGATGCCTCCGTCCTTTACATGCCTCACCACCCCAGATCGCGCTTCAACGTCTCCGCCAGCTGCGCGCCCATCAGTTCATGCGTCTTCGCGCCCGGGTGCCAGTCCGCGCCGATTCCGTTCTCCTTTTTCTGCACCCCGAAATCGATCAACCGCACCGGCGCCCCGCCCGCCGCATTCGCCTGCGCGATCACTTTTTCGAGATAACCCAAAATCACCGTGCGCGGCTTCCGGCTCTCCGGCCAGTCGCTCATCATCGTCCCCACCGCGCAATACACCGCCGCCTTCGGATAACGCCCGCGGATCTGCGCAATAAACTCCACATACGCCGCCACCCAGCCCGCCTCGTCCGGATTCCCCTTCGAGTTAAAATCGTTCGTGCCCAAATTCACCACCACCACATCCGGCGTCCATCGCGCAAAATCCCATACCGACTTGTCACTCGTCGCCAGCGTGCGTCCGTAAAGGTCCACGATGCTGTTGTCCGGCCACAGCTTTTTTCCTGACCACGCGATGCACACATAATCCGCCTCCACCGCCCTCGCCCCAACCGCGCCATATGCGAGCCACGCATTCTCCGTCGCCGCGGAAAACTTCTCCTCCTTGCTCGCCGCCTCGTTGCCGTAACCGCAACTGATCGAATCACCGATCACTTCGATGCGCCGCACGCGTTCCGGCGTCGGCCATAACTTCGCCCCGTCGTCGATCACCACGCCGAGCACCTGGGTCACGCCCACAAACGACTCCGTGCGTTTCACCAGCTCGATAGTATGTCGGCCCGGCGGCAGATCCTTCGCCACCGGATACACCTGCTCGCCCGGCTGCAACGCCAGCACGCCCGTCGATTCGCCGTTGATGACCACCTGCCAGAAATTTTTCCCGTTGTCCTTCAATCGCACGCCTACCGATCCGCCAGAAACCGTGAACGCCACCGTGCTCGCCGGCCACGTGCACCGCGGCCCCGCCTCGTCGGCCAGATCAAACCGCCCGACGTAACGCACGTTCGCATCCCGCGGCGAAATCTCCGCCGCCCGCGCCACCCATGGCGCCAGCATCACAACCGCCAGCAAAGCCCATCGACCGAAACGGGGGTAATTCATGGCGACGACATCACCACCGCCCCCGGCTCCGGTCGAGACTTTGCATCACGCTCCTTTCCGACGACCTGGAGACGGGGCGTCGTCGCCCCGTCCCCTTGACCGTCAGCGCGTGAACTTCACCGAGCGCACCTGATACGCCGTGATCGGCAGCGAAACTTCGCCGCTCGTCGTCTTTGCATCCGCCAGGGGCTGGTTGAGCAAATCGACCGGCGTGCCCTTGGCACCCGAAGCCACGCCGACTTTCAACGCACCGCGACGTCCGAGCGTCTCATGCAGACGCAACACCCAGCCGCCTTCGACCGGCTCCGCCCACGCGGGCACCGCCGACGACACGCCTTCGATGCGCTCAAAACCCGCCGACACCGTCTCACCCGCATACGGCACGCAGGGCGTGAACAACGTGTCCGCCAGCGCCGCCGGCTGCTCGTGCACCGGCAGTTCCGGCGCGTAACGCGACAACGCGAGGTCGATCGTGTGTTTGCAGAGGTCCGAATGCACCGGACGATCCGGCGTAGGACGAATCTTGGGGTGATCGTTGGCCTCCGTGACCAGCGCGCTGCGCAGCAGGCTCACGCCCACCGTGCCGTCGCGCGTCGTGAAACCATACTTCGCCTCGGTGATGATCGCGAGGCCTTCGCTCTGCGCATCGTCGCACACCGCCATCCAGCGGCTGCCCGGCACTTCCCACTGCGCCTCTTCGCGCGTGTAGCCCGACCATTGTCCGCGCAACACACTGCCGAACGGCGCGCCGTAGCGGGCTTTCCGTCCGTGATACTCGCTGGAGAAAATCCCCTTCAACCAATGCAACGGATCCTGCCAGTCGATCTCGTAGCGCACGCGCAACGCGCCTTCACCCGCGCGCAGCGAATAGATCACCGTGATGCGGCTGTTGCGCACGATCTCGTAGTCAAAAGCGACCGACGCCACCAGGCCGTCGTTCGTCACCACCGGCTTCCCGGTGAAACGCGCGGCGTGTCCGCTCACCATGTTGGCGCGGTCCACATCCCACGCGTCAAACGACGCCGGCTGGTCCGGATACGCGCAGAGACGGTGCCCCGTCACCGCGACGTCGTTGCCGTCAACGGCCAGCGCCACCAGCGAACCTTCGGCGTTGAACTTCGCGCGCACGCGCTCGCTTTCGAGCGAGGTGGCGCTCGCCTTCGGCGCGATCACGTTGAGCGCGGCGAGCGAACCCGCCGGACCGCCGCTCAGCGGCGCGAGTCGATAACAGGTCTTGCCGTCGATCCACGTGCGCGGGAGCGGCAGCGGATTAAACCAGCCGGCGTTCTTGCCGTTGCCGAGCACCTGCGCGGCTTCGTCGAGCGCCTTCGCCGCGAGCGTCTGCAACTCGGGAATCGCCTCCGCGTAAACCTCCCAGATCGAGCTGCCGGGGATGTAATCATGGAAATGTGAAAAGCTCGCGCGTTTCCAGTAGTGGCGGTCGATCGGGCCGAGTCCGCGCACGACATGCGCCGCCTCGAGCACCTGCAACGCCCGCTCGAGTCCGCGGAACGCCGCCTTCAGCGAACCATGCGTCGTGAACACGCCGCGGTGCAGTTCGAGCATGAGTTCGCCCGTCACGACCGGCAGTCCGCTCTTCACTTCGGCCAGACGCTCGAAGAACGGCTCGATGTTGCCCCACTCCACCTTCGGCATGCCCGCGAGATTGGAAACGCGGCGCGCGCGCTCTAGCATCTCCTCGGTCGGTCCGCCGCCGCCGTCACCGTAACCGGTCGGCTGGAGAAACTCCGGATGCACCGCCGACTGCTGGTGGTGCAGCACGTCTTCGCGGATGCGCTTCACATCCACCCACTCGTTGTAGTCGTGGATGAGCACGACGTGCGCGTTGATCTCCGCGCCGTCCGGCCCCTGCCAGCGGAAGCTGGAATGCGGAAACCTGTTCACCGTGCTCCACGAGAGTTTGCTCGTGAAGAAACCTTTCACACCCACGCCCGCGAGCAGCTGCGGCATCACGCCGCTGTAGCCGAACACATCGGGCAGCCAGAAGACTTCGCTCGGCGAACCGCGCAACGCCTTGAACTCTTCCTGGCCGATGCGCAGGCAGCGCAGGATCGCCTCGCCGCACGGCACCTGCGTGTCGCCTTCGACGTAGGCCGCGCCGATCGCGTCCCACTTTTTCTCACCGATCAGTCCCTTCACTTTTTGCAGCAACTCGGGCGAGTGTTTGCCCACCGCTTCGTAGCTCGCGGGCTGCGAATAACCGAAACGGAACTCGGGATATTCTTTTAAGAGGCGCGTCTGCGTGGACCACGAATGCATGGCCTTGAACTCGCCCACGCGCTCCGACCAAAGCCACACCAGGTCGATGTGCGCATGCCCCGTGAGCACCGCCTTGATCGCGGCGGGATCGGCGGGAAAATCCGCGTAAACGCTTTTGAGCTCCTTCGCGAAGGGCTCGATGCCTTCGCGGTCGAAGATGTCGATGGCCTTGTCGAGACGGTCGCACAAACGGCGGAAAAGCGGACTCGCCCGGAACGCCGGCATGCTGTGGCGCACCGGATCCGTGAAGGGCTTCGGCAACCCCGATACCGCCGGCTGAAACTCGCGATACTCCGCCTCGATCAACTCCAGCAGCACTTTCAAATCATGATAAACCGCCCACGCCGTGTCGTCGCGCGCCAGAAACTTCGGCGGCAGATAAAGACTGCCCTCTTCTTCGAGCCGCGCGGCCTCGCCCGCCAGCCAGATGCCCGAGCGGATGCACACCGACTCGATCCACAACTCCTTCGTCCCCGCCGGCAGCGGGATTTGCTGGTGCGCGATATCCAGACCCGAATACGGCACGCCATCGATGTAGGCGGTCGCCTCCGCCTGGTCCTCCCAGCGGAAATAACGCGTCTCCGCACCCGCCGCCTCGGGCAGCGTCACCCGGAACCAGCTCTGCGCATACTTCGGCCCCCAATGAAACGGCGTCGCGGGCACAGGCTTGAAATCGCCGGCCGGGATTTCCTTCGCGGTTCTGAAGACCAGCGTGGGTGCGGTCTGCTCGACGAGACACTCGCCGGGCAGCGGACGCCAGATGCGGGCCTGCGCGCGGCGCATGGCCTCGGCAACGCGGGCGGGAATGAGTTGGGTGAGAAAAGTGCGGGGAAGCATGGATTTTGGAAAAGGGGCGTTAAATTACCATTTCTGGTAATTAATTAGGGGTTCAAGATTATTTGGGGACCGCTCCCGTGGACTCCCCGACAAATAGCGGCGCATCCCTGGGTTGAATCAAAGAGGGTTTTTCCCATTCGGTCCGGCGGATCATCCAATCGACCGCCTTGCGCACATAACGGGCGCGCGGCGGAGTTTGCAGCGAGGTCAGCGAGGGCACGAGGTAGCGCCCGAGCCCTTCATCATTGACCGCGCACACCGATACGTCGCGTCCGATTCGCAGGCCATGTTCGTGCACCGCGCGCATCGCCCCGATCGCCGCGTGGACCGTCGTCCCGTAGATCGCCGGCGAGGCCCCGCCCGCCGCCCGCAGACGTCCCGACATGAGCCGGTAGGCCGTTTCAAGCGATCCGTTGGCGCGACTCGAGATCAATTCCCCCGACAGCCCGTGCCTCTCCATAAACGCCCGCCATCCCGCGATACGCGCCTCGATCACCGGATTGCGCGCATGGATGTTCAGGCAATCAATCCGCCGGTGCCCGAGGTCGCGCAGGTGACCCAGCAGCTTGTCCCCCGACGCAAAAGGAAAAACGATGACCGACCGCAACCCTATGCCCGTCTCATTCTGGTCCAGCACCACGATGCGCGCCGTCGCCGCCTTCATGCGGCGCAACAGCGACGCGGGGATCTTCTCATCCGTCAGCGGCAGCAGAAACACCCCGTCAAACCCCTCCAGCGCCGTGCTGATCACCGTGTCTCCGTAATGCTCGTAGCCCAGCGAACGCACGATCGCACCGCACGCCACCACCGCCGCCGAACTCAAAGCCACCTCCGCCCTCGAAGTCACCTTTCTCGCCGGCGAGGCCGACACCACCCGCGTCATCGCCTCCACCCTCGCCCCCGGCCTCGCCGCCGAACTCGCCCGCACCGCCCGGCCCTCACGCTCCTTCACCCCCGTCAACATCCCCCTGCGCGGCGAAGAATACATCTCCACCTTCCGCGCCATCTCCTCGACCGACGGACAACCCGTCTGGATCGTCCTCCAACGCTCCCTCGCCGCCGAACTCGCCCCCTCCCGCCGGCTCGAAGCCATCCTCGCCGCCGTCACCCTCGCCGGCCTTATCGTCGCCGTGACCGCCTCCCTCCTCCTCGCCCGCTCCTTCAGCCAGCCCGTCCGCCGCCTCGCCCGCCACACCCGCCTCATCGCCTCCGGCGACTACACCACCCGCATCCACCTCCCCCGCTCCGACGAACTCGGCAGCCTCGCCGAATCCTTCAACGTCATGAGCACCGGCCTCGCCGAACGCGACCAGGTCCGCGACCTCCTCGACAAAAACGTCTCCCCCGAGGTCGCCGCCAGCCTCCTCAAAAACGGCTCCGCCCTCGGCGGCGAGGAACGCGAGGTCACCATCCTCTTCGCCGACCTGCGCGGCTTCACCCCGCTCAGCGAAACCCTCCCGCCTCCCGAACTCCTCGCCCTCCTCAACCGCTACCTCGACCGCATGAGCGCCGAAATCGAACGCCAGGGCGGCGTCATCGACAAATACATCGGCGACGAAATCATGGCGCTCTTCGGCGCCCCCGTCGATGTCCCCGACGGCGCCGACCGCGCCGTCCGCGCCGCCCTCGGCATGCGCGAAGCCCTCGCCACCCTCAACCGCGAATTCGCCGCCGAAGGCCGCCCGCCGCTCGCCTTCGGCGTCGGCATCAACACCGCCACCGTCGTCGCCGGCAACATCGGCTCCCACCGCCGCCTCAACTACTCCGTCATCGGCGACGGCGTGAACCTCGCCGCCCGCCTCCAGCCGCTCACCCGCCGCCCCGAATACGCCACCGACATCATCATCAGCGACCTCACCCGCCACCGCCTGGCCCCCGACACCTACCGCCTCCGCCTCCTCGGCGAAGTCCCCGTCAAAGGCAAAACCCTCGCCCCCCGCATCCACGCCGTCGACGGCCTCGCCTGATTCATCACCGCCCGCCCAACTCCGCGCTCTTCCTCACAAGCCGGATAAATTCCGCGCGCCGCCCGTCCGCATCCACGCCGTCCCCGTCCTCCGCCCAAGCGATCACCCGCTCCCACGTCGCCGACCCCTTGTGCGGCGATTCACGCAGCAACATTCCCCACGCCGCCACCGCCGCCGTGAAACGAAACTCCCCGTCAGCCTTTGCAAAGCTCGCGCCGCGATCCACCAGCGCAAACTCCTGCTTTCCGCCCGCCCCGCCCCCGACCGCCTTGTAACGGATCTTCACCGTCAACAGTTCCCCCGCCGAAGAAACCGCCCCGGTTGCCGGCACCACCTCATACAAAACCGTGACCGTCCGCCCCGCCGCCACTTCGGCCGCCGGCACCCCGCCCGCACCCGCGCGCCCTTCGTATCCGATCAACCGATACATCGAAACCCGCGCCGGATTGAACACCGCCTCCGCCTCCACTCCCTTTACCGCCTCCGACGCCGTCAACGTGATGCGCACCAGTCGGCGCCCCGCCGCCCACGGCGCCGCCGCCGCCTCAAGCTTCGCGGCAAACACCCCGCCCCCGCCCGCCTTCGCCATCGAATGCGTGAAATGGTTCACCAGCTCCCCGACCCGCACCGTCTCGCGCGGCGGCAGCCGCCCGCCGTCGATATAACTCCTCACCGTCTCATACCCCGCCGTGTCCACCGCGAGCGGAAACCCCGCCACCGGCTCCGCCGCCGCCCGGCGAAACTCCCCGCCACCGAAACCCTCCGGCTCCACCTCCGCCGGCATCGACGCCGCCGCAAAGCTCACCGCCGCAGCCCTCCCCACCGGCGCGTCTTCCGCAGGTCCGGACACCAGCTCCATGATCACCGGCGCCTCCACGCACACCGTCGCCGGCCGGTCATCCCCGCCCGTCCGAAGACCCACCACCACCGCCAGCCCCGCCGCCGCCAGCCCGCCCGCCAGATAATAAAATCCGCTCCACTTCGCCAGCATCCCGCCCCCACCCGCCGCCGCTTGCCCCGCACCCGTGTCACCCGAACCCGCATCCGCCGGCTCGTCCGCAAACACCGTCGTCAACTGCCCGCCAAACGCCCGCAGCTCCGCCACCGTCGCCTGCAACGCCGGGTCCGCCTTCACCGCCGCCTCCACCAGCTCGCGCTCCGCCCCTTCCAGCTCGCCAAAGGCATACGCCGTCACCCGCGGATCCGCGGGGAAAATCTGTCCATCAATTTCGTTCGTATTCATATTCGGATACTCCTCAGGGTTGCTGCGCGGCAAACTCCGCCCTCAGCCGTTGCACCGCCGTATGGATCAGCACGCCCACGTTCGACACCGAATGCTCGGTGATGCGGCTGATTTCCTTGTAACTGAAACCATTCTGAAACTTGAGCCGTATGACTTCCTGCTGGCTCGCCGGCAGACACCCGATCAGCCGCAGCAACGCCTCGTGCGTCTCCGCCGTCTCAAGCGTGCGCCCCGGCCTCGGCTCCGCCGCCGTCACCCGCTCCGCCTCGCCTTCCGCGAAGCGCTTCATCCGCCCTTCCTTTCGCAACACATCCAGCGCGCGATTCCGGCACACCGTGAACAACCACTCCGCCAGATGCCCTTCCACGTCCGCGCGCCGCTGCCCCATGAGCTTGACGAAGGTGTCCTGCACCACGTCGCGCGCCCGCTCCGCATCCCCGCCCAGCAACCGCGTGGCATAACGGAGCAACGACGCCTGGTGCGCGCCGACGGCGGACGGGACAAACTCTCCTGCTTTTTCATGCGCGGCCTCCGGGTTCATGGATGGGTCTTGTCCCTACAACGCGCCGCCGTGCCGTTTCTTAGAAAAATCTTTCACCGCCTTCAGCGCGTGTCCCCGTCCGCCTCACGGATTGCCTGCACCCGCTCCCTCGTCGGCGGATGCGAGCCGATATAATCCAGCACGCCGCCGTCATCTTCATCTTTGCCCGCATCCGGGGATTTCGGCCGGTGCGAAGCCTCCAACCGCTCCAACATCGCGGCCAGAGGCTTCGTCGAAAGCCCCGCCCGCTTCATCAGATCGATCGCGTAATCGTCGGACTCGGTTTCAAACTCCCGCGAGAACTTGCTCTGCAACAGCAGCCCGGGGATGGCCCCACCCAACGCGGCCGTCGACGACACATCCCCCGTCACCAACGTGGCCACGATGACCAGCGCTGAATTCTGCAACACACTCCGCAGGATATGCCGGTGGCGCACATGGCCGCATTCGTGCGCGACCACACCCAGGATTTCATCGTCGTGTTCCGCCAGCTTCACCAGGTCATCCGTCACCACGATCACCCCGGATGGCAGCGCAAATGCATTCGCACCCATGCGCTTCGACGCCCGGAATTCGATCCGGTAATCGTCCCGCTCCCCGGCCGCGGAGAGGAACTCCGAAACTTTTTCGCGCAACTCCCGCAGCCGCTCCGGCTCAAGCGCCGAGGGTTCGAAGATCGTCTTGTCAAAAGCCGCCAGCGTCTCGTCTCCCAGCGTGTTCAACATCGCCCCGGGCACCATGAACGCCGCGTGTTTCGCCCCCCAGGGCACGCCATACACAAAAGCCGCCCACCCCAGGACCAGCAACACCACGACACTCGCAAACACCAGTCGCCAGCTCTGCTCCACCCGATGCAACCACGCCGAGAATCCCGGCGCCGACCAAGTCTTCAGCGCCGCGTCGAGCGCATCATTGTCGGTTACCTCGCAACGTTCGTCCGCGGGCAACCGCACAAAACGCGGCGCGTCGCCGAGCCTCGATTCGACCCGCACTTGCGATCGATGAAACACCCGCGCCTGCGTCCCGTCCCCCGCCTCGACCGACAGCGTGCCGTCGCCCGCGAACCACAACCGGACCGCCTTCGGTCGCGAGCTGCGGCCGTCATGCAACGTCGCCGGCACGCCCGTGTTCATGCGCCAAATCCGAGGTCGAAGTCCATGAAGTCGCCCGCCACCTCGCCGATCGCACTGACCGGCGGCTGCGCCTCCGCGACAAAGGTGTCGAGATTGCCCGCCGGCACCACGTCGATGCTTTCAAGATGAAACTTCGCCGTGCGCACCGCCGCCCACGGCCACATCAGCCCGAATGTCACCGAAACCACCAGCGAGTTCAGCAACTGCAACCCCAGCAGGTCCCGCGCCCGCATGTGCCCCCGGAACACATGCGGCCCGACCGTCGTCGTGCTCCAATAATAACTGAACAACCGCGCCCGCAAAAAAATCGTGCCCACGAACGCCAGCGGAATACCGATGAAAAAGAGCACCGGCGCGACCGCCATCCCCGCGCCGATCTGCTCCGCTTGCAAGCCCCCGCCCTTTGCCGCGGAAACCCCCATCATCACAAAAAACGAAACATAAGCCGCGACCACCGGCAGGAAAAACAGCACGCCCTTCAGGTATATCTTGATCACGTCGGAAGTCGTTCCCCCGAAGCCGAACGCCGTCGTTCCGAAGCGATGATTCTCCGTCATCCACTTGCGCCGCTCTTTCATCATGTAAGGAAGCATCAACCCCAGCGTAAGCGGCACCAGCAGCGGCAGCAGCACGTAGGCCCGCAGCGCACCCCAGTAGCGTCCGTGAAATCCGAATCGCAACCCGCGCCACGCCGAGTTGCGCGCATTAAACAAAAACGACCGCGCGATAAACCAGGGCACCGCCACGGCCACCACCAGCGCCAGGCCGACCTGCACAAACGTACTGATCGCCGCGCTCAGGCTGTAAACCAGGAATAACGCCGCCACAATGATGTTCCCGATCAGGATTTTCTTCGGATCTGCCAGATACTCGAACGTATGCCCCGCCAGCGAGGTGTGTGCATAGAACCAGCGTTTCTTCCGCACCTTGGCCCACGCCGCGTAAATGCCCAGCGTCACGATCGTCAGCAGCACGTTGACGATCCACACCCGGAAATACCCCTCCCAAGTCCCGCTGAATTTGAAATCCAGCGGCTCGCCCGCGGCTCCGCCCGAGCCCGCGATCATTGGAGGTGCACCCTCCGGTTGCCGTGGGACCGCCGCCCCCGCGACCTCACTCCACGGCCGCCAGTCGGCCATGCCCTCGCGCCACACGAGCGTATCCGGTTTAATGATACCTTCGTCAGTCTTTTGTGCAAACTCCTCGGCCGTGACCGGTCCGAATTGCCGGCCGTTGATAGCGTAAAACCAGTTCATAAAGGAAGTGTGTTGTTCAGCGTTTCTTCACCACGCGTGTATCGCAAAAATAATCATGCAACGCGCGCTTCTCGTCATCAATGCCCGCGATCACGTAACCGATCCCCAGCGTAAACCCCGCCAGCATCCGCGCCAGACACCGCGCCATCACCCGCCCGAGTCCAAGCCGCTCCCCGTTCGCCCGCACCACCTGCATCCCGAACAACAGCTTCCCTGGCGTCGCCCCGAACCGCGGCACAAACAACAGATCGTAAGCCACCATCCACACCAGCGAGACGATCATCACGACCGCCGAATAGCGTAGCATCGGCCCGACTTCCTCGGGTTTCGGCTGATACCCGAATCCTCCGCCCGCCGCCGCCAGCTCTTCGTTCAACTTCACGATCTCCGGAAAAAACTGGTGCGCCACCACATTGATCAAAATCAGCCACACCAAAAACCACAGCATCCCATCCACCAAAAACGCCCCGCACCGCCGCCAGAATCCCGCATAAATCAACACCTCCGGCGCCGCCTCCTTCGCGTCCACCCGCAGGCTCGGCGCACGTCGAAACACCGACTCCCCGCTCCCGCCCGCCACCCCGCGCTCCGCCCGCACCACCTCCGTCTCCTCCGCCGCCGTTCCCGCCGGCAACGGCGGCGGCATCTCCGAAAACAACGCCGGATCACGCTCCCTCACCGCGCCCAACGTCTTCCATTGATCCATCCCCTTGCGCCACACCAGCGCATCCTCCGTCACCGTGCCCGCCCGCACCAGCCGCTCGAACTCTTCGTGAGTCACCGGCCCCAGCCGTTCATCCGCAATCGCGTAATACCATTCCATCCCCACGTGCAAACCCCCGCCCGCCTCCTCTGGCAACGATAATACCTCCCCCCGCGCCCTCCCTTCCCCGCCCCCCGGCCCAAACCAAGAGTAACCTATTGGGTTACTCTTCCCGTGCGCTTGCCCCTTCTCTTCTCCCTCGCTTGGCTCCCTCCCATCATGTCGCTCCGCAGTCTCGTCGCGCTCGTCCTCCTCGCCACCGCCTTCACCGGCTGCCTCAAACGCGAAACCCCCGTCGAAGCCGCCCGTGCTTCCCAGACCCTCCTCATCGGCAACGGCGCCGAACCCGCCGACCTCGATCCCCACATCGCCGTCACCTATAACGATTACAACATCCTCGTTTCCCTCTTCGAAGGTCTCACCGTCATCGACGAAGCCAGCTCCCGACCTCTCCCCGGAGCCGCCTCCCGCTGGGACATCTCCGCCGACGGCCTCACCTACACGTTCCATCTCCGCCCCGACGGACTCTGGTCCAACGGCGACTCCGTCACCGCCCAGGATTTCGTGTTCTCCATCGAGCGTATCCTCAACCCCAAGCTCGCCTCCGACTACGCCTACATGCTCGACGTCCTCGCCGGCGCCGCCGACTACACCGCCGGCAAACTCACCGATTTCTCCCAAGTCGGCGCCAAGGCCCTCGACGCCCGCACACTCCAACTCACCCTCGCCCGCCCCACGCCCTACCTGCTCTCCCTCACCGCCCACCAGGCGTGGTTCCCCGTCCACTCCGCCTCCGTCCTCAAAGCCGGCGCACCCCACGCCCGCGGCACCGGCTGGACCAAGCCCGGCTCCCTCATCGGCAACGGCCCGTTCGTCCTCTCCGAGTGGAAACCCGACCAACACATCCTCGTCACCCAAAACCCCCGCCACCCTTCCGCCGCCACCAGCCGCATCAAAGCCGTCAAATTCTTCCCCGTCGCCGACCCCGGCGTCGACGAACGCGCCTTCCGCGCCGGCCAGACCCACCTCACCTACGACGTCCTCCCCGACCGGCTCGACGCCTGGCGCCGCGAAGCCCCTGACACACTCCGCGTCGATCCTTTCCTCGAAACTTTCTACGTCCGCTTCACCACCACCAAGCCTCCGTTCACCGACGTCCGCGTCCGCCGCGCCCTTTCCCTCGCCATCGACCGCGAAGCCGTCGCCGGCCCCGTCATGCGCGGCAGCCGCAAACCCGCCTACTCCCTCGTCCCCCCCGACACCGCCGGCTACACGTCCACCGCCGCCGTCCGCACCGACCCCGCCGAAGCCCGCCGCCTCCTCGCCGAGGCCGGTTTCCCCGAGGGCAAGGGTTTCCCCAAGTTCGAGGTCAAAATGAACGCCGACCCCGTCAACACCAAGGTCTTCGAGGCCATCCAGCAGATGTGGCGCAAAGAACTCGGCATCGACTGCACGCTCTCGACCATGGATTTCCGCGTCTACATCGACGCCATGCAGACGCTCGCCTTCGACGTCCTCCGTTCCCGCTGGGTCGGCGACTTCAACGACCCCGCCACCTTCACCGACCTCTTCACCTCGACCAGCGGCAACAACAACACCGGCTGGAAAAACCCCGCCTACGACCGCCTCATCGCCGCCGCCTCCCACGAACTCGACACCGCCCGCCGCTTCGACCTCCTCCGCCAGGCCGAAGCCGTCCTCCTGGATGAAGTCCCCGCCACCCCCGTCTTCTACGGCACCCGCACCTACCTGATCCACCCCGACGTCAAAGGCTGGGTCCCCGCCCTCCTCGGCGTCCACCGCTACCAAACCCTCCACCTCGCCCCCTGACTTCCCCAAACCAAGTTTGTCACTTAATAAGTGACAAACTCCCCGGCCCATCGGTCCTATTCGTCCCCTTCGTCCCATCCTCTTTACCCCGCCCTCACCCCTTTCCCATGAATTCCCTTCACACCTTGGCACACAACATGCGACTGGCCTTGTGCTGCACCGGCCGCCCGCGTAAATCCCTCTTCATGCGTCTCCCCGCCTTCCTTCTCGCCCTCACTCTCGGGTCGGTCACCGCCTCGGCCGCCGGTGTCGAAATCATCCGCCTCCTCCCCGAATACATGCCCGCCGCCTCTTTCATGCGGGTCTCCGAATACTTCAACGGCAAGGAAAACACCCGCGGCGCCACCATCCTCCGCACCCAGCCCGCCTCCCGCGACGGTTTCTACTTCAACCTCCGCACCAAGACCGACACCGCCATCGAGCTCGCCTGGATCGAGTTGCAGGTCATCTCCCCCGCCTCCACCGAACCCCGCACCGAGAGCTTCGCCGTGTCCCTCCCGCGCGGCAGCCACCTCATCCGCTTCGGCTTCACCGGCGCCGACTGGCCCGGCCCCAAAGCCGCCCCCGTCGCCTGGAAACTTCGCCTGCTCGGCGCCGACGGCGCGGAACTTGCAACCCAACAAAGCTACCTTTGGTCCAAACCCGACTCACCCGTTTCACCCGCCCCCTCCGTCGCCACACCCGCCACGAAGGCCGAGTGACCCGCCCGCCCTCTCCCAACTCCCATGTCCGACCTTTTCGCGAACTACGAACACGGTAAATTTTACGACGAGATGTTTGCCGCCCCCGGCAAAGCACGCCCCCACTACCGCCGTTTGTATGAAAGGTTCGGCCTCCTCGAAAACATGGCCGAGTTGATGGACCGCCAGCGCACCGCCGACCAGACGTTCATCGACCGCGGCGTCACCTTTACCGTCTACTCCGACAACGCCGGCACCGAGAAAATTTTCCCCTTCGACCTCGTCCCGCGCATCATCCCGTCCCACGAATGGGCCCACCTCGAAAAGGGCCTCGTTCAGCGCATGACCGCGCTGAACCTGTTCCTCGCCGACATCTACGGCCCCCAGCGGATCCTCAAGGAAGGCATCATGCCCCGCGAGATGATCGAGAGCTCCAAAAACTTCCGCCCCGAGCTCGTCGGCTGCAAAATCGCCAAGGACCTCTACGTCCACATCAACGGCTCCGACATGATCCGCGACGGCGACGGGTTGTATTCAGTCCTTGAGGACAACCTCCGCACTCCCTCCGGCGTCAGCTACGTGCTCGAAAACCGCCAGGTCATGAAGCGCGTGTTCCCCAACATGCTCCGCGACTACCGCGTGCGCCCAGTCGAAAACTACACCAACGACCTCCTCAACCTTCTCCTCTACCTCGCCCCCGCCCACGTCCCCGAGCCCACCGTCGTCCTGCTCACCCCCGGCGTCTACAACTCCGCCTACTTCGAACACAGTTTCCTCGCCCGCCAGATGGGCATCGAGATCGTCGAAGGCTCCGACCTCGTCGTCGAAAACGACAAGGTCTACATGCGCCGCACCGACGGACTCGCCCCCGTCCACGTCATCTACCGCCGCATCGACGACGACTTCCTCGACCCGACCGTCTTCAACCCGAAGTCCCTCCTCGGCGTCCCCGGCCTCTTCAACGCCTACAAGAAGGGCAACGTCGCCCTCTGCAATCCCATCGGCACCGGCGTCGCCGACGACAAGGCCGTCTATTACTACGTGCCAAAGATGATCAAGTTCTACCTCGGCGAGGACCCCATCCTCCCGAACATCGAGACCTTCCTCTCCGGCAACGAAAGCGAACTCTCCTACATCCTCGCCAATCTCCCCAAGCTCGTCGTCAAAAGCGTCAACGAAGCCGGCGGCTACGGCATGCTCGTCGGCCCGCACAGCACGCAGGTGCAGATTGAGGAATTCCGCGCCAAGATCATCGCCAACCCGCGCAACTTCATCGCCCAGCCCACCATCGCCCTTTCCCGCTGCCCGACCGTGATCGAAGGCGGCTCGATCGAAGGCCGCCACATCGACTTCCGCCCGTATATCCTGAACGGCGAAACCATCAAAATCATGCCCGGCGGCCTCACCCGCGTCGCCCTCCGCAAAGGCAGCCTCGTCGTCAACAGCTCCCAGGGCGGCGGCTCCAAAGACACCTGGGTCCTCAACGACGACGTCACCCACCCGCCCGTCCCGGTGCCTGAGAAGATCATCGTGTGACGCCCCGCCGGCACCGGCACGGGAATGACCAATGCTCAATGTCCAATGACCAATGAAAACCGCCACCTACGACCTTGAAGAGCGCACGGCTGTCTTTGGTGAGAGCGTCATCGAATTTTGCCTTGGACTCGCGCTTAACCCGATCACCTCGCCGCTCATCACCCAATTTGTAAAATCTTCCACGAGCATCGGAGCCAACTACGGCGAAGCGGACGAAGCCGAATCCAAGTCAGACTTCCGCCACAAAATCGCCATCTGCCGCAAAGAATCCAAGGAAACCAAACACTGGTGCCGCATGATGGCCAAAGCGTGCGCCACCCACGCCAAGCCCCTGCGTGTTCTTTGGAAAGAAGCCCATGAGCTTCACCTCATTTTCTGCAAAATCATCCGCACCACCGACGCCAACCTGCGCCGCGAGCGGACCACCAAAAACCGTTAATCCACCTAAACCTCATGCCTGCCGTCCTTCATTGGTCATTGGACATTGGGCATTGGTCATTCTCACCATGTTGAGTCGTGTCGCAAATCTCGTCTATTGGATGGCCCGCCAGCTCGAGCGCGCCGAAAACACCGCGCGCATCGTCGATGTGAACGCCCAGCTCGTCCTCGACCTCCAGTCGCGCCAGGCCGCCGACGACCCCAAATCCTGGGAACCCCTCGTCTACGTCACCGGCGACGAGGAAAAATTCTTCGAACTCTACGGCGAGACCGTCACCGAGCGCGCCGTCATCGAGTTCATGCTCTTCGACAAACGCAACCCGAGCTCCCTCATCTCCTGCGTCTCCCTCGCCCGCGAAAACGCCCGCTGCATCCGCGACCAGCTCTCCGCCGAGGTCTGGGAAACCCTCAACACGTTCTTCCTTAAACTCAAAAGCGACGACTTCAGCCGCTACGCCCAGCTCGGCTCCGCCGAATACCTCAGCCGCGTCAAAACCCAGATCCAGCTCTTCTACGGCGTCGCCGAATCCATGATCCCGCGCACCGGCCTCTGGTGGTTCTTCCAACTCGGCCGCCACCTCGAACGCGCCGACAACACGTCCCGCATCCTCGACGTGAAGTATTACATGCTCCTCCCCGACCTCTACGCCGTCGGCTCCGCCCTCGACATGGTCCAGTGGGCCTCCGTCCTCCGCTCCTGCTCCGCCTTCGAGGCCTTCCGCCGCTCCCGCCGCGGACAACTCAACCTCGAGCGCGTCGTCGATTACCTCCTCCGCGACGACGTCTTCCCCCGCAGCATCCTCTACTCCGTCACCGAGGCCGAACAAGCCCTCGGCCAGATCACCGCCGACGCCGTCCACCTCGAAGACACCGCCCCCGCCCGCCTCATCCGCGAACTCCGCGCCGAACTCGAAATGATCGACGTCCCCGCCGTCATCGCCGACGGACTTCACGAATTCCTCGACGAAGTGCAGGTCAAACTCTTCGACATCCACAACGCCATCCAGGCCACGTTCGTCGAATACGACACCGCCGACGCCAAAGTGCAGGCTTGAGGCAACCGCCTCCCTCCGCTGCCCTGTCTTCGCGCCCGCCCCCCGCTGGGAAGCGCACGATCAGTCCAACTGTCCGCGTTTATCCCCCCGAACCCTCATGCTGCGCACCTCCGCCGCCCTCGCCTCGCTTGTCTTCGCCTTCGCCGCTCCCGCCGCGCTCGCCCAAACCAGCTACGTCGTCGATCTGACCTCCAACTGGACCCCCGGCCAAGCCTACCACGCCGCCGTCTCCGCCTCCGAAAAAGCCCACACCGTCGTCTCCATCGGCGGCAACAAGGTCCAGGAACAGACCCAGTCCCGCAAAGTCACCCTCGACGCCGACGCCAAGGCCCTCGACACCTTCCCCCACGGCGGCCTGCGCAAAGCCTCCCTCACCCTGCGCACCCTCCGCGTCTCCCTCAACGGCGCCCCCGAAACCGACTTCCTCCCCGCCGGCACCAAGATCACCGCCGAAAGCACCGGCGAAACCGAAAAATCCTTCACCGTCAACGAGGCCCCCGCCTCCCCCGAACAGGCCTCCGTCCTCAAGCTCGTCATCGCCCTCGACAGCGAAAAACACAGCGACCAGATCCTCTTCGGCCCCAAGAAACCCGTGGCCGTCGGCGAAACCTGGACCCCCGACCAGGCCCTCATCCAAAAGACCCTCGGCAAAGACCTCGGCAAAATCGAGTCCACCCAGGCCACCATGCGCCTCGATGCCGTCGAAGGCACCGGCCCCGCCCGCGTCTCCGTCGTCTCCGGCACTGTGAACTTCCTCGGCGTCCAACCCGCACTCCCACCCGGCGTCACGCCCAACCCCGGCACCTTCAAAGCCGTCCTCGACGGACGCATCCCCGCCAACCGCACCGCCTCCAAGCGCATCGAAAACCTCACCGCCACCGCCGATTTCTCCGGCGAAGCCCCCGGCCCCAACGGCGCCAAAGTCCTCTTCACCATCAACGCCGAGGCCAAAAACGCCACCGTCCTCACCTTCCCCTGAGTAGCCTCCCCGCACCCGTCCCTGGCTGCCCCGTAGCAGCCGACGTAAGGAGGCTGGCCCTCGGCAAATCCCCCGGCCCCCATGCGCCCGGCCCCTGACTGGACCCCATTCGTTCCGCTCCCGGGCGCACCGGTGCTCGCCCCCCGCACCCTCGCCGAACTCGTGGACGGCGGCCAATCCTTCCGCTGGCGCCGTCTCGCCGACGACACCTGGCTCGGCCATTGGAGCGACCACATCGTCCGCCTGCGCCTGACGCCCGCCGGCGCCCTCGAATGGTCCGCTCCACCCGCGTCCGCCGCCCGCACCGCCGCCGCGCTCCCCGTGTATCTGCTGGGCAACTACACCCCCGCGTCCGTCGACGCCCTCCCCTGGCGCAGCGACCCGCACCTGGCCCGCTGCCTGGCCGCCTTCCCCGGCCTCACGATCCTCCGCCAACCCTTCGGCGAAACCCTCCTCGGCTTCCTCTGCAGTGCCACCAAACAGATCATCCAAATCAAACAGATGATCTCCCTCCTCGCCGCCCGCCTCACCCCCGTCAACCCCGATCCCATTTGTCACTTAATAAGTGACAAACTTTCCTTACCCATTGGCTCAAAACCGGATATTTTCACCGAAAACCGCCTTCCGACTTGGACCGAACTCGCCGCCGTCCCCGAGTCCGACCTGCGCGCCTGCCTGCTCGGTTTTCGTGCGCGCTACATCCACCAAACCGCCCGCTTCATCGCCGATCACCCCGGCTGGCTCGAAGAAAGCGAAGCCGCCCCCTACCCCGAAGCCAAAGCCCGTCTGATGACGCTCCCCGGCGTCGGCGAAAAAGTCGCCGACTGTGTTCTCCTCTTCGGCGCGGGCAAACTCGAAGCCTTCCCCGTGGACACCTGGATCATCAAAGCCATGGCCCGCCGCTACGGCCTCGACGACTGGACCCCCGCGCAAATCGCCCACTTCGGCCGCACCCACTTCGGCCCCCACGCCGGCCTCGCCCAACAATACCTCTTCGCCTACGAACGCGCCCAAGCCAAAGAGTAACCCAATAGGTTACTCTTCCCTCCGTGCCCCCAGCAGCCGCCACGGGAAAAAATACACCGCGTAAACCACCGCATACACCGCGAAGTTTTCCCACTTCATGAAGTGCGCGCCCGCGAAAAAGAAAATCAACAGGTGCAGCCGCACCACGTTTTTGTAAGGCGCAAACATCATCCCGCCCGAATCCGGGTTTGACCGCGCTTTCCGGCGGGCGATGGCCTCGACCGTCACCGATGTATCGGCCGGCATCGCCTTCTTTTGCTCCGGCCAGCGAAACGCCGCCCGCTCCGCCATAAATGCCAGCGGCACAAATAACCAATACCGCCGCACAACCTCCGCATACACGTCCATCCCCGGAAAATCCCAGCGCCCCGCATCCGGCATGATCGGAAAAAACATATTCAAAAACACCGAGTGCCCCAGATGAAATCCCCCGAAATGCACCGTGAAAAACGCCAGCACGAACAACCCGCCCGCAGTGATCAACCCCAGTCCCGCCACACTCTTCACCGGGGTGGCCGCCACTTGATCCCAGTCCTTCCGCACGCCGCGCAAGATCATCCAACCAGGCCCGAAAATCGCCCACAAGATCATCGCGTAGCCCACCACCAGACTCGACAACCACAGGCCCCACACCAGATCGGCCGTCTGCAAGCCCGACCACCACGCAACTCCCAGCCCGACGCCAAACGCCAGCGCATCCGGCCACTCGTCGCGCCAACCGCCGCGTATGTCTGCGCCTCCCGTGCTCACATCACTTCGGCGAACGCTGGATCAACTCCACTTCATACCCTTCCGGCGCGTCGATGAACGCGATCAAGGACCCGCTCCCCGTCACCGTCGGCCCATCGCTCAACGCAAAGCCCTTCGCCTTCAATTCGTCCGCGTGTCCGGTCGCTCCATGATCGGAGCCGGCATCAATGATGGCGCCCTGCTCATCGTGGATCGTAGCGAAGAGGCTCGCGATGGTCGCGTGGTGGTCGCCGTAGTGGAGGGGCAACACACGGTGAAGCGCTTCCGAAAAAAGGCAGACCGCTGCTGGTTGGAGGCCGCCAATCCGGACTACCCGGATATTCAGATCCTCGATGACGAGTCCCGCGTTTGGGGCGTCGTCACCTTCGCGATCAATCCGCTTTGATACGCTGCCGTCATGTTCGCCCTGGTGGATTGCAATTCCTTCTACTGCTCCTGCGAGCGGGTGTTTCAGCCTCGGCTCGAAGGACAGCCCGTCGTTGTCCTGAGCAACAACGACGGTTGCGTGGTGTCCCGGTCCAACGAGGCCAAGGCACGAGGAATCGCCATGGGCGAGGTCTGGCACCTGGCCCGCCCGGAGCTAAAGGCGGGCGTCCATGTATTCAGTTCCAACTACACCCTCTATGGCGACATGAGCCGGAGAGTGATGATGACGCTGCGCGATTTTGCCGAGCGTATGGAAATCTACTCCATCGACGAGGCTTTTCTGGGCTTCGACAGCCGCGCCGATTGGCAGCGACTGGGCACAGAAATCCGGCGCACGGTCAGCAAGCATACCGGCATCCCGGTCTGCGTTGGATACGGGCCGACCAAGGTGCTGGCAAAGCTCGCGAACCGCCTCGCCAAGAAGCGCCCCGAGACCGGCGGGGTATTTGTCATGCCTACAAATGCCGACGAACTTACCGCGCTTCTCGATACCGTGGCGGTGGAAGACGTGTGGGGGATCGGACGTCGCCTCGC
>CAMBLN010000027.1 GCA_945868215.1 Opitutus sp. GAS368
AAACCATCCGGCCAGCGCCAGGATCGGCAGCAGGATCGGCAGGCTGTATTTGAAAATATAACCAAAGAAGCCGGGTGTGGCCACGCCCATGCCATCGGCAATCGACTTCACCATGAAGTTCGGTCCGTTGCCGATATAGGTCATCGCCCCGAAAAACACCGACCCCAGGCTCACCGCGATGATAAACTCCGGCACCTGCGTCAGCAGCACCGCGGTCGATTCCGCCACCGGTGCGCCGGTCGCCGGAAACACCCCGGGGCTGTTCGTCTTCGCGGCGACCTGCGCCAGTTCGAAGAAGGTCGCGTAGGTCGGTGCGTTGTCCAGGACCGAGGACAATGACCCCGACGCAAAATAATACTGGGTCGGGCGCTCCACCCCGAGTTCACCGCCGTGTTCGGCGATGTAGCCGAGCGCCGGCATCATCGTGAGAAAAATTCCCGAAAACAGAAACGCCACTTCCTTGATCGGACCGAAGGAAAACGCGTTCGCGTCGTGCAACGCCTTGTTCGTGAAACGATGGCTGATCGCCGCCGCCGCGATCATCACGGCCTCGCGCAAAAGCGGAATCTTTCCCGGGATGAACACCGCCGCGATGACCAGACCGAGGAGCAACAGGTTGAGTTTTCCATCGAGTCTGAAGCTGTCCGCTTCCTGCAACTTCCGCCGCATGGCCGCAGGTTGTTTTTTAAACTCACGCCGGTCCAACCACCAGAACACCGCCAACAACGCCCCGACCACCATCGCCCAGAATCCTGCGACGTTGCCGATCAGCCAGAAAAAGGGCACGCCCCGCAGATAGCCGAGGAACAACGGCGGATCTCCGATGGGCGTGAGTGCCCCTCCGCAATTTGAAACAATAAAAATAAAGAAAACCACGTGGTAAGGACGAATGCGTCCTTGGTTCATTCGCAGCCACGGGCGGATCAACACCATCGAGGCGCCCGTCGTGCCGACGAGGTTCGCCACCACCGCGCCGATCGCCAGCAGGCGAAGGTTTTCCCACGGGGTCGCCGAACCTTTGACCTTCAGGTGAATCCCCCCCGCGACCACGAACAGCGACCCGATCAGCGCGATGAACGAAATATACTCCAGCACCGTGTGCCGCACCACCGCCGTGCCGTGCGGCATCATCACCACATACCAAACCGCGATAAATAACCCCAGTCCGAGCGCGATGTGGGGATAATATTTTTCCCAGACCTGTTTGATGCGATGGGGCGTCAAAGGCATCGCCGCGATCAGCAGGAGAAGCAGACCAAAAGGGGCGATCAACCACGGGGCGACACCGGCGGCGGCGTTCGCAAGCGGTAAGGGCAAGTGCATCACGCCCTCAAGTCATACGTCCGCCGCCTTTCGCTCAACCCCGGCACCGCCAAGAGTCCAACCAGATGGAAATCTTATGGATCCTGTAACCAACCCTTGGCCGACCACCGCCTCACTTTCTTTTTGTAAGCCACAAGGCAGAACAGGTGGCTCGCCACCGGAATGGTCGCCAGTTGGAAGATAATCGCCAAAAAGATTTTCCACCAAGCCGCGCCTTCGACCAGAAACCCAAATCCGAGCAGCAGCAAAATGATGCCCAGCGTCATCGCCTTGCCCACACCGTGGGAGCGGCAATACACATCGGGCAGTCGCGCGGCGCCGACCGCCGCGACGATCATGAAGAAGGCCCCTCCCGCGAGCAGGAGATAACCGAGAATTTGCAGTATAAGGTTCATCAGTCGTTCTCCTCCCGGTCCTGCAGTTCACCTTCCGTCGCGGGCAGGTGTGAAAGGTAATAAAAAAACGCCACCGTCGTGAAAAACCCGAGCGCCGTCACGATAAGGATGAGTTCGATAAAATCACCGGTGCGCTCGTGGATCGAATAAACGATCATCAGGGCGACCGTGGTGATCGTAAGCAGGTCGATGCCAAGCATTCGGTCGAGGGTGGTCGGCCCCTTCACGATCCGCCACAGCGCGACGGTCAATCCGGGGATAAAAACGAGCCACGAGACGTAGTAGAGAAGTTCGGTCCAGTTCATGGGTCAGCGTGTCCAGGCAAGCAATGGGTCTTCGAGTCCGGTTTTGATCGAGGCGCGCACCGCCTCGGGATCGCGTGCGTCAAAGGCATGCACCGTGAGCTCCGTGTAGTCGTCCGAGATCATCACCGAGGCCGTGCCGGGCGTCAGCGTGATGCTGTGCGTGAGCACGAGAATTTCAAAACGGCTCAGGCCTTTCAGCGGATAGATCAAAAAACCCGGAGCAAGGTCGGTGGTTTTTTGAAACAGCACCGACTTCGCGATGGCGATGTTGGCCATCACGAGTTCGCGCGTGAAGTGAACGATGAACATCAGAAAACCGACAACGCGGGCCGGCCATGAATGGGCCGTGGTGGAGGGAGTGCCGGGAGTGCTCATGGTTGGGTGGCTCCGGGGGTTTTGCTGGGATAAAGGATTTCGTTGGCTGCGCGGACATCCGCCACGTAGCCCGCGCGATCAAGCGTTTCGTCGGCGGCGTGTTTGGCGATGCGCAGGAATTTCTCCGCGCCAAAGCCGATGACCAGCGACACGCAGGCCATCGCCACGATGACCGTCGTCATCGCGCGGGTCCGCCCGTTCGTCGCCACCGGGGTGCCTTCCGGCGCGGCTTTCCAGAAAGCGCCCAGCCATATTTTCAACATGCTCATCAGCGTGAGAATGCTCGCGACCAGCGACATCGCCACCAGCACCCATTCGCCTTGGGTAAAACCTTCCTGGATGATCATGAACTTGCCCCAGAAACCGCTCAGCGGCGGCAGGCCGGCCAGCGACATCGCCTGCAACACAAACGCAATGCCGAGCCACGGCGCCGCCCGCCACAACCCGCCCGTGCGGGAAAGATCGTCGGTGCCGTTGAGTTTCGTGATCGAGCCGCCCACGAGGAAGAGCGCCGCCTTCACGATGATGTGGTGGATGATGTAGAAAATCGCCGCCGTGATCGCAAAGGGCGTGAACAACCCGATGGCCAGCGCCATGAACCCGATCTGGCTCACGATGTGGTAACTCAGAATCGTCTGCACCCGCATCTGCCCCACCGCACCGAGCACGCCAATGACCATCGTCAGTCCCGCCGTCCACGCGATGAGCGTGTGCAACTCCGTCATCGAGGGCGGCAGCACGGTTCCAAAGATGCGGATGAGGATATACACGCCGACCTTCGTCAACATGCCGGCATAGAACGCCGCGATGGGCGCGGGCATCACCGAGTAACTGCCGGGCAACCACTGGTAGAGAGGGAAAAGCCCCGCCTTCAATCCGAAGACCAGCAGCATGAGCACCGCGAGCAAGGTGAGCCGGTAATCTCCCGCAAGCACATCCGTGCGCACGATCATCTCGGCAAAATTAAGCGTGCCGAGCAGACTGTAAGTGAAACCGCACACCGCCAGAAACAGCGCGCTGCCGACCAGGTTAAGCGTGAGGTATGACAGCGCCTGGCGCGATTCCCGCGCACCCGCCTCGAGCGTCATCAACCCGTAGGACGAAAGCAGCATCACCTCAAAAGCGACGAAGAGGTTGAATAAATCGCCGGTGACAAACGTCAGGTTGATGCCCGCCAGCAGGAACAAAAACAGCGGCAGGCGCAACGGGTGCTCGTCCTTCGTCGGCGTCTCGGCAAAGCCGAAGAGGACGCAGGTGATCGCGGTGAACGACGACAACGCCAGCATGATGCCCGCGAGTGTGTCGGCCACCAGCACGATGCCGTAGGGCGCGATCCAGCCACCCAGTCGCAACACGAGCGGACTATCGTTCATCACGTGTGAAACAATCCAACACGCGTGCGCCAGCAGACCTGCGCAGGCCGCCAGCGCGAGCACGCGTCGCCACACCGATGGCCGCGGCGCAAGCAGACAAATCAACGCCACGATGGCGGGAAACATCACCGGGAAAGCGGCCAGGTTGGCCGGCGTGCCGAAAGGGTTCATAGCGCATCCTCCTTCGCCGCCGCGCCACCGCGCGCCTTGTCTTCAAACAGCGTGCTTACGTTGGCCGTGCCCCGGTCCGTATAGAGTCGGTAGATCAAAACGGTCAGATAGGCCGCGACCGCGAAACCGATCACGATGGCGGTAAGGATGAGCGCCTGCGGCAACGGATCGACCGGGAGCACACCCGCCGGCGCATCGGCACCGACCGTCGCCGCACGTTTGCCCGTGGGATCGCCCGAAATGGCGATCAGCACCAGATTGGCGGCGTTGGAAATCATCAGAAATCCGAACAACATGCGCAGCATGCGGCGCGAAAAACACAGGTAGAGACCGCAGCTGAACAGCACGGCGACGAGCACGGCGGCTTCAAGTTGGTTCGTCATTTCAATTCTCCTCCTTTCCCAGAATTCGCGAAGGCGCCCCCTCGGGCATGAGATCAATGGGTTCGCTCGAGCTGGCAGCGAACCGGGCCTCCTCCTCCTTGACGAAGCCCGGCAGACCGTGGACGGATTTCATGAGCGGAAGAATGATTTTCAAAGTCGTGCCGACCACCGCGAGATAGACGCCTGCATCGAACCAGAACGCGCCGCCGAGATAGAATCCGGCGACATACACATGGAAGTGATGCAGCACCGGCAAACCCTGAATGATCGCCGGGAACAGGGCCGCCGCCAGCGCGAGCAACACGCCGGCAATCGCGATACCGATGGGATTAAAACGCACCAGTCGCCTCGTCCCCTGAACGCCGAGCACCAGCACCAGCAGGATCAGCGACAAAGCCGAGATCAGCCCCGCGGGGAACCCGCCGCCCGGCGCGTTGTGTCCGCGCAGAAACACGTGCAACGCGAACAGATTCAGCGGCACAAAACCGCCGATCACGATCATCCGCAGAATAAAATCCTTCGGCACCGGAAACAGATCCTGTTGCCCCCTGCCGACGTTTTTCAAGGGGCCGTCCGCACGCCGCCGCGAGAGCAGCCCGACACACCCGAGCGTCGCGATCACCAGCACCGCGATCTCGAACAGCGTGTCGTAACCGCGGAAGTCGATGACCGTGGTATTGACCACGTTCGCGCCTTTCGCGTTGGCCATCGAGTTCGCCAGATAATAATCACCCGCACGATCCGCCGCCGGTGTGGGCGCTTGTTGAAAAATCAACACGCCACCGCCCATCAACAGGCCGCCGCCCGCCGCCAGCGCGATGCGCAGCGCCGTCGGCACTCCGCCTTTGCGCGTCAACGTCTCCGTGTCCGCGCCGTCGCGCTTCAAACGCAACACCACGAGCAACACCAGCAGCAGCGTCGCCGATTCAACCAGCATCTGCGTGATCGCCAGATCCGGCCCTTGGTAAAGCACGTAGTAAAGCACGATCCCCAACCCCACGACCGACACCGCGCAGAGCTGCGGAATGATCCGCTTCATCGCCGCCGCGCACACCGCCGCCGCACCGATCAAGGCCACCACGACCCAACGCAGCCAGCCCGCCGAACCCGAGGGCAACAGAGCCCACTCCTTCGCGTGATCCACCAGCGCTCCCCACTGCGGCAACAGGAAACACGCCGGCACCGCCACCAACACCGCCGAGACCACCAGCAGATACGCGTAGGGCGTCTCAAAACCCAGCGCCCGGTTAAACGCCCGCGCCGCATACGGCACGCCGTCCGCGATCCTGTCGAAGCCCAGGTCAAACCGCAGCCAGCCCGGAATCTCCGCACGATCCCAGCGCACTTTGCCCACGATAAAATACAACGCCGCCCCCGCCGCCACGATCAGCGTGCTCGTGATCAACTCGTGAGTGATCCCATGCCACAGGTGCAGCTCCACCGCGTCCGTCGTGCGTCCCGCCGATCCACCGAAACCCAACGTCACCCGCCCGAACGCCGCCGCGCCCAGTCCGCAGATCAGCGTCAAAGCGCCCAGCAGCACCGGCGGCGCTTGCAGCCCGAGAGAGGGCGCATGGAAATGATCCTCCACCGCGTGCGTCGTCTTCCCGAAAAACGCGCCGAACACGATGCGGCACGCCACCGCGACATTGATCGCCGAGGCCAGCACCACGGTCGCCAACGGCCACAGCCCCTGCAATCCGCCTTGCGCGTGATACAGGTCGTAAAGATCGGCCAGCAGCATCTCCTTGCTCAAAAATCCCGTCGTCGGCGGCAAACCCGCGAACGCCGCCAGCGCAAACAGAGCCGCCGTGCCCACCAGCGGCATTTTCCGCCACAGCCCGCCCAGCTTCCGCAGGTCGCGCGTGCCCGTCGAATGGTCGATGATGCCCACCACCATGAACAAACACGCCTTGTAGAAAACATGGTTCAGGATGTGCAGCGCATCCCACGGCACCGCCACGCCTTGCTCGTGCAGCCCGTAGTAGCCGATCAGCAACCCGAGCTGCGCCACCGTCGTGTAGGCGAGCACGCCTTTCAAATCCTGCGAGAGCAGTGCCAGCACCGCGCCGAGCAGCAGCGTGCCGAAACCGATGCCCGTCAGCAGCGGCATCCAGCTGTCGAGTCCGTTGAACAGCGGCAGCATCCGCGCCGTAAGAAACACACCCAGCTTCACCATCGTCGCCGAATGCAGATAAGCGCTCACCGGAGTCGGCGCCGCCATCGCGTTGGGCAACCAGTAGTGAAACGGAAACTGCGCCGACTTGCCCGCGATACCCACAAAGCAGCACAGAAACGCCGCGCCGAGCAGCGCCTCGCTCCCCGCCGGCACTCCTCCCGCCGCGATGATCTCGGCCATGTCAAACGTGCCGTAGATCACGCGCAACAACACCACGCCCGCCAACAACACCAAGCCCGTGAGTCCCGTCGTCAGCAGCGCCATGCGCGCCCCGCGTTGCGACTCGGCTTTGTCGTGCAAAAATCCGATGAGCAGAAACGAGGTGATGCCCGTCAGCTCCCACGCCACGAAGAGCACCAGCAGGTTGCTCGACATCACCGTCACCAGCATCGCGCCCATGAAGAGCAGCAGATAACAGTAAAACTTCCCGTGATCGCGGTAGTGGTGATCATCCAGATAACACGCCGCGTAAAACACCACGCACACGCCCACTCCGCTCACGATCAACGCATACAACAGCGCCAGCCCGTCCGCCGTGAAACTCAGGCTCGCCCCCAAACTCGGAATCCAATCCCACACCACCACCGGCACGGGTGTCCCGGCCGCCATCGTGTGAAACTGCAGCGCGGCGATGAAACACACCACCGGCGCCAACAACGCGACCCAGCCCGTCCGCGCACCCAGACGCCCCCCGAGCCAGGGCATGAGCAACGCCAGGGCAAACGGCGTCAGCAGAAGAATCAACATGCGTGTGTCCATTAAGATTTGGTTATACGTGTAAGCGAAAACCCTGCCATTTCCACGCAGGCAACGCGTTGTTAAAGATCGGCGATAAGTGCCGGCAATTCTGCCAGGCCCCTGATGTAGGCCGCCGACTCACGCCGCACTTTTTCGCGCGCCATGTAGCGGCCGAATCCGACAAAGAGATCCACGAAAGGTTTCGTCTCCAGATCACTCGCGCCGTCCCCGACCATCACCACACGCGCGGGCTTCAGTTCCGCCTTCAGCCGCTGGATGATCTCCGGCTTCCCGCCCGAGCGCGTCGTCGGATACGTCTCGTCGAAACCCGTGTAGCGTCCGTCCGCGTCAAAAAACAAATCCACCGCCTCCACCCGCTCGATCCCGAGCAAATCCGCCAGCGGACGAATCACCGGCCTGAACCCGCCGCTGATGATCATCGGCGTCCAGCCCGCGACCCGCGCCGCGTCGATCACCGCCTGCGCATCCGGCTCGATCGTCTCGATGTAACGCTGCCCGATTTCCGCGACATGTTTAGCCTCGGGCTTGATGATCTCCAACCGACGCCCGAATACCGACTCGACGGAAATTTTTCCATCCATCGCCGCGTTGGTCATGTCCTCGACGAGCTTGAACACTTCGGGCCCGCGCACCCGCGCCAGCTCATCGATTCCCTCGATCGAGCTGAGCGTGCTATCGCAATCAAAAATGAGAAGTTTGGGAGCAGACACGCCGCCCACGAAAACGGTCGCGATAGCCCTGCGCAATGCGTTTCGAGGTGGAAATCCAAAGCACGATTCCCCTCAGCGGCACGCCACAAGGAGCTCAATAATACTGCCGGATACCTTTCAGCCTAAAAAGCACAGTCGGCGGGATGAACTTCCCGCCCCGGGATTCCGTCCCTTTACCTTGGAGCTCCAAGGTTTGCCCGGCGCTCCGCACTTTGACCTCCGCGTGCCTAGGTTCATGGTTGGCTTGCGAGGATTTTACCTAGGAGCATCAGGCTTTTGGTGGCTTCGCGACCCTTCGAGTCCGTCGCGGTTAAAACCCGGCTAACTCTTTCGTGTCATTTCGTGTGTTTCGTGGGCAAAACTCCGGGCCTCACCGTCAAAACAACTCACCCTGCGCCCCACCCTTCGGCTCCACGCCCAAAAACGGCCCATACCGCTCCAACCAATCATCCAGCTTGTCCGCATAGTAAACCGGATCATACGGCGCCGTCGCCGCATCATAGATCGCCACCGGACGCGCCCGCTGCCAGTCGCTCGTCTTCCCCTTCTCTTTCGCCGTGATGTAATACGCCACCCGTTCGCCCATGCGCGGACGCTTCGCCATCAGCAACGCCGCCTCCGCCGACGCCCGCCTTGGCTTTCCCCCGCCTTCGATGAAGCGCTGATACGCGTCCGGATTCATGCTCAACACTTCCGCCTTCGCCACCTCCGTCACCGGCAACGCCCGCGCCGCCAGCTTCGCCCGATAATCCTCCACCAGCCCCAGCGGCGACTCCGCGCTCGCACCCACCAAAAACCGGATCAGCTGGTTCCCCAGCTTCTTCAAATACGGCTCGATCCCGCGCGATCGCAGCGCACTCCCGCGAATCGTCACCTTCTTCCCGTCGTAGAGCGCGTAGTTCTTCGCCTTGTAACAAAACATCGCCTCGTAACGCCCGTCATACTCCAGCTCGATACCCGGCGGCAGCACGCCCACGACTTTCTCCAACAACGCCTCCGGCTTTTCGAAAAACTCCGGCGACGACAGATAAATTCCATCCGTGTCCGCCTCCAAAATCACGCAGCCGTGCCGCGCGAATTCATCAATCAACACCTGCAACAACTCCCGTCCTCGCCGCGTGACTTCCGCCGCCAGCTCCCCATCGCCAAACCGCGCCCCCGAAAACCCGAGGTAGCCGTAGAAAGAGTTGATCAAAATCTTGAAACTCGACTGCCGCGCCTGCGCCTCCGCCCGCTCGTCCTCCGTCGGCGCCGTCTTCGCGAGCTGTTTGTAGCGCAACCGGTATTCCCGCAGCTCCGTGAGCAGCGGAATGAACACGCCCAGCGTATCATTCTTCGGATTCCGCCCGATGCTCATCAGCAAACTCGGATACAACGAGGCAACGTCGAAGTGCAGCACGTGCTTGAATACACCTTCCTGAAAACTCCGCGTATACCCGCCCTCGAACGCCTTCACTTCCGGCGGCACCGGACACGCCTGACGCGCGTGGTAGTAATGCGCCAAAAACAGCAGATCGATCTTCCCCGTCGTCCCGCGCAGCGTCGCCTCTTGCAGCAGAATCGGAAACGTCCGCACCTGCTCGAAATACGTAGGCAGCAGCAGATCCGCGATGCCCTTCGTCTCCCTTAAATCATCCGCCAGATACGCCAGAAACGCCGCCCGGTCCGTCGTGAAAGTCGCGTGAATCTGGTCCCCCGCCAGATATGTCCGCTCGTCCGCGTCCTCCGTAATCCCGAAATACACCGCCACATCTTTCAACCCATACGAGGTCAGCTCACGCGTCGTGATGTCGTATTGCTGCACCAGCAGATACGTATCGACCACCGTCCTCCCCGGCAGGTCGCAGCGCGGAAAATCGATCCATCGCTCCGCCACTTTCAGCCGGCTGTTCCGAAACGTCGCCTTCTGCCCGAAGCGTCCCCACGCGCACGGCACTTTCAATTTCTTCGCGCGCTGCCGCAGGTAATCGAAATCGAACTTAAAAATATTATGCCCTTCGATCACGTCGGGGTCTTCCTCGGCGAGCACCGCGTTCAACTCCTCCAAGAGCCGCTTCTCCCCCGCCGCGCTCACTTCCTCCAACACCAGCATCCGGTTGCGTTCGCCAAACCGCAGCCCGATCGCCAGCACGCGATCCTCCGCCTTCGTCGCGTCGCTGAACTCGCCGTCGCTCGACGCCGTTTCGATGTCGAGCTGACACCGGCGCAACTGCGTGAAACTCAAATCGCGAAACAACCGCTCGCGCTTCTGCAGTAAAAACTGGCTCTCCAGCGGACGCACCGCATCCACGCCGCCCGTCTCTTTCGCCGTCTTCGAAAAGCTCTCGAAAATCTCCAGCGTCTCCGCGTGCGCCAGACGGTTGAACGGCCCTTCGCCCTTCAGCGTTTCAACCGTCACGCCATCAATTGCCGGCACCACGACCGGTTCGTTCAACCACGCGAACGGCCTCAACACCGCCGTGCGCGTCTCCCGCGTCCCGCCCGCCCCGGCGACCGACAGGTGGACGACGCCCGCGTCATCCACCCACACGCCGCACAGGGATTCACTCATGACCAGCAAACGCCGTTCAGATCGTCGGCTTGAGGTAAACCATCGACACCGCCAGCGCCGCCAGAGCGATCGCGATCACCGCCAGCACTCCCACCGCCCCGCGTTTCCGGTAACCAAAACCTGTCAGTGCCGACAGCGCCAACCAGGCACCCAGTTTGATCACCATCCACAGCTCAAACTTGTTTCCGTAGAGCTTCGACACGAGGCCGAAGCCGCTCACGAGCACCAGAATGCTCGCGATGCCCGTGATCATAAGCACTTTCTTCCGGGTCTCGGCCGGTGCGGCAAACGCGTAAAACGTGTAGCCAAACAAAACAAACAACGAAACCAGATGGATGAGGTGATAGGTGGTGGGAGACATAGTCGTAAAAAGATCGCGCTGTTTGTCGGCGAATCGCCTCTAAATGTCTAGGGTGGTTTTGCAGCGTTGCCCGCAGACTCCATCATCCCTTTAATTCCGTCCAACCCCATGCTTACCCCGCGTCTCCTCATCCTGTGCACCGCCGTGTCTTCCCTGCTCGTTTCCGTTTCGTCCGCCGACGGTCTCGCCGGCAAATCCGACTCGCGCGCCGAAAAAATCCCCTTTGATCCGTCCCGCTGGTCCCTCGTCTGGGCCGACGAATTCGACCGCCCGGGCGCTCCCGATCCCGCCGTCTGGACTCCCGAAGTCGGCTACGTCCGCAATGGCGAAAAACAGTATTACACCCGCGACCGCCCCGAAAACGCCCGCGTCGAAAACGGACTGCTCATCATCGAGGCCCGCAAGGACAACTGGGAGGACAAACCCGTCACTTCCGCCAGTCTCACGACCAAGGGCAAACGTCCGCTCCTCTACGGCCGCATCGCCGTGCGCGCGAAGATCCCCACCGGCCGCGGCACCTGGCCCGCCATCTGGACGCTCGGTGAAAACATCAAGCAGACCGGCTGGCCGGCCTGCGGCGAAATCGACATTCTCGAAAACGTCGGCTTCGACCCCAAAACGATTCACGCCAACATCCACTGCAAGGCCTACAACCACACGAAACGCACCGGCAAGGGCAGCAAGATCACCGCCGACGCCCCGTGGTCGCAGTTCCACGAATACGCCGTCGAGTGGTATGAAGACCGCATCGAGTTTTTCTTCGACGACACCCGTTACTTTGTCTTCCGCAAAGAATCCGACGATCCCGCCGTGTGGCCGTTCGCCGAGCCGCAGTATCTGATCCTCAACCTCGCCATGGGTGGTGGCTGGGGCGGACAAAAAGGCATCGACGACTCCCTCTACCCCCACCGCTTCGAAATCGACTACGTGCGCTACTACCAGGCCAAGCCAGCAGTTAAAAAGTAGCAGCCGACGTAAGGAGGCTGGTCTTTCCTCCCTTTCAAATCTGCGAGCGAAACAGCCCGCAGAAATGATCAAGCACCTTGATGATCGTCGAACGCCGTTCGAACTCCTCGCGCGCCAGCATCTTTGAATCCCGCAGATCCGCCTCGAAGATCTCCCGGCTGCGCCTCGCCGAGGCCGGGTCCAGGATGTTGAGGTTGATCTCGTCGTTGATGCTGAAGGAGCGGTTGTCGAAATTGGTCGAACCTACCGATGTGAAAACATCGTCGATCATCATGACCTTGGTGTGCAGCATTGCCCGTTCGTAGAGGTGAAATTCGACGCCGGCCGCGAGCAGCTTGCCCCAGCGCGAGCGCGACGCGGCCCGGCCGAAACGGGAATCGTTGGCCCCGGGCACGAGCACTTGGATGCGCACTCCGCGCTCGCGGGCCGCCAACAGCACTTCCACCGCCAGATCGTCCGGCACGAAATACGCGTTCGCGATCTGGATCGATTTCCGCGCCGCCGCGATCGCCGCAAAATGCGAGATGCGCGCATATTCGGTCCCCTCGCCCGGCCCGCTTTGATACACCTGCGCCTTCACCCCGCCGGCCGCCCCCGCCGGAGAAGGAAAATAATCCGGACCAAACAACAGCACCCCGGTCGTTTGCAGCCAGTTGGTCGCGAAGACCGCCTGCATCTGGCTCACCACCGGACCCTCCACGCGCACTTGCGTCTCCCGCCAGTGTTCCGTGTCCAAGGCGTCGCCTTTCCATTTGTCCGCGATGCACATCCCGCCGGTGAAGCCCGTGCGTCCATCCACCACCAACACTTTCCGGTGCGTGCGGTGATTGATGTTGGGTTTGATTTCATACCAGTGCTGCCGGCCATAGATGAGCAGGTCTATTCCCGCGTCGCGCATCCGCTTCCGGTCTTCCGTCTTCAGGTTTTTTAATCCGCGTCCGTCACCGAGCACGTGAACCTTCACGCCGGCCTTCGCACGTTCGGACAGCGCCGTGATGAAGCGGTCGCTGATCTCGCCCGACTCCCAGATGTAGGTCTCCAGTGTGATCGTGCGCTCCGCTTGGGCGATCGTCTCCAGCATCGCGGGGAAAAACTCGTCTCCGTTCACCAGCAGACGCACGGAATTTCCCGTGGAAAACTCCGCACCCAGCAAGGGGCCAAGCGAATCCGCAAACGCCTCCTCGCCGATTCCCACCGCCACCTCCGGCCGCTCGCCCAGGATACGCGCCGAGGTCCACCAAAAGAAAAATCCCAGCAGCGCGACCACCGCCAGAATCGACACCCACCAGACCTTGCGCCTCGACGGACGCGCCGCCGCCGGGCGGCGGCGCCAGTCGCGATAACGTTTAAAAATGCCCGGGGGTGAAGCCATCGGATGTTCGTTTGGCCGGATCGTTTTGCCGGCGCTCTGGACCGATGCACCGGCATCTGGTTCCCGCGGGTAACCAAACGCGTCCGCCGCGGTCTGTCCCTCAACGTTCGCCGCCGACCGGCACTCCGTCATGCGCTTTTTCCGTTTCACGCTCTCACGCCGGCAATGGTTCTGGCTCGCCGTCGCCGTCCTGCTGCTGGCGGGCGCGGCCGGCGGCTTGCTCGCCACCGGCTTCGACTGGAAGTCGATTCCCCGCGCCATGTCGGGACTGAACATGGCGCTCGTGTTGTTGATCTCCGCCTTCCTGCCGCTGGCCGGTTTTCCGATCAGCATCGTTTATCTGGTGCTCGGCGCGCGTTTCGGCCCCGCCGTGGGACTGCTCGTGGTCGCGGGCATCACCTCGTTGCACCTGATCGGCACGCACTGGATCGCGCGGAGTTTTTTGCGAGCGCCGCTGCTGCGTTTTATCGAGCGCCGCGGACATCGGGTGCCGTCGATTCCCGAAGGTGAAAACGCCGTGGTCGCGTTGATGATCATGATGGCGCCGGGCATTCCGTATTTCCTCCGAAACTTCACCCTGGCGCTGTCGGGCGTGCCGCTGCGGATTTATTTTTTCGTGGCGCTACCGTTTCACCTGCTGCGCTCGTGCGTGACCTTGTTTGTCGGCGATCTGGGTGGTTCGCCCTCGAGGGGCGGCGCTGGTGGCGGTCATCTACACGGTCCGGCTAGGGATTTTCCTCTCGCTGGCCTGGTGGCTGCGCCGCCGGCACCTGCGGAAACGCGCGTTGGAAAAAAAGTGACACCCCGCCTGTGCCGTGCGCCCAAAGGCTCGAGAACCTTTTTTTGACTAGGTGGGCTCCTCCGAATGGCTTCACGCTTTCCGATTTACGGCCTAGCGCTCCACCACCCGTTCCGGATCCCGAATTTTATCAAAGGAGAGAGCAGTTATTGAAAACGCCTCGAACACTGCAGGGTGTCGGCGACAAACCTAAGTCGGCGCCCTCCTCCGTCAACCGCCATCCTATCTTTTCAGGCCACGCGCACTCCACGCCGTCAACAAACCGGTGGCCGCGAGCGCGCACCCCGGCGACATCATCACCACGCCCGCGCCCAGCAACGCACCCGTGGTCGCCAACACCACCCAATCAAGAGGCTTTCCGCGTCCGGTGAAGCGGACCTGCGCCAGCCCCAGAATCAACCACAGCAGTGCGCCCAGCATCACCGATCCGAGTAAAAAACGTCCCGCCGGCACCGGCCGTCCCTGCCCTTCGATCAGCACCGCCAGCAGCCAGAAAAGCGCTTGGTTAAACAGCGCCAGCCCGAACGCCAGCACCGCGATCAAGGTGCGGTTGATCGGGAAATTTCCATCCGCGTCCACCGGTATGCGACTGCGGATCGCCGCGCCGGTGCTCTTAAAATTCTTCGATACATCACTCATCTTCTTCGACCGCCATCGGGTCCAGATACTTCAGGATGATTTTTTGCAGCTCGTCCAAAAACATGAAGCACGCGAACGCCTTCTGCGCCTCCGCGTTCAGTTCGCCCATCGTGCTGCTCGCCTCCAGCGCCTCCAGCGTGTCGTCGGGAATCTCCGCCAGCCGCGTCGCGCGAAACCTCAGACGCAACGCCGCGCACGCGCGCAGCACCGGCTCGGCATTGTCGCGGTCAAACGCCACCACGCCTTCGCTGAAAAACTCTTGGTCGAACAACGAGAACAACCGATCGCAATCGTCCCGCTGTGACTCCAGCAAATCCTCGCTCCACACCTCCGCGAGTTCGGCGTCGGCTTCGCTCAACGCCAGCGGAACCGCCAGCGTGGCGCGCAGTTCGTCGGCCACTGCTTTGATGAGATCAAGCAACGGGGCAACCGCCTGGATGCTGAGACGCACTTCAACTCGCTTCATCGGGTTCGATGGTGGCCGAGAGATGCCACTGTTGAAGTGAAAACACATAGGCCTCCGCATTCTCGCGCAGTCCCGTCCACACCACCGAGCGTCCGTTCTCGTGCGCTTCGAGCATGTGCTTGGTCGCCGTAGGCTCGTCGAAGCCGAAGAGTTTGCGCAGCACCATCACCGCATACGACATGCGGGTCACTGCGTCGTTGAGAAACACCACGCGCCACACGCGCGGCGACTCCGTCTGCACTGCGTCGCCCGCGGCGGGGGATGAATGGGTTTTGTCGGCCGCTAGAATCATCCTTGGGCAAACGCGTCACGCACGACGGTGGCGATGTGTTCGGCGGCTTCGGCCACCGGCACCTTGATGACGTCTTTCTTCGCACGCCACTTGAGCTCGATGATACCGGCCGCGAGGCCTTTGCCACCGATGGTGATACGCAGCGGAATACCGATCAGATCGGCATCCTTGAACTTCACACCCGGACGCTCCTCGCGGTCGTCGATGATGACGTCCGCGCCGGCTTTCTCGGCGACTTCGGCGAGTTGTTTCGCCAAAGCCGCGGGCTCGGCGACCGACGGATCAAGCAGCGTGATGATCACCTGGAACGGAGCGACCGCCCACGGCCAGATGATGCCGTCGTTGTCATGGCTCTGCTCGATTACCGCCTGCAACGTGCGGCTGATGCCGATACCGTAACAGCCCATCACCATCGGATGGTTCTGCTTGGCGTCGTCGGTGTAAACCGCGCCGAATTTTTCCGAGTATTTCGTGCCGAGTTTGAAGATGTGTCCGACTTCGATGCCGCGTTTCACGGAAAGCGGCTGGCCGTTCTTCGGGTCGGGCTCGCCCGGACGCACACGGCGGAAATCGCCGAACTTCGTGATCGCGAGATCGCGGGTCACGTTGACGTTGCGCACGTGGAAACCGTCTTTGTTCGCGCCGGTCGTGCCGTTGCCGATGAGACGAATCGCGTGGTCGGCAAAAATGCCGGCGAGTGCAGACGGATCTTTGATCGAGCCTTTGACCGCGCCGAGACTGCCCGGCTTCGCACCGAGCACCGGCTCGATCTCTTCCGCCGTGGCCGCGCGCGTGAGCGTGAAACCGAGGGAGCCGAGCTTGGCTTCTTCGAGTTCGTCGTTGCCGCGCAGGATCACGAGGAACGGTTTGCCGTCGCCGATATAGACAAGGGTCTTGAACTGCTGGTCGGCCTTCACGCCGTAGGGCGCGGCTTCGAGCGCGGCGATGGTGACGACGCCGGGCGTGGCGAACTCCTCGACGGCGCCGGCGGGAGCGGCATCAACGAGGTCGGCGGGCACGAGGGCGCTGGTGGCTTTTTCGCGGTTGGCCGCGTAGCCGCTGGCTTCGTTGTAGATGACGTCGTCGTCGCCGATTTCGGCAGGGACCATGAACTCGTGGGAGAAGCTGCCGCCCATCACGCCGGTGTCGGCTTCGACTGCGATCGCCGTGACGCCGATGCGTTTGAAGAAGCGCGCGTAGGCATCCTTCATCGCGAAGTAGCTCTTGATCGCGCCCTCGTCGTTCGCGTCGAAGGAATACGCGTCCATCATCACGAACTCACGGGCGCGCATCAGGCCGAAACGCGGACGAATCTCGTTACGGAACTTGGTCGCGATCTGATAAAAATTCTTCGGGAGATCGCGATAGCTGGTAATCTCGGTCTTCACGAGCGGGGTGATGATTTCCTCGTGGGTCGGTCCGAGCACAAACTCGGGTTCGCGCGAGCGGCCTTTGTTGGCGCCGGCGTTGTCGGCTCGGAACATGATCTCGCGGGCGGCGGCCCAGCGCGGACCCTGCTCCCAGTTATCCACCGGGTGGAGGTGTGGCATCCACAGCTCGATCGCGTCGGAAACTTCAAGTTCCTCGCGGCAGATTTTAGAGATCTTCTGCATGACGCGAAGACCGAGCGGCATGTAGGTGTAGAGGCCGCCGCCGAGCTTGCGCACGAGGCCGGCGCGCATGAGCAGTTTATGGGAGGCGATCTCCGCGTCGGCCGGGCTGTCGCGGAGCGTGGAAATGTAGAACTTGGACCAAGTCTTCATGAAGCCCGCCAACGAAGCACCCGACCCCGCCCGGCGCAAATGTTATTCCGCGTCCCTCCTTGCCTTGCCGGACCGCTCCCGTTCACTCGCGCGCATGTCCGATCCCCTCACTCGTAAACCGTGGCCGATGAAGTGGGTGTTTGTCGCGATACTGGCCTGTATCGTGCCCTACACCGTGCTGACCTTGAAATACCGGAAGGCCGCGCCCGCCTACCAGCCTTACGAGGACTCCAAACAGCGAGCCAACGTCCTGCGCCTCCTGGATGCCGGATACCAGCGTATCACCGTGAAGGCCGAGCGTCCGTCGGATCCGGAGGAATTGGTGCGCACCCTGAACACGCAGGCAGAGATTCTCACGGTAGCCGGGGGCCTGCCCGAGGACCTGAACGCCACGCTCGTCGAAACCCCGCTGCTGCCCGCGGACTTCAGCCGGGTTGCCGCGCCCAAGGAAACCGCCTCCCTGCTCCCCTACCCGGTTGTGTTCACCTGCAGGCTGGAGGACCAAAAACACCAGCCGGGCGGAGCGCAGGTGTTTATCCGCGGCGAACAGATTATCATCGTGCCCTCCTTCGAGCCGCTCGACCGCGATCTCACCGCACGCTCCAAGGAAAACCCCGTCGCCATCACCTTGCCCGCCGGCTCGCTGAAGGCGGGCAACTACACTGTGACCCTCACCGGCACCGCCCAGTCGCGGCAGTGGACGCTCACCGTGCGGTAAACGCGTTCAACCCAACAATTCCTCGGCGTGCGCCAGCGCGCTCTTGGCGGTGCGGTCGCCCAACATGCGGGCGAGTTCGCTGACGCGGGCCTTCCGGTTCGCCTGAATCGGCGCGATGGTCACCACCGCACGATCCTTTGACTGGTCTTTCTCGACGACCAGGTGGCTGTCGCCCTGGGCCGCCACCTGCGGAAGGTGCGTGATGCAGAGCACTTGATGGCCCTTGGAAATACCGGCCATTTTCTCGCCCACGACGCGGCCGATTTCGCCGCCCACGTTGGCGTCCACTTCGTCGAAGACGAGCACCGGCACGTCGTCGAGATCGGCGAGCACGGTTTTCAACGCCAGCATCACACGCGCAAGTTCACCGCTGGAGGCAACACGGTTGAGCGGCAACGCGGGTTCGCCCACATTGGGAGAAAACAGGAACTCCACGCCGCAATCGCCCGCCGGCCCGAGTTGATCGAGCGGCACGATGCGGATCTGAAAATCGGATTTCTTGAAGCCCAGCTGCGCGATGCTGGCGGCGGCGATCTTCGCCAGTTCGCGCGATGCTTTTTCACGGATGGCACGCAACCCGGTCGCTTCCTTGCGGGCGGCCCGCTCGGCGTCGGCGATTTGTTTTTCGATGCGGATGAGCGTGCCCTCGAGGTCGCCCTGGATTTCCAGACGGCGGCGCATGTCATCGCGCGCTTCGATCACGGCGCGCAGATCGCCGCCGTGTTTGCGCTTCACCTCAAGCCACGTGTTCATGTTGGCCTGAAGCTGCTCGGCCTCCTCGGGATCGAAATTAAACGAACCGCACAACGCCTCGAATTCAGCACCGAGATCGGCGAGTTCAATACTCGCGGCGGAGAGACGGTCGGCCAGCGCCTTGCTGTCGGGATCCAGGTTTTCGAGCTGACGCGCCTCGCGCACGAGTCCGGCCACGCGTCCGGTGGCGCCGTCCTCGCCGGTGAGGCCGTTGGACAACGCGGAGGCGAGCGTGATGAGTTCCTGCGCCTTGCTCATGCGCTGGAAATCGCGCTCCAGTTTCTCGATGGCCTCGTCGGTGAGATCGAGCGCGTCAAGGCGCGTGAGCTGGTTTTCGAGAAACTTGATCTGATCGGGCGAGAGTTTGGTCTCGCGGGCGATGCGTTCGCGCTCGGCGAGCAGTTCACGCCACACGCGATATTTCACGGCATAGGCGGCGAGCGCGTCGCCGGCGCGCCCATAGAGATCGAGCAGATCAAGCTGACAGCTTTCCTTGAGGAGACGGCGCGGCTCGCTGGGACCGTGGAAATCGATCCACGCCTCGCCCAGACGTTGCAGCGACGCGAGCGTGGCGAGGCCGCCGTTGACTGTGACCTTGGGAGCCTTTTCACGCGGGAGGCTGCGCTTGAGAATGAGAATGCCATCTTCGCACAGGGGCAGATCGAGCTCGGTGAGCAGCGCGTCGATGGCCTTGGAATTTTCAAAATACAGCGACGCCTCGACTTCGCAGGCCGGCGCTCCCTGGCGAATGAGCGTCTTGTCGGCACGTTCGCCGGCGAGCAGCGACAAGGCGCCGAGGAGAATGCTTTTGCCCGCGCCGGTTTCGCCGGTGACGACCGTGAACCCCGCTTCAAAATCGAGGGCGACTTCTTCCAACAGGGCGAGGTTCTTGATGCGAAGCGATTGGAGCATGGAGGCGCGTCGAGTGAGTTGCTTCGCACGATTCGGAGCAAGTCGGTTTGCGCGAACAACCGGGCCAAAAACGGGAATGAAATCCGTGAATAATTTTTCTTGCGGAAGACGGGGTAAGTCCTGCTTACTCCGCGACTCGTTTTTCGTCGGACCCTTAGCTCAGTTGGTTAGAGCATTTCGTTGACATCGAAGAGGTCACTGGTTCGAGTCCAGTAGGGTCCACCATTTTAAATCCGCTTAGCGGAATTACTTGCGAGACAAAGATTCAAGGAGCCGTCACCGGCAACGTTACATAGAACGTCGCCCCCGCCCCCAGTTCGCTTTCGCACCAGACGTCGCCCGAAAGATTTTGCACAAGTCGTTTCACAATCGCCAGACCCAGGCCCGAGGAAGTTTCGCCGCCGGTGGGCCGGGCGGTGAGTCGGGTGAATTTGCGGAAGAGTTTTGTCTGGTCGGCCTTGCTGATGCCCGGCCCCTGGTCGCGCACGCTGAGGTGGAGTTTTCCATGATGCAGCTCGATGCGCACGGTCACCGTCGTGCTGGAGGGCGAATACTTGATGGCGTTGGAGACCAGGTTTCCCGCGAGGCGGTGAAACTGCTCGATATCGAGCGGAAACTCCTGGTCGACGGCGCCGCCGGTTTTGACGAGGAGCGTGATGTATTTGCGGCGGGCGTTGGGTGAAAGCGAAGTCGCGAGCGTGTCGGCGAGGGAGCGCACATTGGACGGCTCGGCTTTGACGACCATGCCGCCGGATTCTAGCCGGTAGAGATCGACCAGATCGCTGATCATCGCGAGCAGGTTATTACCCAGGCCGGAAACCTCGCCGCTCATGCCGCGCAGCTCTTCATCGGCGGACAACGACGGATCCTGCATGATCGCGGCGAGTCCGCATATGCCCGAGAGCGGACTGCGCAGGTCATGCACGGCCATCGCGAACATCTCGTCTTTTTCCAGCTGCAGGCTTTGCAGGACGGTGTTGAGCTTGCCCACCTTGTCCACGGCCTCGGCCAGTTCCTTCGATGTGCGGCGCAACTGCAACTGGGCCGCGTCGCTGATCGTGGTGATCTTGATGGTTTGCCGGAGAAGGCCGCGATAATGGCCGGTGAGCTCGCGCAATTGTCCGGCCAGCTCGGCCTTGGTGACGTCGCCGCCGGCCAGCATCGCCTCGGCCGCCTCGAGCGCGTTCGCCTCGCGCGAATAAAGACGTTCGACGGATTGATCGCGGGAACTTCGGCTTTTGGCGGCCATGGAAGGATTCGTTTTCAGCTGAGCGGCACGAGACGGTAAGGCAGGGAAAGATCTTCGCCGAATTCCTCGCCGGCTTCCTGCATCACTTCGAGCGCCGGATTATAGTGCCACTCGACCTGGACGCGGCCGCCGGCGCGATGGTGGTCTTCCAGAATCATCAGCAGGTCCAGCACGGCCTTGGTGGAACTGGTGTTGAGGTAGCCGAACGCCAGCACGACCTTAAGCGGAATTTTTTCGGCCAAGGCTGCTTTGACCCACGTGAAAACCGGTTCGTAGAACGCGCTGACGTTTTCCGGATAGGATTCGCCGGAAAACCGCAGGGTGTCGGAGGCCGGATCAAAAACGACGGCGGGCGTGGTATCGGAAGGAGTGATCGCCAGTGGATTCATAGAGGGGTGCCTTTCGCGATTTTCACGGACAACGAAAAGAAGAGTTGGTCACCAAACGGGGAGAAGTCGAACTCGGGCGGACTGGAGGCGCGACGGTTGATCTCGATGAGGCCGAGCCCGGCGCCGCGACTGCCCGCGGGCGGACCTGATTTGCGGCGCTCACGGGCCAGCTGCTTGAGTTCTTCGGGGGACATCACCGACAGTGCGGTCAATTGTTCGCGCAACAGGTCGGCGGTCGCCGGCGCCACCAGGTTGCCGGCTGAAACCGTGAACGTCGTCTCCTGCTCGCTCACGAGGACCAGCCCCACGCCGCGAACCGCGTCGGCGGGACCGGCGCGCTCGGCGGAGTAGCGGATGATGTTTTGCGCCAACTCGATGAACGTGCCGAAGAGAATCTGCCGGCTGTTAAGGGTGAGCCCCTCCTGTTGCTGGATGAGCTTGCCGTATTCGACCATGATTTCCTGGGTAACGATCCCCATAAAAGAAAGCACGATGCGTTTTTCTTTGGCGGTTTGGTAATGGGCGAGGAGTTGGGCGGCGTCCATGAAAAGGGTGGATTGGGGTCAGAGGCGCACTCCGAGCAAGGTGATGTCGTCTCGCTGGGCAGCTCCACCCCGATGGGTGTTGATGGCCTGCTCGACGGCCTTGGCTTGGGCGGCGGTGGAATCTTTGGATATGTCCTGCAGCAAACCGCGCAAGCGCGCCGTGTCGAACGGCTGGCGCAAGTGGTTGGGCTGGTCGGCAAGTCCATCCGAGGAAAGATAGATCATCAGACCGGGCACACGCGGCAGGGAGTGTTGCTCGAACTTCACCCGGCGCATGCCCCGGCGTCCTCCGCCGAGCGAGGCGCGCACGCCTTTGATCTCCCCGAAAGTCGTGGCCCCCGCCTCGGGCGGACGCGCCCACCAAAGCGGACGATGGGCGCCGGCGAACACGACTTTGTCCGCATCGATGCGGACTAGGCACATGTCCATGCCGTCCTGATTTTCGCTGTCGGGCTGATCCTGCCGCAACGCCTCGCGCACAAGCGTGTGGATAAGGTTCAGAATCTCGGCGGGCTCGTGTATCCGCTGTTCAATGACAACCTGCTTCAGGATCGCGTGGCCGATCAGCGACATGAAAGCCCCCGGCACACCATGCCCGGTGCAATCCACGACGGCCACAAACGTCGATTCGACCGAACGGTGGCACCAGTAAAAATCTCCGGAAACCAGGTCCCGTGGTTGATAAACGAGGAAGTGATCCCCGACCGCGGCCGCGAGAGTTTCCGGCGGCGGCAAAATGGCCTGCTGGATGCGCCGTGCGTATTCGATGGAGCCGAGGATTTTTTGGGTGGCATCAATGGAGGTCTCCCGCTCCATGCGCAGCCGCGTGGCGATATCTTCACGCGCCTCCATTTCCTGGGCGACCTTGGCGATGACCAGATTGTATTCGTTGGCAATCTGCCCGACCTCGGTGAACGGCTCGAATTTCAGCGCCTGGGTAAACTCACCTTTTTCACGGTGCCGACCCATCTCGGTAAGCAGGTCGATGATCTCGGTGCTGGCTCCGTGCTCGGCGACGTTCAGCCCCACCCGCTCGGATTCGGCGTCGATCCGCAGCGGCTGGATCCGGTTGATGCATTTAAGAATCAACCAGCCTCCGCCAAAAGCCCAGGCACCGACCACCGCGACACCCAGCGCCTGCACGCCGAGTTGCTCCCAAAAACCAAGTCCCGTGCCCAGTTTTTCCGGCATACCGAACAACGCCACCGCCAGCGTCCCCCAAATACCGGCAACACCGTGCGCGGCGGTCGCGCCGACCACATCGTCAATCTTCAGCCGCTCCAGGACGACACAGGCGTAAAAGCACAGCACTCCGCCCGCCGCACCGATCACCACCGCCGACGCCGGGCTCACCGCATGACAACCGGCCGTAATCGCAACCAGTCCGGCGATCGTGCCGTTGAGCGTATCAGGCAGGTCGGGCACTCCTTTGACCTTCCATGCGGCAATCAGTCCGGCGAGCGCCCCACCCGCTCCGGCCAGCACGGTGTTTAAAATGATGAGCGGAACGTCGTCCGTGAGTGCGAGCCGGCTGCCGCCGTTAAAACCCAGCCATGCCACAAACAGGATGAGCACGCCGAACGTCGCCGTCCCCAGGCTGTGTGAACTGGCCAGAGACCCTCCCGAGGAAAACCGTCCAAGACGCGGGCCGATGATCAACACCGCCGCCAGCGACAACCAACCGCCCACGCTGTGCACCGCCGTCGAACCCGCGAAATCCACAAAGCCCAGTTTCAACAACCACCCGTCTTGGTTCCAAATCCAGTGTCCGCTGAGCGGATAAATTGTGCTGGATACCAGCAGCGTCATCCAAAGATAACCGCGGAAACTCATACGTTCCGCCACCGCCCCGGAGATGATCGTGGCCGATGTGGCGCAGAACATCATTTGAAAAAGCAAAAACGTCGGCGGATGTTCGGTTTTCCAGGTGCCGAACAACCAGTCGCTCGTGCCGAACCAACCCCCGGCCGAGTCGCCGAACATCAACGCGAATCCGAAAGCCCAGAACGCGATCGCCGCCACGCAAAAATCGAGAAGGTTCTTGATGGCTACGTTGATCGTGTTCTTCGATCGAACCAATCCCGCTCGAGCATACAAAACCCCGTCTGCATCGACATGACCAATGTCGACGCGATGATCACCCATAGCATGTCCACACCGGTCAGTGTCATGACGCACAACGCTGGCGATCGGCCGGCCACCAGCAAGGCGCGAATATTCCGCCTCCCCTACTTGCCGGTTTCTTGCACGGCGGCCACGTCGGCGGCGATTTGCCCGCGCAGTTCATCAAGCGAGTCGAACTTCCGCTCAGGTCGCACGAATCGCAGCCATTCCACCGTGAGTTTGTCGCCGGCATCAAACGGACAAGGACCGAGAACGTGTATTTCCAACCGTGGCGCGAGGGTTGTCTCGACCGTCGGTCGCAATCCGTAATTGGCAATCGCAGTCAGCGCCTTGGCGGATTTTTCACCGGACACAGTGACTACATATACACCGTAGCGCGGACGCAGATCCGGCTCCCAGGAAACGTTCAACGTGGGAAATCCGATGGCGCGGCCAAGCTGTTTCCCCGGAGCCACCACCCCTTCCGCAAAGTAAGTATAACCCAAAAGCGCGTTCGCGTCCTCCATGCGACCTTCCTCCAGGTAACTGCGGATGCGCGTGCTGCTGATCGGGTCACCGTTTTGATTGATACGCGGCGCGCTCACGACGGCGATGCCGTGCTTTTTGGCTTCGGTGACCAACAGCGCAATGTCCCCTCGGCGTCCGCGGCCAAAACGCCAGTTTTCTCCGACGTAAATCGTGGTGAGGGTGGGCAAAGATTGTTTGAGGCGCGGCAAAAACTCCTCCGCCTCGATACGTGCGTAGTCGGCATTAAACTCCTCCGTGATGACCGCATCGACGCCGAGACGGGCAAGCTGACGGTTCTTCAGCTCCGGCGTCATGATGAGACGCACCGCTTGCTCGGGACGAAACAGCCGGCTCGGATGCGGCCAGAATGTGAGCACGGCGGCTACTCCGTTGCAGCGGCGCGCCGAGTGGACAGCCGACTCGATCACGGCGTGATGACCGAGGTGCACTCCGTCGAACATGCCTATCGCCAAATGCAACGGACGCCCCGCCGGCAGAGCGGCGGCGGCTTCGGCGATGGAATTGTGAGTGCGAGTCGGCACGCGAACGACGTCTCTGAGAGAGCGGCGGTCAGCCGCCAAACGCAACACTCGGCGCGGCTTCGTAACCGGGCACCAGCGCCGCTTCGATCTCGGCGGGGGTCATTTTCTGCACCTGCTCAAGTGTCACG